>DAOOTD010000001.1 GCA_035390125.1 Candidatus Moraniibacteriota bacterium
AAGGTATAGTTGTAGACAAAGGTCATCCAGGCAAAGAAGAAAAACATATTCATGGTATAGTGGAGATAATTGCACGTAAATGCTAGTAGGTAATGTGGCGATGCTTGCTTTATTTTATTTAATTTTAACGGTCACCTTCTGGGAGATGTAGAAATTTTTATAAAATGGCTTATTTAAGCCAATGTATTATATACATAGTTGACAAAACATGTTTTTAGGTGTATACTTAAACATTGGTCAATAATGGCCAATAGAACAGTAATTTAAAAAATCATAGGAGGTGTCGTGATGAAGCGGTTAGCAAGATTGGCCGCGACTCTCGCGGCATTTGTTGTTTTTCAGATTTTACTTGTTATCTGGATTTTTCATCCAGAAACCGAAGCGGGTCATTATTTGAAACTTTTTGCTGGTTGTTTAATAACAGCGATATTTTCAAATGGTTGGGGTTTTTGGCTGGAATATGGGCAGGCAACAATTTATGGCGCATGGTCAGTACTGAAAGTTGTCGTATTTGCCTACCTGGAAATAAAAGAAAAAGAAAGTAAAAGACAAATTGCGGCTAAAACAACAAAGACTGCAACTAAATGGGTAGCTTATTTTTTGTCAGATTGGGGTGTTGAAATTATTATAGTTTCAACAATAGGGGCACTAAAGTATTATAATTGCTCATGGAATACAATGTTTTTAGTTGCGTGGGCACTTGATGTTTTAGTGGCTTTAACTTTTATTTTTATTAGCCAAAATATTGTTGATGATTTCATTCTGATGGCAGCATATAGAAGATCTTTTGATGCTTTATATGAAATTAATAAACAAGCTGGAGGAATTTTTTTAGGCTACAGCTTAATAAAATTCAGCCTCTGGGATGGCTCGGAGGTTGCAACTATGTTCTTCAATCGCGAATTGAACACTACTATGAAAAAAGTATTAGCTGTAATGTTCTTTTCTGCAATTAGAATATTATTATTAGTCAAGATTTTTAATCTTGGCTATGATGTTTTAAAATGAGGGTTCTTGATAATCTTATCTCGAACCCTTTTTTATTTGGTTGCTAAATTAATATTATTTTTATATAATTATAAATATTGAATTAATTGAAACATTAAATCAAAAAGTAAAATTTTTTTAAATCAAATAAGCAAATGAAGAATAGAAAAGATTTTTTGAAAGAGACAATAAAACATATCGATATAAAGGAAATAGATACAACAAAAATTGTTGAAGCAATGAAAAGCATGTCTTTTTCTGCTAGAGACCTTGCTAGATCAGCTGAATTATATGACAAAATGCTTTATGATAAAGATTGTACGGTTATTTTAGCTTTATCTGGGAGCACTAGCGCAGCAGGTTGTATGCAAGTTTACGTTGATATGGTTAAAAATAATATGGTTGATGCAATAGTAGCTACCGGAGCAAGTGTTGTTGATATGGATTTTTTTGAGGCACTAGGATACAAACATTACAAAGGAGATGTAGATGTTGACAATGCTGAACTGGGAGAACTAGGTATTGATAGAATATATGATACATATACAGATGATAAAGAACTCGAAAAATGCGGTTTTGTTATAGCAGAGATAGCAGATAATTTAGAAAAAAGACCTTATTCTTCAAGGGAATTTATTTGGGAAATGGGTAGATTCTTAGAAAATAACCCAAATATAGCTAAGAAAAAAGACTCATTAATTCAGTGGGCCTTCAAGAAAAATATTCCTATATTTTGCCCAGCCTTCTCTGATTGTGCTGCCGGATTTGGATTAGTGAAACATCAGACAGAAAATTTAAAAAATCATCTTACTATAGATTCAGTGAGAGATTTTAGGGAATTAGCTAAACTTAAAATGAATACTAAAGAAACGGGAGTAGTTATTATAGGTGGAGGTACTCCTAAAAATTTCTTACAAGATGTTGTTGTTTGTACTGAATATTCAGGAAAGTTTATGCCAAGGCACAAGTATGCTATTCAAATTACCGTAGCTGATGTTAGAGATGGAGGATGTTCAAGTTCTACATTCAAAGAAGCTCGAACATGGGGAAAAGTCGAATTGGACAATGAACAAATGGTTTACGCCGAAGCAACATTAGCTTTTCCATTGATTGCTAGTTATGCTTATCATAAAGGCAATTGGAAAGGAAGAGAAGATAAAAAATTATCAAATTTATTTTTAAAGTCAGAAAATGAAAAAAAATAGAAGAACTTTTTCTTGGATTAGTCCAAAAGTAGAGACAAGAAAAACTGCAAATAAAGGAGATGGAATTTTTGCGAGAGAAGACATAAAAAAAGGAGAAATAATTGCTATTTCGGGTGGTTTTATTCTTACTTCAGAAGAATGTGAAAGGTTACCTATAAAATTACAGGACTATTTTTATCAAGTTGAAAAATTTTTTTATATTGGACCAAAAAACTTTGATCTATTAGAAGATAATTATAAATTTAATCATAGTTGTGAACCGAATGCTGGTAATAAAGGTCAGTTAACATTGGTTTCGATGAGAAAAATAAAAAAAGATGAAGAAATTACGTTCGATTATGCACAAGCGCATTATCACGTGAAAGGAACAAAGCCGTGGAAAATAAAATGTGAATGTGGAAAAAGTACTTGTAGGAAAATCGTGACAGAGGATGATTGGAAAATACCTAGGTTGCAGAATAAGTATAAAGGATATTTTGTTCCTTTCATTGAGGAAGAAATTAAAAAAATAAATAAAAAACAAAAATGAGCAACATTTTGTGTCCAGGCGAATATCCAAATTTTTTAATATTATCTAGTGATGTGCCGTTTATTTTGTATTATGCATTAATACCTGGGATGCTGATTTCTTTGCTTTTAGGTTTTTTTGTTTTATATAAAAGAAAAAATGAATTGGATTCTAAACTACTCTTTTTAGTTTCAATAGCGTTTTTTATTTGGGGATTTTTTGCTTTAGTGTTATTCGCGACAGTAGAAAGTAGAAGTGTTATATTTTTTTGGTCTCTGACAATATTAATAGAGCCACTCATTTATATCCTTAGTTTATATTTAACTTATGTTTTTATATACAAAAAAGATATTTCTTTTTTAAAAAAGGGTATATTATTTTTATTGCTATTGCCGCTTATAGTGCTTGTTCCAACAAAATTTAATTTATTGGGAGTCAATGTAGCTACTTGTGATGCTATTGAAGGTCCACTTGCACTCTATTATACTTATTTTTTGGAAATAATTTCTTCTTTCTGGATAATAATATTATCAATAATAAGATACAGAACATCAAATGATTATAAAGAAAAAAATAAAATTATATATTTTGCAATTGGTATTTCCATTTTTCTTTTAACTTTTTCTTCTGGTAATATCATTGGTAGTTTTACTTCTGATTGGGTATCTTCTCAATATGGATATTTCGGTATGCCAATATTTATGGGTTTTCTTGCTTATATTATCGTTAAATATAAAGCATTTAATATTAAACTTATTGGTGCACAAGCTCTAGTTATAGGATTGATTATTCTTATTGGTTCGCAATTTTTATTTATAAAAAACACAGCAAGCATAGTTTTAACAGGAATAACACTTGTATTGGTAGGCGGAATTGGCATAGCACTTATTCGTTCAGTAAAACTTGAAGTGGAGCGTAAAGAAATGTTGCAAAAAATGGCCGATAGTTTAGCTGAAGCAAACGATCAATTAAGAGTTTTGGACAATGCCAAGACTGAATTTATTTCTATTGCTTCTCATCAGCTTAGGACTCCTGTTACAGCCATCAAGGGATTTTCATCGCTTCTTATGGAGGGATCATATGGTGAAATGAGCAATACGATACGCGGGGCCATTGAAAAAATATATGTTTCCAGTGAAAACCTTGCCAATCTCATTGAAGACCTGTTGAATGTTTCACGTATTGAATCAGGCAGAATGACATTTTCATTTGAAAATGCCAATATAGGTAAAATGTTGAGTGACCTTTATGAAAACTTCCTGATTCTTGCCAAATCAAAGAAGTTTTATCTTGATTTAAAACTGCCAAAGGATCCGATACCTGAATTTAAAATGGATTTTAATAAGGTGCGTGAATTAGTTTCTAATTTTATTGACAATGCCTTGAAATATACAGAAAAAGGGGGAGTAACCATAAGCGCAGAAATTAGAGATGAAGGCGTGATCATAGATGACAGGGGGTTTGTCAAAACCGAAGAAAAATCGTCGTATGGAAAAGTTGTCAGGATCACAGTTTCTGACACGGGGATAGGAATACCTAAGGAAGAAATACATTTTCTTTTCAGGAAATTCTCACGAGGCAAAGATGTGTCGCGTTTACATGTCAGTGGTACTGGACTGGGTCTTTATGTCGGCAAGGCTATTGCCGAAGCCCACCATGGGGCAGTTTGGGTAGAATCGGATGGGCCAGGAATGGGAAGCAGATTTATGATTGAAATACCGATAAACAGTTAAATATATATAAAATATCAAGACTTCAAAATAGCAACCATAAGGTTGCTATTTTGTCTTATTTTAGGTACAATAAGAATGTCTTAAATTTTTTATTTTCAAACAAAAATATGTCAAAAATACTCCTTGTTGAAGATGATCCGATGATTGTTGAAATATACAAAAAAAAGTTCGAATCGGTCGGACTGGAAGTTGTCAATGCAACCACTGGTAAAGAGGTCTTGAAATTTGCGGCAGAAAGCGATTATGACCTTGTACTTTTGGATATGGTGCTTCCTGAAATGAGCGGCATGGACGTTTTAAAAGAGCTTAAGATGAGCGGTAACTACAATCCTGACCTGAAAGTTTTCATTTTTAGCAATCTCGACAAGTCTGAATATGAAGAAGAAACAAAAAATAATGGCGCAGAAGGCTTTATTGGCAAAACTGAATTTACCCCGTCACAATTAGCCCAAGAAATTCTCAAGATTTTAAATAAATACGGAGAGCAAAAAAAAAATAAAGAACGCATCAACGGGAAAGGAAAAAACAGTGCCAGTAAAAACAAAAGGATATTATTCATAGAGGATGAAAAAATTTTTCTCGAGATGTTCGGGAAAAAACTGGAAGATGATGGGTATACAGTTGAATATGCTCAAAATGGAGCATGGGGAAGCCGGATGGCAGCCGAAAATGAATATGATTTGATCATAACTGATATGGTAATGCCGGCCATGGGCGGAGACGAAATAATTCATCGCATAAAAATGGATGACAAAACAAAAGATATTCCGCTTATCGTGCTTTCTGCATCTGTATCTGATGAAAACAAAAAAATGGTAGAAGACATGGGTATTACAGATTTTTATGAGAAAACGAAAATTGTTCCCAGTGATATTTCAAGAAGAGTGGCTGAATTATTGAAATAAAAAATAATTTTATGCAAAGAATTAATATAATTGAAACGCCAAAATTTATCGGACAAGAAGTTAAACTTGCCGGCTGGGTTCATGTGCGTCGCGATCATGGAAAAATTATTTTCATAGATCTGCGCGATTCCAGCGGAATTCTCCAGACAGTTGTGATTCCGGATTATGTTAAAGTTTGTGATACAGCCAAAAAACTTCGCAGTGAATTTGTGATTGAGATGAAGGGCGTTGTAAAAGAAAGGCCAATGAGTGCCAGGAATGAAAAATCTCCAACAGGAGGAGTTGAATTAGAAGTAACTGCTATAAATATTCTTAATGAATCGAAAACTCCATCTTTTGAACTGACAAAAAGCACTGCTGAAGTACATGAAGATATAAGGTTAAAATATCGCTATCTTGATTTGCGCACAGAAAGAATGAGGAACAATATTTTAATGCGGAGCAAGATCATTAATTTTATCAGGAACTTTTATTCCCAAACAGGATTTATAGAAGTTGAAACTCCTATTTTGACCAAGGGAACGCCTGAAGGTTCGCGTGAATATATTGTTCCATCGCGTATTCATAAGGGCAATTTTTATGTGCTTCCGCAATCACCACAGCAGTTCAAGCAGCTATTGATGATTTCTGGAATTGAAAAGTATTTTCAAATAGCAAAATGTTTCCGTGATGAAGATCAGCGTGGCGATCGTCAGCCGGAATTTACACAGCTTGATGTTGAAATAAGTTTTTCTACCCAGCAGGAAATCATGCATATTTATGAAGAATGCATGATTGCGCTGGTAAAAGAAATTTATCCAGAGAAAAAAATCAAGCGGATTCCTTTTCCTGTTATTACCTATAAAGAATCTATAGAAAGATATGGGAATGATAAGCCAGATATGCGAAATGATAAAAATGATCCTAATGAGCTAGCCTTTTGTTGGGTGGTTGATTTCCCTATGTTTGAAAAAAATGATGAAGGAGAAATCGGATCTTCACATCACCCTTTCACGGCGCCACTTGATGAAGATATTGAATTGCTTGAAAAGAAACCACTCGAAGCTCGTGCTAAAGCTTACGATATTGTCCTAAATGGATATGAAATTGGTGGTGGCAGTGTCAGAATTCATTCCAAAGAATTACAGCACAAGATTTTTGAAATTTTAGGATTAAAAGAAGAAGATATACAATTACGTTTCGGGCATATGCTAGAGGCCTTTACTTTTGGTGCTCCGCCACATGGTGGAATGGCAGCCGGGCTTGATCGCTTGGTTATGATATTGCAAAACGAACCGAATATCAGGGAAGTCATTGCTTTTCCTAAGGATGGTGAAGCTAAGGACTTAATGATGGGATCCCCAAGTGAATTAGATGAAAAACAACTTTCCGAGGCTGGAATTAAAATTGCAAAGCAAAAGAAGACTATTTAATTGCTTTTTAAAATAAGTTAAAAACAAAACATAAATAATGGTAAAAGTTTTTGAAAAACACATTGAACATGTGGACAAAAAGAAATTAAAACTTTTGGGTTTTATTTCTTTTTTATTTGGGTTTTCCCAGGCTGTTTTGGTTTATGTAATTGCTGATTACTTCAGAGAATCTTTCGGTTCAAGCAATGTCAGCATTTTTTATTTCATAAGTTATGCGGTGGCTCTAGTTGGCGTTTTAAATATGCATAAAATAATCAAACAGTTCGGAAAAGCAACGACCATGTTTATTTTTTTATTTTTTCAGGTTTGCAGTGTGACTTTTCTTATCTTCACCCAGCCTTCACTTTTAGGAGTTTTTCTTTTAATGTCTTTCATAGTTTCCAGCTATTTAGCCTGGGTGGTTCTTGATATTATGATAGAAAGCTATTCTGAAGATAAAAAATCTGGGCGTATCCGCGGAATACATCTAACCATTCTTAATGCAGGGTTTTTAGTGGGTCCGCTTATTTCTACTCAAATTCTGGAAAAATTTGGATTTAATGGTTTATTTTTTCTTTCCATGATAATAAGCATGTTTATGTTCATGGTTGCGCTGCTTGGTTTGCGTAATATCAATCAAAGATTTTCTCAAGATCTGACGATTCGTGACTTATTCAAAAAAATATTCGTGAATTCAGATGTCATGAAAATATATTCAATTTCCCTGGCTTTAGAGTTTTTCTTTGCGCTTATGGTGGTTTATACTTCTTTGCATCTGCTTGAGCTAGGCATGTCTTGGTCTAAAATTGGTGTTATTTTTACAATAATGCTTTTACCTTTTGTTTTCTTTGGATATTTAGTCGGTTTTTTGGCTGATAAAAATTTTGGAGAAAAAGAAATGATAATTTTAGGGCTGGTCATAATTATGTTTTCTTCAGGCAGCATTTTTTTTATTTCATCAACTTCTGTTTGGGTATGGGGTATCATTTTGTTTATAACCCGTATAGGGGCGACAATCATAGAAACTTTGCGTGATTCTTATTTTTATAAAAAAATAGACGGCAGAGATGTTGATATTATAAGTTTTTTCAGGACTACCCCTTCAGTGGCTTACATTTTAGCCACGGCTATTTCAGCTATAATATTAATATTTTTCCCATTGAAATCAGTTTTTTTAATAGTCTCATTTTCTGCCTTTTTGGCGCTTTTTGTCGCGGTCAAATTGGTTGACAATAAGGCCGAAAAAGAAATTTAGTATGCATAATTACCAAATTAAAACTGAAAACTTTGAAGGCCCACTAGATCTTTTGCTACAGATGACAGAAGACCAAAAGCTTGATATAACCAGAGTTAGCTTAGCAAAAATCGCTGACCAGTATTTGGAATATGTTGCCAATGCCCAAAATATAACACTTGGACATCTGGCTGATTTTTTGTCTATAGCTTCTAAGCTTATTCTGATAAAATCAAAAGCTTTGCTTCCTTTGCTTGAATTTACAGAAGAGGAAGAAGCAGAAATCAAGGATCTGGAATATCAATTGGCAGAATACAAAAAATTCAAAGAAGCTTCAAAAAAAATGGGCTTGCTATATAGTTGTCCAAAGGAAAGTTTTTCTAGGGAAGGATTTTCCGGAAGAGGCGTGTTTTTTTTCCCTCCAGAAAACATTAACGTAGATGATTTAGCAAAAACATTTTCTAGAATACTAGGAGAAATACCAATAGCAGATAAACTTGAAGAGGAAATGGTAAAGGAAATTCTGACATTGGAAGATAAAATTATTCATTTGCAGAACACTCTGCAGGAAAAGGTTGAAACTTCTTTTTCGGAACTCGTGTCTAATGCTAAGGACAAGGTAGAAATTATAGTTTCATTTTTGGCGATGCTGGAATTGATTAAACAAAAACTAATCCATGTCGAACAGAACGAATTGTTTTCCGAGATACACATGAAAAACATAGAATAAAAATTATAAATAAAAAAATATGGAACAAGAAAAATTACAGTCGATAATAGAAAGCATTTTATTTGTTAATGGTGAACCGATTAAAAAAGCAAAATTATTCAAAATTTTATCAGAGAAAGTTCAGATTGAAGATATAGAGAAATGCATAGAAAATATTTCGGAAAAATATTCAAAAGCAGAAAGTGGTTTGACTTTAATAAAAAAAGATAATGAAATTCAGCTAGTTTCAAATCCAGAAAACGCCCAATACATCGAAAGCTTGGTTAAAAGCGAACTGCAGGATTCTCTTTCCAGTGCGGCGCTGGAGGTTGTTTCGATAATTGCATACCGTTCTCCTATTTCAAAGGCAGAAATTGAGGCTATTCGTGGTGTTAATTGTTCTTATACCTTGCGAAATTTGCTTTTACGTGGCTTGATTGAAAGAAATAGTGATCCTAGGGATGGCAGAAGCTATGTATATTCGGTTTCCTTTGATTTCCTTAAAAAATTAGGCGTTGATGGCGTGAAAAAACTCCCGGAATATGATACACTTTCAGTAGACGAAAGGATTAATTCTATCATTAATAACGAGTAATAAAAAGACTATGGCAATGTGGGCTACAATTTTGATGATTGTAATTTTTCCATTGAATTCTTTCTTGGTCATGCAGGAAATTTTTTCTGTTGGAGAACAGACTAATTTTAAATCGGGTAGCCACAGTATTCAGTCTGAAGTAAGGGGTGTGGAATCTTCTAAATCTAAAGAGCCTAAAAAAACCAAAGCTCAAGCTGTTGATTATCCGGAATATCAACCTACAAGGAAAGATGGAATAAAAGATCTCGTGGTTCCTGGAGCACATGCTTCAGTGGTTATTGATGCTGATACTGGAATAGTTTTGCATGATAATAATGGCAAACAGCAGAGACAAATAGCATCGCTAACAAAAATTATGACAGCATTATTGGTAGTGGAGAAAGTAAAAAACCTAGATGAAGAAGTCGTAATTGATGAAGAAGCAATTTATGCTGATGGAACAAAAATAGGTTGTCCTCGTAGCGGATTTTGTAATGGACAAAGATTAATGGTTGGAGAAAAAATATCTGTTAAAAATCTTTTAGAGGCAGCATTATTAAATAGTGCAAATGATGCAGCCATAGCACTCGGAAAACATATTTCTGGTTCACAGGATGCATTTGCTGAACTCATGAATAAAAGAGCTAAAGAACTCGGCCTTGTTGATAGTCATTTTTGCACTCCTTCTGGGTTGGAACCTGATGGACGTGAGTCAGAGTGTTATTCTTCCGCCTATGATATTGCTAAAATAACTGCTTATTCTCTCAGGTATAATGAAATATGGAAAATATTTAATTTTTCGCAGGACAATCCAATATCAATCTGTTCAACAGACGGAAAAACCGAACATGATATTCTAAATACTGTTTTAAATATTGTACAAATACCGAATGCTTTGGGTTGTAAAACTGGGTTTACTCCGTTGGCTGGCCGCTCGCTTCTTGCAGTCGTTTCAGATTCAACTAAAAAGCATCGTGTTGTAGCAGTTGTCTTAGACGATAACACGCGCTGGCAAGATGTAAAAAATATGACGAGTTGGGCATTCGATTCATATGTATGGAACCATATTAATAAATCTGAAGTAAGCAAACTTTAATTTTTCACAATCCTGCATAAAATATATGGAATTTGCTCAAATTCAAACAATTCCTGAAGCAATAAATGTATTGAAAATTTTTGCTACGGGCTTAATTGCCTGCATTTTAACATTTTTAATTACTCCACTTTGGACCCATATACTTTATAAATATAAAATAGGCATCAAAATAAAAAGTACCGATGTAAATGGGGAAAAATTGAATTTTATAAATAAATTACACGCTGAAAAGGCAGGAACTCCAACAATGGGTGGAGCTGTGATTTGGATTGCAATTTTAATTTTAGTCTTTTCTTCGCATTATATCTTTCCTTGGATTGCAAAATATTTGAATATAAATTTTATAGCCCGGCTTGATTTTCTAAGCCGCTCGCAGGTCTGGCTTCCTCTTTTTGCCCTTACTGCCGCCGGCGTATTGGGATTTTTTGACGACATTATGAGCGTACGTGGGTGGGGGAAAAATAAGGGCGGAGGCATGCGTTTTATAATGCGTTTTGGATGGCTATTAGTTATTGCGGCATACGGATCATGGTGGTTTTTCTATAAGTTAGGATGGGACACTATTCATATTCCAGCAGTGGGAGATTTTTCTATAGGTTTTTGGTATATTCCTCTTTTCATTTTTGTGATTCTATTTTCTGCTATTTCTTCAAATGAAACCGATGGATTAGATGGCCTTAATGGGGGAGTTCTGCTTATGGCATTCTTTTCCTTTGCCATAATAGCTTTTATGCAGAATAAAGTTAACTTAGCCTCATTTTGTGCAGCTTTAGCGGGTTCTATACTTGCGTTTCTTTGGTTTAATATTTATCCTGCCCGTTTCTTCATGGGAGACACAGGAGCGGTTTCGCTTGGAGCAACATTGGGTGTTGTGGCGATGCTGACCAATTCAGTCCTGGTTCTTTTTGTTATTGCATTTTTTTACATTTTGGAGTCAGGAAGCGTAACTATACAATTATTGAGTAAGAAATTTTTTCATAAGAAAGTTTTTTTAGCCGCCCCAATCCATCATCATTTTGAAGCCAAAGGCTGGCCGGAAGCTAAAATTACAATGCGCGCTTGGATTTTTACTATGATTACGGCGCTTTTGGGAGTCTTGATTGCAATTTTTGGAATGGGTAAAATTCACTAACCTTAAATTAATAAACTTAACTGAAATGAAAAAAATACAAGAAGCTAATCTATTTAACAAAAAAGTTATACTCAGGGTTGATTTTAACGTGGCTGTTAAAGACGGAAAGGTTAAGGAGGGATTCAAAATAGAAGCCGCCAAGGAAACACTTAATTATCTTCTCGAAAAAAAATGTAAAGTAGCTATGGTTTCACATTTCGGACGACCAGAAGGTAAAATTAATCCAGAATTATCCTTGCGGCAAATAAAAAATGATATAGAAAATATATTAGAAACTAAAATTTTTTTCATTGGAGACTGTCTTTCGGAAGAAATAAAAAACAAACTTAATGATTTGAGTGCAAATGAAATTTTGCTTTTAGAAAACGTGCGTTTTTATGAAGGGGAAGAAAGTAATGAAAAAGATTTCGCACGAAAATTGGCTAACAATTTTGATGTTTTTATTAATGACGCTTTCAGTGTTAGTCATAGGGATCAAGCCTCGGTTACTGGAATCACTAATTTTTTGCCCAGCTTTTCGGGCTTGAGGTTGCAAAAAGAAATTGAAGAAATGGAAAAGATAAAGAATAATTTTGAAAAACCTGCCATAGCCATAATAGGCGGCGCTAAAATAGAAACAAAATTGCCCGTTATAAATTTTTTTGAAAATAAATATGACCATATTCTGGTAGGTGGAAAAATCGCCAATGAAGCTTTAGATAAGAAAATTGAATTTAGCGACAAAGTTATTTTGCCAATCGATTTTGTAGATGACAGATTGGACATAGGTCCAAAAACATTAGAAATATTCGAAGAATTTATAAAATCATCCAAAACAATTGTTTGGAATGGGCCAACTGGAAAATTTGAAGAAAAAAAATATTCCGTAAGTTCCGATAAAATACTCCAAACTATTTTAGAAAGTAAGGCTTATGTTGTTATTGGAGGTGGGGAAACCCTTGAAATTCTTGAGAAAAAAAATGCTTTAAATAAAGTAAATTTTGTTTCAACTGGCGGAGGAGCTATGCTTGATTATCTTGGAGGGAATAAAATGCCTGGAATTGAGGCTCTAAAATAATATTTATGCTATAATAATAAAAATCAGATTTAATTTTTAGAAAAATAAAAAAATGCCAAAAATTTCTAAAGTTTATGCAAGAGAAATATTGGATTCTAGAGGAAATCCAACTGTTGAAGTAGAAGTTTCATTGGATAATGGAATCAGCGCTGTTGCAGCAGTTCCTTCTGGTGCCTCAACCGGCAAATTCGAAGCTCTTGAACTGCGGGATGGAGATGAAAAGAGGTATGGAGGTCTAGGAGTTCTTAAGGCTGTAGAAAATGTTAATAAAAAAATTCAGAACAAGCTTATTGGTAAAGATGTTTTTGATCAATTTAAAATTGATAAGATAATGCTGGATTTTGATGGAACAGAAAATAAATCAAATCTGGGGGCTAACGCTATTTTGGGAGTTTCACTTGCAGTATGTAAAGCTGCGGCTAAAAGCGAGGGTTTACCTCTTTATAAATATATTAATAAAATTTCAAAAAGCAGTGAGAAAATGAAAATCCCGGTTCCTATGTTCAATGTTCTCAATGGGGGAAAGCACAGTGATAGCGGGTTAAGCATACAGGAATTTAAAATTATTCCGACAGGCATCAAAAAGTTTTCAGAGCAGCTTCGTGCTGGAAGTGAAATTTTCCATACACTAAAAAAAATTATTGAAGCTACGCATCAAAGCAGCGGTGTCGGGGACGAAGGAGGTTTTTCTCCCAAGCTGGAAAGCAATACCCAGGCGCTTGAAATGATAAACCAGGCCATAATTAAGAGCGATTATAAACTAGGCGCCCAAATCAATCTTGGAATAGATGCTGCAGCGAGTAATTTTTATGATGAAGAGGAGGGGAATTATACACTGAAACCAGAAGGCGCTCATTTGGAAAAAGAACGTCTGGTTGCAATGTACCGCGAGTGGATAGACAAATATCATGTGGTTTCCATAGAGGACGGCCTAGCAGAAGATGATTGGCAGGGGTGGGCGATGATGACCGATAAGATTGCAAAAAAACCAATCCTAGAAGGTATTGCAAAAAATATTTTAAAACAAAATTTGCTTATCGGAGACGATTTATTAGTGACGAATGTGAAAAGAGTCGAACGCGCTATCAAAGAAAAAGCCTGCAATGCTGTTCTTATTAAAGTTAATCAAATTGGAACACTTAGTGAAACTCTAGACTGTATAAAATTAGCCAAGAAAAACAAAATGAAGGTTATGATTTCTCATCGTAGCGGAGAAACAACGGATGATTTTATTGCTGATTTGGCAGTCGGAACTGCAGCTGAATTTATAAAGTCAGGATCACTTTCGCGTGGTGAAAGACTTTGTAAATATAATAGATTGATGAAAATAGAAGAAGAAATAAAGTAATTTTTTTAAATTTATTGGGTTATGAAAATTATTTGTATCGGTTCGTCTACTAAAGACGTATTTTTTCCAATAGATGGGGGATTGATAATGGAAACGCCGGAAGATTTAGAGGCCCAAAGAAAAATCGCTTTTGAATTAGGAGCCAAATATCAATTGGCTAATGTTCGCCATGAAGCCGTTGGCGGTTGTGCTGCAAATGTAGCTTGTGGTTTAGCACGCCTAAGCATTAAATCTTTTTGCTGTACTCGTGTGGGTAATGATCAATCAGGAAAATGGATTAAGGATGAGTTAAAAAAGGAAGGTGTTGAAACAGACTTAATCCAGACAGATGAAAAGTGTCAAAGCGATCTTTCATTTATCTTAGATCATCTTCCTAGTGGAGATAAAATTATATTTTCTGATCGTGATTCTAATGAAAAACTTGAAATACTCACGGAAGAAATAGAAAGAGTAGATACTAAATGGATTTTTATTAGTTCACTTAATGGAAATCAAGAAGAAAGTTGGGAAAATAAAATTGATAAGATATTGAAAATAGCTAAAGAAAATGATCTGAAGCTAGCTTTTAATCCGGGACAGAAAAATATTAAAAAAGATCCGCAAAAAGTTGTTGCAGCAGCTGGACAATCCCAGATCCTTATTGTCAATAAAGATGAAGCAATTGAAATTATATCATCAATAACAAAATCATTGGATAATGAGCTTAATGACGAAATTTTTTTGGTTAAAAAAATAAAAGAATTAGGGATGAAAGTAGTTGTTATTACTGATGGTATTAGAGGAGCATGGGGATTTGATGGAGATCAGATTTTACATGTAGACGCACTTGTAAGAAAGGCTGTTGATACAACTGGAGCAGGAGATGCATTTACAGGAGCATTTCTAGCGGCTCATTTGAAAGATAAAAGCCTTGAAGAAGCTTTAAAATGGGGGATTATAAATAGTAGCAATTCTGTGACTGAATATGGCGGACAAAAAGGATTGCTATCGCAAGAAAAAATTGAAGAATTAATTTCACAAGTTAATATAGAAAAATTGTTATAATATATTGTTTGTCTTATGGGTCTTTTTTCTAAATTATTTTCTAAAAATAGTGCAGGTTATTATTTAGCGCTTGATATAGGCACTGAAGTTGCCAAAGCGCTTGTTTTTGAGATTGATGTTCAAGAGAAAAAAGTTACAATTATTGGTGTTGGAAAAGAAAGACAAAAAAGAGGCAATATGCAAAGCGGAGCTGTTTCTGATATTTCAGGTGTTATAGAAACATGCCAAAGCACAATAAATAAAGCGCTTAAGGATGCAAAAATTAAAAAAATAAAAAAAGCAGTTGTAGGTATTGCCGGAGAATTAGTGAAGGGCACAACCACTACTGTTCATTATGAACGAAGAAAACCCGATTCCCGTATTGATTTTTCAGAATTAAAAAATATAATCCAAAAAGTTCAAATGAAAGCTTACGAACGGATTCAAGAGCAAATTTCTTGGGAAACGGGACAAGATATAGATGTGAAACTTATTAATGCAGCAATTGTAGATGTACGCATAGATGGATATCAAGTAAATAATCCAATTGGATTTCAAGGTAGGGATGTTTCTGTTAGTATTTTCAATGCTTATGCCCCGATGATTCATCTAGGGGCGTTACAAACTATAGCTGATGAATTAAGGATAGATCTTTTAAGTATTTCCGCTGAGCCTTATGCAGTTGCGCATAGCATTGATTATGAAGATGTTTTGGATTTTAATGCTATATTTATAGATGTCGGAGGAGGCACAACTGATATTGCAGTTGTTCGAAATGGAGGTTTGGAGGGTACGAAAATGTTTGCATTTGGGGGAAGAGCATTTACAAAAAAATTAGCCCAAGAACTAAGAATAGATTTTGATGAAGCTGAGGAGCTTAAGATAAAATATGCCGAAGGGAAACTTGGCAGTGATGTAAGTTTTAAAATAGAGCAAATCCTGCAAAATGACTGTTCGGTTTGGCTTAGTGGTGTAGAGCTTTCACTTTCTGAATTTTCAGATAGTGATGTTTTACCCTCAAAAATACTACTATGTGGAGGAGGGTCGGGTCTTCCTGGCATTAAAAAAGCATTAGCTTCTCCTGATTGGTTAAAAAATTTGCCATTTGCTAAAATTCCAGTGGTTAATTATTTGCAACCAAGGGATATAACTAATGTTAGGGATAATACAAATGAGCTAAAAAATCCTCAAGATGTTACGCCTATGGCGTTGTCAAATTTAGTCTTAGACATAAAAGGTGAAGAAAAAATAATGGCAGGAATATTAAGAAGAATTCTGTATTCAATGCAAGATAGATAGCTAAGTGAATTGTCAATTTTATTAAGTTTAAAATTAATATTATTTTATGCATCATACATTTTATATAGATATTGATGACGAAATTTCATCTGTGATAGATAGATTGAAAAAATCAATGGCGAAGAATAATTATTTTGTTGTACCCCCAAGGGCTCTCTTTATGCAGAGTATTGTTAATTTAAAATTATTAAAGCGCGAAGCTGATAAATGCGGTAAAAAAGTTATTATTGTCACGCAAGATGAGCTTGGTTCTTCAATGGCACAAAGAGCAAGTATAGAGGTTAGGCCAACATTAGAAGGTCTTGAGCCTGTTTATTTAGAAAATACAGAAGAAGACTATTTTGAATATAATGAATCAAATCTGGATGAAAATAATATGATCACTAAAGAAAATAAAAGCAAACAAGTACGTCTTAGTAGTATAGGCTCTAGCGATTTTTATGATTTATCTTCTGATTTTGAAAATAAAGAAAATAAAAATATAACTGCAAAATCTCAATCAAGAAAAGTGATTATAAATCCAGCTAATCACATTCATAGGCCTGAAAAAAATGCAAAAAAAGTAACTGTTGATAATTTAGTGCATCAGAAAGTCCCCCAAGATAAGTCTTATAAAAAAAATCAACCAATATTTTTTTTGGACAAGTCTTCCAAGGGCATTAATTATGATATTTTTCAAAAAAAACATCATAATACTGAAAAGCTGGATTCTTATAAAGAAAAAACTTTGGAAAAGATATTTTCTTCTTTGTCGCATGAAAAAGTTGAACCCGTTGTTCATAAAACTAAAAAAATTGGTAAAAAATCTAAAAAAATATTTGTTATTTTTATGTTGCTTTGCTTGATAATACCATTAAGTGTTGCAGCTTATCTTTTTTTGCCCAGTGCTAAAATAAACATAATACCAGATATCAGAAAAAATAAAATTGAAACAAATATTCATGCTTCAAATTCAGTACAGGCAGATGATAAAAATATCCCTATTCGCATAATAGATAAAACGCATGAAATCAGTTTGCCATATGATGTTATGGGAAAAAGTTCTACTTCCGGTAAAAAAGCGAAAGGAAGCGTTGTTATATACAATGAATATAGTTCATCTCCTCAAACTTTAATTGCTACCACTAGGTTAGAATCACCAGACGGAAAGATATTTCGTCTTACAAAAAATGTAGTTGTTCCTGGTACTACTACAATAGGAGGATCATTACAGCCAGGTGCCATAGAAGCTGAAGTTATAGCTGATCAATCAGGAGCTGAATATAACATAGAAGAAACTAGATTTACAATACCTGGATTTTCTGGCGGACCGAAATTTGACAAATTTTATGCAAAATCATCTGTGCCAATGACAAATGGTGCTTCAAGTGGTGGCGATGAGCCCTTTGCCCTAAGTCAGCAGGATATTGATAATGCGAAGACGAAAACTGAAGCTGCTATAAAAGAAAAAATCAGCGAAATTATTTCAAGCGAACTTCAAGAGGGCGAAATTGCATTACCTCAGGCAGAAAAAATAACCATAACTAAATCCATATCAGGAACAAAAATTGGTGATATAGTCAATTCATTTAATTATAATGTCCAGGCGTCTGTTCATGTTCTTGTTTTTTCAGAAAATGATGTTAAAAAAATAATAAAACAATCACTAAGTGGCCAATCCCAAGATTTTGCTCAGGAAATATCAAAAATAGAATACGCTAATGTTGAGGCAGATTTTGATAATTCCTTGCTTAATTTAAAGGTCCTTGGAGAAATAAAAAATATTCCGAATATAGATATTGAAAAAATTAAAAAAGAAATGCTTGGTAAAAAATCAGATCAACTTAAAGATGTCTTTAAAAAATACCCATATATAAAAAATATAAATATTGAATTTTGGCCATCATTTATTTCTCACATTTCACAGTATAAAAGTAGGATTGAGGTGCAGATTGATGCAAGCAGCCAGTAAACTAGATTAATAGTTTTTATTTTTAAAAAGTGGCTTTATAAAAGTAAAAATTGTATTAAAAATACAACACTTATATTTACAGTTGACAAAAAAATGGTATTTTGTTAAGATTGCTGTACGTTTTTAAAATAGTTTAATAGTCTATCCAGATAGAGGTTTTTACTATTTGATTTTTCACGAATGAGGATAGTTTTCTGGAAGTAACCCCCTCTATTTTTATGTTGTAAAGTAAACCAAAATATGCCGTTAAAACAAGAGAAGGAAATAATAAAAATAGAAGGTGTTGTTATAGAAACACTGCCAAGTACTACGTTTAAGGTGCGTTTAGATAATGGGCATGAAGTCCTTGCGCATATTTCTGGAAGAATGAGGGTTAATTATATAAGATTGCTGCCGGGAGACAGGGTATTAATGGAAATGAGTCCTTATGATTTAACTAAAGGTAGAATAACACAGAGAATATAATAAATTTATGAAAGTAAGAGCATCGGTTAAAAAAATATGTGCTAAGTGCAAAATTGTAAAGCGTAAAGGAAAGGTTTATGTTATTTGTAGCACTCCAAAGCACAAACAAAGACAAGGATAACAAGTATTTTTTTTATTTATTAATTTTTTTAGTTTATGGTACGTATTGCTGGAATAAATCTTCCCGATGAAAAGATAATAGAGGTGGCTCTAACTTATGTTTATGGCATAGGACCTTCAACGAGTAAAAAAATTTTAAAACTTCTGGATATAGATCCTAAAACTAGGACAAATTTGTTATCAGGTGCAGACGCAAATAAATTACGTGATGAAATAGAAAAAAAATATAAAGTTGAAGGAGAATTGAAACATGAAGTAAAAACTAATATTAAAAGACTAAAAGAAGTTGGAAGTTATCGCGGTATTAGACATGTGCGTGGTTTGCCAGTGAGAGGGCAAAGAACGAAAACTAATAGCAGAACAGTCAGGGGAAATGTTCGAAGAACAATGGGAAGCGGACGAAGGACAGAATCTAAGACTTAAAAATAAATTTTCAATCTTTATAGAATATATGGCAGACGAAATTAAAAAAAACGAAGAAACCAAAGAAGCGGTTCCTGAAATCAGGGGAGTTGTTGAAAATGAAAATGATAAAATTGAGGAAAATTCAGAAACTGAAATAAAAAAGAAAAAAAAGAAGATTAAGCGACAAATTAGCAAGGGACAAGCGCATATAAAATGCACCTATAATAATACAATGGTGATGATTTCAGACATGAACGGAGCGATGATAGGGTGGTCGAGTTCTGGATTATTAGGATTTAAGGGTGCCAAAAAAGCTACTCCTTATGCAGCGACACAGGTAGTACAGGATGTTACCGAAAAAGTGAAAAAATATGGAGTACAAGAATTAGAAGTCTTTGTTAAAGGGGTGGGTAGTGGCCGAGAATCAGCTATAAGATCTTTGGTGAATCGAGGATTCGATCTTGTTTCCATCAAAGATGAAACACCGATTCCTCATAACGGATGTCGTCCAAAAAAACCGAGAAGAGTGTAAGTTTATAGGTCTTAAAATTTTAAAAAATTTCAATATATAAGATATGGCTAGAGGTTTATTAGGATCAAAATGCAAAAAATGTCGCAGAGCATCAGAAAAGCTCTTTCTTAAAGGTGACAGATGTGACAGTGCAAAGTGTGCTATTGCTCGTCGTCCATACGCTCCAGGAGTTCATGGAAAAAACATGTCTAGGGGTTTAAGTGAATATGGAAAACAACTTGCTATGAAGCAAAGAATAAAGCGCATGTATGGTGTACTTGAAAAACAATTCAGGAAACATTACAAAGAAATTGAAAATAAGCCGGGAGTTACTGGAGATCTTCTCATGGAACGTTTAGAAATGCGGCTGGATAATATAGTTCGCAAAATAGGATTTGCAAATTCTCCTATCCAAGCTAGGCAGCTTGTTACTCATGGATTGTTTACTATTAATGGCAAAAAAAATACTATTCCTTCTTATCGAGTTAAGGTAGGTGATGTTATTGGCATAAAAGAATCAAAAAAAGAAAAACCTTATTTTAAGAACCAAATTCAATTAATACAAGCTAAGAAAAATTTTCCTCGCTGGATACAGTTTGATATATCGAAAATGGAAGGTAAAATTATTGCATCAATAACTCGTGAGGACATAGGAATACATGTAGATCCTCAGATGGTTGTGGAGTCATATTCGCGCTAATGATTATATTTTTTGTTTTTATTAACTTTTTTAATTAATAACGAATTTTTCGTGGAATATCCCATGGATTATCCGTTAAAAAGAGGATATGAATACAGTGTCACTTCCTCAAAATCCAAAATTTACTCCTATTAATGATAAAAGCGGTAAATTTGAAATTCTAGGATGTTATCCGGGTTATGGTATGACTATTGGAAATGCTATAAGGCGAGTTCTTTTGGCATCTTTAAAAGGTGCGGCAATCACGTCGGTAAAAATAAAAGGGATTTCGCATGAGTTTTCCACAATTGATGGGGTAATGGAAGATGCAGTGCAGATAATTTTAAATCTTAAAAAAATAAGATTTAAAATGTATGATGACGAACCAGTAAAAGTTAGTCTTAAATTTAAAGGAGAGGGAAGGGTAACAGCAAAAGAAATTAAATGTCCATCAAGCGTGGAAGTCGTTAATAAAGATCAGGTTATTGCTACAGTAACCGATAAAAAAACAGAACTCGAAATGGAATTCGAAGTTTCAACTGGCTTGGGATATGTGCCAATTGATCAACAGCATAGACCAGAAAAAGAGATTGGAGTTATTGCTATTGATGCAGTATATACCCCCATACAAAGAGTGAATTATGAAGTGGAGAATATGCGTGTTGGAAAAAGAACAGATTATAATAAAATTACTCTTGAAATTGTAACTGACGGAAGTATAACTCCCGAAGAAGCCTTTAAAAAAGCTGTTTCTATATTAGTTGAGCAATTCTCAGTTCTTGGAGGAATTGAAGTTGCTGAAGAAACAAAAAAAGATGAAGTTAGCGAAACTGAATTATCGGAGGAAAAACAAGAAATTGAAGAAAACATTGACCCTTTAAAAATAAAAGTTATTGATCTGAAAAATCTTTCAACCAGAACATTAAATGTTCTTGAGGCTGGAAAAATTATAAAAGTAAAAGATATTATAAAAAATAGCGAGGAAGAGCTTCGTATGCTGGAAGGTATGGGAGATAAAGGAATTAAAGAAATAAAAAAAGCTATTGGAGAATTTGGGCTAACTTTAAAGCAATAATATGAAACATTTAGTCAGGGGT
This sequence comes from Candidatus Moraniibacteriota bacterium, assembly GCA_035390125.1. Classification (NCBI taxonomy): domain Bacteria; phylum Candidatus Moraniibacteriota; species Candidatus Moraniibacteriota bacterium. Next base: position 21,430 of record DAOOTD010000001.1, read on the forward strand.
AGAAAATTCAGCAGGATAAAAAAACAGAGAACAGCACTTATCAGAACATTGTTGGGTAGCTTAATTATGAAAGAAAAAATAACTACAACAGAGGCAAAGGCTAAGGAAATAAAACCAATAATGGATAAGATTATAACTAAAGTCAAGAAAATGTCTGTCAGTAAAATAAAGAAAGTAGCGATTATAAGAGATTTAAGAAAAGAATTGCCTGTTGTAGCTATAAAGAAGTTGTCTGGAGATTTCTCTAATAAATTTTCAGGACGTAACAGTGGATATACTCGAATTGTTAAAATAATGCAGCGAAAAAGTGATGGAGCCAAGATGGCTGTTATTGAATTTGTGTAGAATAATTAAAAATTAGCAGGAATACTATGAAAAGACAAAAACATCTTTTTGATGCACAAGGAAAAGTACTGGGACGCTTAGCGACTGAAATTGCTAAGATTCTTGACGGTAGGAATAAAACTGATTATATTCCGAATATCGATGGTGGAGATTTTGTTGTTGTTATCAATGCAGACAAGGTGCTTACTACTGGTAAAAAATTAGAAAAAAAAATGTACCATCATTTTAGTGGTTATCCTGGTGGAATATCATCTATTTCTTTGAAAAATTTGCTCAAAAAAGACCCAAAAAAAGTTATACAAAATGCAGTATACGGAATGCTTCCCAAAAATAAATTAAGAGAAAAGATGATGGCCAGGCTTTATGTATATTCTGGTATTGAACATAATCATAAAAATATTGAAGTAACACATTAAAAATATGGCAGTAAAAAAAGTAGATAAAACCAAGAAAACAGCTGAAACTGTTAAAAAGAACAAAAAAACCAGGCCAAAAGCTGGTAAAATTGTTGGGATTCCAAAAGAAATAAAAAAAACTTCCAGCAATAATTCATATAGCGATGTAAATGGGGGAGAAGTAATTAAGGAGAAAGCAGTAAGAGAAGTAAGAAAAGAAAGTGTTGAAAAGACTACTAAAAAAAATAATGAAAAATATTTTTACGCTTTAGGACGCCGAAAAGCAGCTGTTGCACAAATTCGTCTTTTTGAAAATAATAAGTCAACCGAAAATGATATAATTATAAATGGTAAAATTTTTAGTGAATATTTTCCTGCCTCTTCTCTTCAAGTCAATTTATTAACCCCGCTTAAAGCAGTTGGAATGGAAGATAAGGTTCGCATTATGGCTATTGTAAGAGGAGGAGGTTTTAATGGACAAGTTGAGGCTGTCAGGCTAGGAATTGCTAGAGCTTTAGTTAAATATGATGATAAACTCAAGAAGACATTAAAAGATCTTAAGCTTTTGACACGTGACTCAAGAAGAGTAGAAAGAAAAAAAGCTGGGCTCAAGAAAGCCAGAAAGAGTCCGCAATGGGCGAAACGTTAAAAATTTTAAAAAACACCCAACAGGGTGTTTTTTAATTTCCAAGCAAAAGATCTATTCATTTTTAATGCTTTCTTGTGAATTATTAGGCAACATTTTTTGTAAGATTGCCTGAAGTTCTGGAAAATAAATTGAGTAAAGAATATTGTGTCCCTGGTCATTCTTTTCAGTAAAATAAAGTTTTTCGTCTGTAAAATCGTTTACCATAATAGAACTATTTCCGTTAAGATTTAGCACATCCATTATATTTCGATTGTCGCGATTATCAATTTCGATTAATTTTATTCTATTGTTATTTGTGAATAAAACATGTTCGTAATCAGCAGTCCATTGTGCTTTTTGGATATGATCAGATGAATAAGTTAAAGATGTAAGTTCATCTTCATTTCTTGTTGGTTGTTCTTCCCATTTGCGCATAAAATAGACTGAAATTTCTTTGTCTGTCCAAAAAAGGAGTTTTTTCCCATCGTCAGAAAATTGAGATCCATAGACATTATCTGAAAGTTTCTTAAAATAGGTGGCTGTTTCACCTTTATTATAAATATATAAATTACGGCTTTTATTCAAAAAAACAATTCTGTATTCGTCATATATGATTATTTGATATGAATTATCACTCATATTTTCAGGACTTGATGTAGTAATTTGTTTAGGGTTATCTGTGTTATCCAAGCTTTTTTTATATACAATACCCTCGGGAAGTTGAAAATAAAACAAATAATCAGAGTTCATATCATAACTGGCAATATGCTCTGATATGATTTTTTTGTCTTGGATATTATTTGTATCTAAATTATATAGTTTATCGTCAGACATAAAAAACAGAACATCCTTATTTCTTGAGTCCCAGCGAACGCTGGAAAGATTGTTTATTCCAGATATATCTTTAAGATTAAGAGCTTCTTTAGTGTCTATTGTAACTATGAAATAATTTTTTTCCCCATTTTTTATAACGGGTATAATAATCTTATGAGCCTGAGGAGACCATTCAATATTTTCCTTATCATCCTGAGTAAAAATACAATCATTTGAATGAAAAACCTCTAGTATTTCTTTTGTTTCTGTATCGAGAACCTTTACAAAAAAATCATTTTCCGTTTGTTGAGTAAATGCTGCTATATTCTTATACGGCGATATGAATAATTTTTCAGCTTTTTCATTTTTGTAATTTTCACGCACATAAGAATCTTGGGCTAAAATAATATTCCAGAATTCAGTAGAAATTCCACTGTGGACGGATATTTTTTTTGACCATGATTGATATCCGGAAGCCCTGAGTTCAAGAAAATGTTCTCCAGGCGTGATTCCATTAATATGATAGGATTTATTTATAATACTGAGCATGTTTGGAGGCATTAATTTTCCATCTAAATATACATCAACTGTTTTTGGAATTGTTTTCAATGTCAATGACCCTCCATAAATGAAGATACCTTTTTGAAAACTAAACCTATAACCGAAAGTATATCCGATAACTATGGCTGAAATAAGCCAAAAAAGGACAAACAGCGTCCAAAAAAAGATTCTTTTAGATATCTGAAATTCGTTCATAATAAGGCTTATTATATGTCTACAATGATTTTTTGTCTATAACGATGCTTTTATATTTTTTAAAATCGTGTATACTTTAAAAAGATTTAACTTTTTTAAAAATAAATGTACTTAAATTTAATTTTTCAAAATTTTGGAGTAGACAAAAATTTGGCGGAATCAATAATATTAATTCTGATAGTTCTTTTGGTTAGCGGAGTATTTTGGTTTTTTATTGGAAGATTTCATATTTATGACTTTCTTGTAAACATCTATGTTTCACTTGCCTTTTTGCAGGTCATTCCTAAAGACATGATTATTTTTTCTAAGTATTCTTATTTGTTTATATTTTTTATTTTTGTGATTTTATTAACATTACTTAATAAATATATTTTTTGCATTCATCAATATAATAACAAATTAGTTACCTGGAAGGTTTTTGTAATGAGTTTTTTAGAAATTATGCTTTTACTCAGTATTACTTTTTCTTTCCTGGCGAACACTGAAGCTTTGCAGTATATTTCAGAAAAGTATCTTGTTTATTTAATCGATCCCTGGTGGAAGCTTTTTTGGATGATTATGCCATTGTTATTTTTAATTTTTGCAAGAAGACAGAAATAATCAAGGAATAATTTATTGTTAAATTTGAAAAATACCTAATATTTTAGTATTGACGCAAGGTATTTTTTTTACTATACTGGAAATGCTGTTTATTTTTTGAAAGACACAAAAAATATTTGGGCGCATAGCTCAGTTGGTAGAGCAGTGGCCTTTTAAGCCAATGGTCGGGGGTTCGAATCCCTCTGCGCCCACAGCAAAACAGAGGAGTCTTGTCACAAGACTTCTTTTTTGATTTATAACACTATTCTAATTTAATCTCTCAAAAAAGGGATTATTCTGGGTTATTAGCAGGCATGTTCTCTTTTTGAGCCTTTTCTTCAAGCCTACGCTTCTTTTCTTTTGCCATGTCTATTTGCCATTGCTCAAATATGATCTCGGCCAGCGAGTAAAGCTGGTCTCGGATTTCCAAAACCTGATTGTCAGGAATGGACGGATCTTCCAGTAATTTTTTCATTTGTTCCAGGGTTAGCATGGATTCTTTGATTAATTATTATTCAACCCCTATTTTCATTTTAGTGAGTTTGGAGGAGTTTTGTGACATCTGGAATATATGGTAAAATATTGATGTATTTTATTTAACTTCTTTAATACAAAAAAATGAAAAACAAAAAAGGTAATGTTGCTGTGATTGCGATTATCATCGTGATTGTGGTAATTACAGCAGGAATTGTTGGTTATTTGTTTGCGAAAAAAACTCAAGCGCCAGTTGCTCAACCAGTAGCAACTCAACCAGTTGCAAAATCTTCAGTAGAATTAGCAGTTGGTAATTCTTGTGATAATAGCAATAAGAATAATCCTAATCCTGACGGGTTACAATGCTATTTCTATGACAGTAAGGATGCTAGTGGAAAGGAAGTTAATCCAAGAAAAGGTGTTTGGATAAAGCCAAATATCGCAAGTGCTTTGGTTGATGCCAAAGAATATGAAAAATATCTAAAAGAGTGGAGAAAATATGAAAGTTCTGATAAAATAATTTCTTTTAATTACCCACAAAACTGGAAAATATATAAGAATAACTTAGATGATATTAGCATCTTTATTGACTCTGAAAATTCTATAAATATTTCAAAAATAGAAAAAAATTCAGTCACAATGGAGGACAGAATAAATGATGAGAAAAAAAATAAAACGGTATTGCAAAGTAATATTACATTAGGTTCCGATGGTATTAAGTTGGATGTTGCATCAGTTGACAATATAAGTGGTATAGAAGGCTACCAAGAATTCTTTTTTCAAAAGAATGGTTATCATATCGAAATTATTGCTCCAAAGTTTGGAATTGCAGAATATGATTTTCCAATCAATTATTTGTTAAGTACGATAAAAATAAAATAATAAATTCACCAAAAAAATACATTAAGGAAGAAGAAGTTTCTGGACACATAATTTAATTCATTATAAGGCAAGGCACAAACCTTGCCTTATTTCTTATCTGTTATCTGTTATATTAAATACTAAAGACTCTTGCTCTTGCCGATTTGATTTTGTCAGTATATAATAAAACAGTTCTTGATTTGTGGATTTTTCCTATAAAACAAGACTAAACTCTTGTTTTATTTTCTCCCATTCACGTAATTCAGCCAAAAGCTGGTTCCAATGGATGAACGAGTAGTCCACCCTAAGGGATTTTGCGTTATCGCAAGTCCTTTTTGTTTTTTATATAAGCTTCAAATGAATGGTTCCAATTATTGCATCTCAAAGAGAATATTTCTGGGGGGACTTTTAATGCTGAATTTTAATTTTATATTTTAAATAAGCCACAAAACGAGAGGTTCCAAAAATCAATCAGTATATATATTAAGATACTATAATGTTAATATTGCTACATAATGTTTTAAATCAATAAAAAAGCCAGGGTTATCGTACCTGGCTGTCATAGTCCTTGACTATTTACGTTTAATTTGTGTTGAACAATTTTAGTGCATGAAACATCGAAGAAATGAATCAATAAAGTTTTTGTATGTGGCGAGTCGGCTGTTAGCATGCTTATCTACATCATCATTATTCATTTCTGGTTCCAGATCCATATCACGGTGTCTAAAGAATAGCAGCATGTGAAAGGCATCTATCCAGGCTTTCTTTTCAATCTCCATTAAATAGTCAGCCATTTGGAATGGGTCAAGCATTTTAAGAATTCTTTCGATTGATTTATTTTGTTTGATTCTTTTGTCTAAACAGAAAACTAATCTATCAATCAATTTATTATAATCTTTCCCCGGATTCCAACTGTGAGCAATTTCGTGCAAGAGACTTAACAATCCTCCTTTTTCAACAATGTTGCCATATGAAATGGCTTCAGCTCTTAAAGCATTCGCATTAAAACAATGAAAGGTAAAGCCATCATCATTTCCCATGCTCCATGCCCCATTGTAATCATTTAGATTAAATTGCTTTTCTCTGATTTTTATGAACCTTTTCTCATTCGACGTTTCTGCTTTTTCGAACGGACTAATAACTGATGGAAAGAAACACATTTCTTTTTTTGGCAAAAGTTGGGACAAATCAATTGTTATTCCATTTTTAAGGTTTTTAATAAATAAATAAGAATAAGGGACATTAATGTTTTCAAATGAATCAATACAAACTATTTCCATTAATGCATGATTGTCTTTCCCGCGACTAAAATTAAATACCCTGCTTTGTCTTAATATGCCATTTTCAATGCTATCTCTGGTGGGGAAACTATAATTAGATGCCGTGCCATTTAGAAGATTGTTTGCTTCAGAGTTAAAACGATCTATTCCTATTTTTTCAACTGATGAATCTTTAATTGCAATAAGAAAATCGCACATATTAACGATATAAGATAAAAAAGCGTTTTCATCTTCATATCTTGGTAAATATGAAAATTTGCGTTCGCAAGGAGATTCACGAGATAAAAGTTGAAAAAAAAGGTTTCCCTTGTTTCCTAATTCTATAGACTTTGCTAGGTTGTTTTCTAAAAGACTTACTGACTCATTTCCGAGTAGTTCGTATATCGAAGAATCTAATTTTTTCATACCCCCTCCTTTTTATTTTATGTTTTTTATTGTTAAGTTTACTGTCTAAAATCTGACAATAAATAATATAACCTATTGATATTATTGTCAATATTGCCTAGTTTTCTTCACTTAATTGATTATTGGGTATGGGTAAAATTAAGGGATAATAACAAACATATTATGTTATAAATTTTTATGAAAAGAGATATATAAAATTTCCCTATGAAATAAGGCAAAAAGACTCTTTTAAATCTTGCCAGCGCTTTAATTCCGTAACAATTTGGTTCCAATTGCTGAGTGAGTAGTCCACTAGAATTTTAAAACTCCTTTTTTGGGAGTTTTTTAAAAATATAAAAGTTGGCTCATTTCATGATTATTTGTTATACTTTAAGCATAAAAAGGAAAAATATTTTTATGAATATTAGTAAAATGTTGAATCTATGCAAGGAATTATTTAGCGGGAAAAAAACTTTTATCCCATTATTTATTTTACTGGCAGCAATATTTTTGTCTGGTTGCAGCACAAAAAACACTGCTGAACCGGTTAAACTTACAATGAATAACGCTACTGTGATTAAATCGGAAGACGGAGGTAATACTTGGAATCCTAAAACAAGAATCGACGATAAAAAAACCATTTCTGGGATAAATGTTTTATCAATGACAGTCAACCAAATTGATCCAGAGGTTGTTTATATTGGAACTGAATCCAATGGTTTATTTGTTACAGAAGATGGAGGAGAGACTTGGACTCAAGTTAATTTTGCTGACAAAGTTTATAACTTAAATTTTGATCCGCATAATCCCAATATCCTCTATGGCAGTGGAATTGCAAATGGAAGAGCGCAGATATACAAGCGATTACAGGAAGGGCAGGACTGGAAAGAGATATATTCTGAACCTGCAGGCGAAACAATAATCTATTCATTTGCTGTAGATAAAAATAATCCACAAATCATGTATGCCGGAACAAGCTCCGGGGTTATTATAAAATCAACAGATAGTGGCCAGACATGGATAAATTTGGAAAAAGCGGATGGGCCGGTAGTTAATATTGTGTTTGATGCAGGGGACAGTTCGCATATATTTTTTGGCGTTTTTCAAAAAGGAATACTTGAGACTAAAAATGGAGGGGTAAATATTGATAATATAACAAAAAGCATTAATGCTGTAAGCAATAATTCAAAAATAAATACACTAGTATCTGATCCTAATTTACCAGGAGTTGTTTATGCGGGAACAGATAAAGGAATTTTTCGTAGGGAAATAGATGGAACGTGGAATGCTTTAAACATAATTGAAAGTTCTAAAAATTTTCCTATAAGAGCAATTGCAATAAATCCAAAAAATTCAAAAGAAATAATTTATTCTTCAGCAAAAGCAATTTATAAATCTGTTGATGGAGGATTGAAGTGGTCTATATTTAAATTAGAAACATCCAAAGAAATTAGCGTATTGCGTTATGATCATACAAATACCTCAAAAATTTATGCAGGTTTAAGGAGTTTTTAAATTATATTATATATAAAAATTAATTTATTAATTTATGTACAATAAAATTATTGATGAGCATAAAAATGATCTAGAGAAAGCTATAGAATATTTTAAAAAAGAATTAGGAAAAATAAGAACTGGAAGAGCAAGCTCAGCTTTAGTTGAAGATATACAAGTTGACTATTATGGAACAAAATCTCCTCTGAAACAAATTGCTAGTATTAGTACTCCTGAGCCACGCCAAATTGTGATCCAGCCTTGGGATCGTGGCGCTTTGGTTTCTATAGAAGCAGCAATCAGAGAATCAGATTTAAATTTGAATCCCAATAATGATGGAACACTTATTCGCATTAATATACCAATGCTGACAGAAGAAAGGCGAAAAGATATGGTTAAAATATTAAATCAAAAATCTGAAGAAGGGCGTATTGCTATACGTTCAATTCGTGAGGAAATGTGGAAAAAAGTTCAAGAAATGGAGCGCAAAGGAGAAATATCAGAAGATGATAAATTTAAGAGTAAAGACAAAATGCAGGAAATAGTAGATGAATACAATAAGAAAATTGAAGAAATACGTGCAAAAAAAGAAACAGAAATATTGACAGTTTAAAAATATAAAAAATTTAAAATTTAAAATTTAAATTAAAAATCGTGCATATTGTGTACTATTTTTATTTTGCTAACTTATGTTAATGACAATTGTTGTATTCATAATTATCCTCGGTATCCTTGTATTTGTACATGAACTCGGGCACTTTGTAGTGGCTCGCAGAAACGGGATTAAGGCTGAAGAATTTGGCTTTGGTTTTCCGCCCAGAATATTTGGCATTCAATTTTTAGAGGGCAAGGATAAACATAAATTTTCGAAAATCGAAAGCGTTGAAATAAAAACTACGGATATTAAGTCTGGGAAAGATGAAATAATACAGGAAGTTATAACTGAAAAGATACATAACTATGAGAAAATGATGCCTATAAAAAAGTGGAGAATCATCTGGGGCGGTAAAGATGGTGATAATGAGAATGAACAACGTGATTTGCAGGAAGCCCACAAAAAAAGATTTGCAGGTGGAACAATATATTCCTTAAACTGGCTTCCTATAGGCGGTTTTGTACGAATTAAAGGAGAAGATGGCGAAGGCAAAAATGATGAAGACAGTTTTGCTTCAAAATCTGCGTGGGTGAGAATTAAAGTCCTTTCGGCCGGAGTTATTATGAATTTTATTCTGGCGTGGATTTTGCTTTCTGTTACATTCATGCTCGGATCATATCAGGACGTTACTGGGAAAAATATCAGTGGCTCAAAAATATTAGTTGAAAGCATTGAAAAAAACTCTCCTGCAGAAAAAATGGGTATGGTTGCCGGAGATTTTATTATTCAAAATGGTGAAGGTTTGTTTTTTTCTAAAGTTGAACAAGTCCAGCAATATATAAATTCCAATAAGGGAAAAGAAATAGAGCTAGTTATTCAAAGAGGAAAAAAACAATTAACTCTTGCTGGCATACCTAGGCTTGAAACAGAAATTGGTCAGGGAGCATTAGGCATCTCTGGTTTCGGTGAAGTTGTAAAAGTAAAATATTCTTTTTTTGAATCAATCTGGATGGGTCTCAAAGAAATAGGAAATATGTTTTTGATAGTCGGTGGTATATTCGTTAATCTTTTTCGTGGTGAAAATACAGGCATTGAAGTAATGGGTCCTGTGGGTCTGGCAATATTTACTGGTCAAATTATTCCGCTTGGTTTGGTTTTTATTCTTAGATTTATTGCAATATTCAGCGTTAATCTTGGTATTATAAATGCGCTTCCATTCCCTGCACTTGATGGTGGGCGTATCCTTTTCATTTTAATTGAAAAAATAAAGGGAAAACCGATTAGCCAAAAAATAGAACAAGTTTTCCATAATATAGGCATGATGCTTCTTATTGTACTTATGGTTTTTATAACCTTACGGGAAATTTTTACTCCTGAGTTTATTGATAAAATAAAAGGTGTTGTTGTGCAGTAGAGACTTGACAGTGTTCTTGCTTTGATTTATACTGTCTGCATTGCATTATTCATTTTTAAATTGGGCTGCCGTTTTTGAGCGGTATTTTTTAAACACTAAAATATTAATTATGGTTAGATTTATTACTAAGGAGGGGTTAAAAAAACTTAAAGACGAATTTGATGAGAGAAGGAATAAGCTTAGGCAGGAAATTGCACAAGCAATTAAAGAAGCCAAGGAGCAGGGTGATTTAAGTGAGAATGCTGAATACGCAGAAGCAAAATCCCAGCAAAATGAAAATGAGTCAAGAATTGCAGAATTGGAAATGATTATAAAGAATTCACAGGTTGTAGAAAAAGATGATACCCAAAAAGGGGCACAGATAGGTTCTGTTGTAAAAGTTAATTTCAATAAAAATGAAATGGATTTTTATATTGTTGGTTCTAACGAAGCTGACCCTGCAAATTTCAAGATTTCCAATGAATCGCCCCTGGGGAAAGCCTTTATGGGTCATGATGCTGGTGATACCGTAAAAGTATCAACTCCCAAAGGAGTTATTGAATACAAGATTGTTAGTGTGAAATAATTTTTTCTATACAAGAAAGAGCCCCATTGAATGGGGCTCTTTTATTGATAATATAAAAATTGCCACGAAATCTTTTTTGGGCTATTATTTAAGCATATTTTAATTATTCAAAACTATTTATGAGAGACGATATTTTACAAACAAAAATTGATAAATTACAACAAGTTAAAAGTTTTGGAATGGACCCATATCCAGAGAAATCCAAACGTGATTTTACAAATAAAGAAGCAACAGAACAATTTGATGAATTGGCTGATAAAGAAATTACTTTAGTGGGAAGAGTTAGGTCATTTCGACCTATGGGTGGCAGTGCATTTGCACATATTGAAGACGAAAGCGGTAAAATGCAAGTTTTTCTTAATAAGGCAAATATGCCAGAAGAGCTTTTCCACCTTTTTATAAAAAGTGTTGATCTTGGAGATTTTATTGAGGTTTCAGGAAAACTTTTTAAAACAAAAACCGAAGAAAAATCTTTGAAAGTCGCTGATTGGAAAATATTGTCAAAAAATATCCGTCCGATTCCAACTGAACATTTTGGGATTAAGGATGAAGAAGAACTTTTGCGCAGACGTTATCTTGATTTTATGACAAATGAAAATACCAGGAAGCTTTTCAGAAAGAAGGATATTTTTTGGCAAGCAATCAGAAATTTTTTAGTCAAGGATGGTTTTTTGGAAGTGCATAATCCAGTTTTTGAGCGTATTCCAGGAGGGGCTGAAGCGCAGCCTTTCATTACCCATCATAATGCTCTTGATTACGATTTCTATATGCGCATTTCGCTTGAGCTTACGCTTAAGCGTCTTTTAGTCGGTGGTTATGAAAAAGTTTTTGAAATTGGGCGGGTATTCCGCAATGAAGGAATTGACAGGGAGCACTTGCAGGAATATGACAGTATGGAATTTTATGCGGCTTATTGGGATCTAAAAAAGGGTATGAAATTTTCAGAAAAAATGTTCAAAAAAATTATTGAAAAAGTCACGGGTGGAGCAATTACAGAGTATGAAAATGAAAAAATTGATTGGAGCAAGAAATTTACAGTTGTTGATTATTTTGATACCTTCAAGAAAGAGACTGGAATTGATCTGAATAAAAATATTACAGTTGATGAACTCAAAAAGAAAGCTGATGAACTTGGAATAAAATATGAAAAAGAATACGGCAAGGGGAGAATGATTGATACAATTTATAAAAAGACAGTCAGGCAAAAATTAATCCAACCATGTTTTTTAGTCGGTCATCCGCTGGAAGTTTCCCCATTAGCCAAGACTGACCCCAAAAAACCGAAAAAAGTTTTACGTTTTCAAATTATTGCTGGCAAGGCCGAGCTTTGTAATGCTTTTGCGGAGCTTAATGATCCAATAGAGCAAAGAAGGCGTTTTGAAGAACAAATGAAACTAAGGGAAGCGGGTGATGCTGAGGCGCAGATGATAGATGAGGATTTTGTAGAAGCTTTGGAATATGGAATGCCTCCGGCTTTCGGTTTTGGTATAAGTGAAAGACTTTTTGCATTTATTATGAATAAGTCGGTTCGTGAATGTGTAACTTTTCCCCCAGTTAAGGAAAAATAAATATGTTAAAGAAGCGGATTTTATCTATTCGTGGATATATAAGCGTGAAAACGATAATTATTGTTCTGATTTTAATTGCGACTTTGTATGTTTTTCAGAATAAATATGAGGAAATAAATAATCTGTCCATTATTAAAAATAGCAGGGAAAATGGAGCATTATTTTATCTGGAAGGATTATGGAAGAATATGAAAAAAATTCAAAGAATAAGCGAAGGAAGGTCGCAAAGAGCCATGGAATTATTTGAAGAAGTAAAATTAATCAAAGAAAAGTCAGGACTTTTTTCTCTAAAAATACCGAAGAGCTGGAATGTTATCAATGAAGAAGGTCCGGATAAAAAACAAATTTCCAAGATAGTTATTGAAAATTCGCGTTTTTTACAGCACAACGAAGATAACCAAATTTATTATGATGATGGAGCGCAATTAGTCATTCAAGTTGTTAGGGGTGAAAACAAAAACACAAATTTATCTGACAGTCCCAATGATCAGATGGTTGTCAAGACAGGAAATATAAATGTAGGGAGTTATAAATCGAAATATAATATTATTAAAGATAATAATGTAAAAAAAGGAGAAATAATTAATGCGCATGTCATGCACAATGGAAATATATATAATTTTCAGCTGGTTGATAATCCAAGTACATTTTCCAATGGAGAATTTTCTTTTCAAGAAATATTGCAATCATTTCAATTTTTAAAATAACAGCAAATAAGAATAAATAGGTTTTGGAAATAAATCCAACAAAATCATGCCAAGATAGGGTGAAAGATATGATTATTTCAGGTTGTACTATATATGCAGTCCGTAGCTTAATTGGGAAAGCATCTATCAGGGTATATATGGGGAGTATTTGACTGGTTATATTGATATAGTTTTGTGATCAGCCAGTATTTCTCATATAGATAGAATGGCATGTTGGTTCGAATCCAACCGGACGGTCAAAAAGAACGCACTGGGGTGTGTTTTTTTTAGTTTTAAATAAGCTAAAATAAAAGATTTTTTCTTGCAAATAAAGCTGTTTAATAGTAAAATTAAACATATATTTACTTATTTTTTATCAATATGCTAGACATAAAATTTATCAGGGAACATGCTGAAGAAGTTAAGAAAAATTGCAAAAACCGCAGTGTAAAATGCGATATAGATGAGCTTTTGGAATTAGATAAAATTCGTCTCAGCCAATTGCAATATGTTGAAGAACTTCAGGCTGAAAAAAATAAATTAAATGAATTGTTGCCTAAAACCTCAGGAGAAGAAAAAGCAGCTTTGCTTGAACAGGGGAAAGCCGTGAAAGAAAAACTGGCAACGGAAGAGCCGAAGCTTGAAAAAATGAAAAATGAATTTCAGGAAATTCTGATGACTATTCCTAACATGACTCATCCGGAAGTTAAAGTCAGTGATAATGAAGACGACAATCCTGTTTTGGAAGTTGTGGAAGAACCTGCAAAATTAGATTTTAAACCATTGGATCATGTACAAATTGCAGAAAATCTGGATCTCATTGATTTCGAAAGGGCGACTAAAGTAAGCGGTGCGAAATTTTATTATCTGAAAAATGAATTGGTTTTTTTGGAACAGGCGCTTATAAATTATGCTTTGGAAGTTGCAACTAAACATGGGTTTACTCCTTTTTCTACTCCTGATCTGGCCAAGAAAGATGTTTTGGAAGGGCTGGGCTTTAATCCGCGTGGTCAGGAAACACAAATATACAATATTGAAAATTCTGACATAAGCCTTATCGGCACAGCCGAAATAACTATGGGAGGCTACCACATGAACGAAATAATCGATGAAAAAAATCTGCCTAAAAAATATATCGCGCTTTCTCATTGCTATCGCACAGAAGCTGGAGCTTATTCTAAATTTTCCAAAGGCATCTTCAGAGTCCATCAGTTCACAAAAGTGGAAATGTTCCAATATGTGATGCCGGAAAAAAGCGAAGAAGCTCATAGGGAAATCTTAGAAATTGAAAAAGAAATTTTCAAGGGCTTGGGTGTTCCTTTCAGGGTCATTGATCATTGCACGGCTGATTTGGGCGGTCCATCTATAAGAACCTTTGATTTGGAAGCCTGGATGCCTGGCAAACCCAATAAAGAGGGAACAATGGGAGACTGGGCGGAAGTAACATCAACTTCCAATTGTACCGACTATCAATCCAGAGGGCTGAACATAAAATACAAAAAAGATGACGGTAAAAAAGAATATCTGCATATGCTCAATGGTACGGCTGTGGCTACGACGCGGGCGCTAATCGCTGTTTTGGAAAATTACCAACAGGCAGATGGCTCTGTGGTTGTTCCAGAAGTTCTGCGCAAATACATGCCGGCGAACATGGAAAGTATAAAGAAAAAATAATTTGTCGATATATTTTGTTATAAATACAAAATATGAAAAATTTGGAACCAGAAAACAATTTGGCCCATGAGGAAAGTTGGGAAAAAATTGCCTCTGTTCTCCTAAAAGGCGATAAGAAAGCATTATCGCTTAATTCAGAAAAAGATGAAGAATATAACCAGGCAGTATTTTCGTCTTGGGAAAATGTTGTTGTGTTGCATGTGATGGCGCCAAAAAAGACTAAATTTCATATTGCCTTTGCAACCAGGAAAAAAATAAAATATCTGCCGCAAGAGCTGGAAACTGATTTGAAATTTGCAGTGCGAATTGGGCCGAAAGATTTCAAAGTTTTTATCATTCCGGACGATATCAGGAAAAAAGTCATGTTGGAAGTTGTGGAATATACCAAAGTTGATAATGAAAAATATAAAGACTTGATTTTGTTATGATTAAAAAACTAAAATTTCCAAATGGTTTTTTATGGGGAGTGGCGACTTCAGCCTATCAGGTTGAAGGTGGTTGTACGAATAATGATTGGTATGAATGGGAGAAAAAAGGAAAAACAAAAGGCATGGCAGGGAAAGCCTGCGATAGCTGGAATAGATTTGCAGAGGATCATAGTTTAGCGCAAGAACTTGGATGCAATGCTTTCAGATTGTCTTTAGAATGGTCAAAGATTGAACCGGAAGAGGGAAAATTTTCTCAGGAAGCCATTGAACACTATAGGCAAGTTTTGCAAGATATTAAATCCAAAGGCATGATGCGATCCGTTACTCTTTGGCACTGGGCTTTGCCTCTTTGGCTTTCAAAAAAAGGAGGATGGCATAAAAAAGAAACAATTGATTATTTTGTAAAATATTGCGAAAAAGTTATAAAAGAGCTTGGTGAAGAAATAGACATATTTTTGACTATAAATGAACCGAGACTTCCTTTAAACAGGGGATATTTTGTAGGAGATTTTCCCCCAGGAAAGAGAAATCCTATCCTATTTTTATTAGCTAGAAAAAATATGGTCGCTGCCCATAAACTTTGTTACGAAGTCGTAAAAAAAGAAAAGCCAAATCTTAAAGTTGGCATAACGCAATTTTGTAATGATTTTAATTATTATGGTTTAAAACCAGCGAGTTTTATTACGGAAAAAGTGGAAGATTTTTATAATTGGTATTTTTATGAGCAGATCAGGGGGTATTATGATTTTGTAGGAATCAATTATTATTTTGCAATTGAAATAAAATTATTTCCGCCCTCTATACGTATGCAAACCACAGACAAGCAAATAACTGAAATGGGATGGGGAGTTTTTCCTGAAGGATTATATGAAATTGTCATGGATGCCTGGAGACGATATAAAAAGCCTATATATATTTTTGAAAACGGAATTGCAAATGCAGGGGATGATCATCGCAGCGCCTATATTAAAAGTCATCTTCAAAAACTTCACGAAGCCATTTCAGAAGGCGCGGATGTGCGAGGCTATTTTCACTGGTCGCTAATTGACAATTTTGAATGGAATGAGGCGTATAATATGAAGTTCGGTTTGATTGAGGTTAACTTTGAAACACAAGAAAGAAAACCGCGAAAAAGTTTCTATGAATATGCGAAAATATGCAAAAGCAATGAGGTGGAAATAGAGTAAAAACTGGCTTATTTTAGGCAAAAAATTGTTATGAAAAAGCATAAATAATAACCCTTGACAATATTTAAGTGAGTTGTTACAATGGACAAGCAATAAAAAAAGCAGGTGTTTAATTAATTTATTAAAAAAACATCGCCGCAAAACAGTAAAAATATTTTAAAAATTCGGGTGGAAAAAATACATCCCGATGCATATCAACAAGATGTGCGTGAGGATGTGTTTTTTGTTCATTTTAAATTTTTTTCAAGGCTGATAAATCAGGCGCGTCCCAGTGAATCGAAGGAAAACCCCCTTTCGTTTCAATTGATTACGTTTTTAAGTTAGGGGAGTCTGACAAGTTTTTGTTTTTTAAAAACTTGCCCCGCTCAGCTTTGATTAAGATAATTTGGTGGTCGGGCATATTCGAGATTTCTGTTTATTTGAAGCTTCCTTTCAAAAAAAATAAGGGTAATCGGTTTTAATCTCGAAACCGCTCCCTCCCGGCCTCCAAATTTTATAACCCCAAATCATTATAGAGAAATAATTTTATTTCTCTATAAAAATTTGCAGTTATGGATAGTATTTTGAAAACTTAATGAGAGATTAATCGCAATTTATTGCGGTTAGTCCTTTAAAACCTGTCGCTTACGCGCGGCAGGTCTGGTTGTTTATCTGAGCTATAAGTTTTCGCATCTTTTCTTTAGATAAAGATGCAAACCGTTTAAAATTTTTTCCACTTCGGTGGAAGGTTTTATTCTTATTGAGAGTTTGATCCTAGCTCAGGATGAACGCTGGCGGCGTGGATAAGGCATGCAAGTCGAGTGGGTTTAGGCCCACGGCAAACGGGTTAGTAATGCATAGGAACTTTCCTTGAAGTCGTGAATAATTCGGAGAAATCCGGAATAATACACGATGTGCTCTACGGAGTAAAGATTTATCGCTTCAAGAGAGGCCTATGTCCTATCAGCTAGTTGGTAGTGTAATGGACTACCAAGGCTTTTGACGGGTAGGGGGTGTGAGAGCACGGCCCCCAACATTGGAACTGAGAACTGTCCAAACTCCTACGGGAGGCTGCAGTCGAGAATATTCCACAATGGACGAAAGTCTGATGGAGCGACGCCGCGTGCAGGATGAAGGCCTTTGGGTTGTAAACTGCTTTTGTAAGGGAAGAATTTCGATGACGGTACCTTACGAATAAGAGGTTACTAACTCTGTGCCAGCAGTAGCGGTAATACAGAGACCTCAAGCGTTATCCGGATTTATTGGGCGTAAAGAGCTGGTAGGTTGTTATATTAGTCAGATGTCAAATCTCGGAGCTTAACTCTGAAACTGCATTTGAAACGGTATAACTAGAGGATGTGAGAGATCTATGGAACTCATGGTGTAGCAGTGAAATGCGTTGATATCATGAGGAACACCAAAGGCGAAGGCATTAGATTGGCACACTCCTGACACTGAGCAGCGAAAGCGTGGGTAGCGAATGGGATTAGATACCCCAGTAGTCCACGCCCTAAACGATGCATATTAGGCATTGAGAGTATCGACCCTTTCAGTGTCGTAGCTAACGCGTTAAATATGCCGCCTGGGAAGTACGGCCGCAAGGCTAAAACTCAAAGGAATAGACGGGGATCCGCACAAGTAGAGGATCATGTGGTTTAATTCGATGGTAAGCGAGAAACCTCACCAAGGTTTGAAACTAGGCTGCAAGACTTAGAAATAAGTCCGCCTTCGAGGGTGCCTAGCAGGTGCTGCATGGTCGTCGTCAGCTCGTGTCGTAAGATGTTCCGTTAAGTCGGGAAACGAGCGCAACCCCTGTCGTGTGTTTTATATGTCACACGATACTGCCCAGACTTTTGTTCATTAATTTTGTTAATGTATAAAAGTCTGGGAGGAAGGAGGGGATGACGTCAGATCAGCATGGCCCTTTGACACCTTGGGCAACACACGTGGTACAATGGCCGGTACAGAGGGTTGCCAAGTCGCGAGACGGAGCCAATCCCAAAAAACCGGTCCCAGTTCGGATAGGAGTCTGCAACTCGACTCCTTGAAGCCGGATTTACTAGTAATCGGGGATCAGAACGCCCCGGTGAATACGTTCTCGGATCTTGTACTCACCGCCCGTCACACCAAGAGAGTCGGTAACACCCAAAGGCCCCGCTTTAAAATGGGGACAACGGTGGGATCGATGATAAGGGTGAAGTCGTAACAAGGCATCCGTAGCGGAAGCTGTGGATGGATCACCTCCTTTCTAGGGAGATTTTGATGGTAATCGAGAATACTACACGTGAAGACTGTTGGTGTCATCATCAACGGTTGTGGAGTATGGTTATCATCCGCTGGTCGACTCTAATTTATTAGAGAACAGCAATGCCTAGCAGAGCTAACAGAATCTGTAGATGTGTTTGTACACACATCGGTAAACTCTTATAGGACTAATCGCAATAGGTTGTGATACATATACTTTTTGCAAGCAAGAACACCTTAAATGGTGTTTTTTGCGTTGGTCAGTCTACTCCGCTCTTGACATTTCTGCTGGTTATTCTATACTTTCAGTAGGAGTTGGAAAAACTGAACAAATTATTATGGAACTACTTTCATCAAAAGAAAGCGTTGTGCTTTCTGTAATCAAAAAATTCAAAGCCAGAAATGGCTACATGCCTACATTTCAGGAAATGCTGGATGAATGCAACAAGATTGGTCTTGCGATAAAAAGCAAGGGCTCGATTTTCACATATTTGAAATCGCTTGAGGAAAAAGGATATCTGACAAAATCTTCCGAAAAGAGAGGGTTAGATTTCATTGATCGAATGAATGAATTTTTCGTGGATGTTCCCGTGCTTGGCTCAGCATCAGCTGGCGCGCCTACTATTTTTGCCGAGGAATATGTGCAGGGGCATCTAAAAGTCTCGAAAAAGATAGTTGGCAATAAAAATGTCTTTGCTATTCAGGTTCATGGTACGAGTATGAATTTATCACAGATAGACAGTAAAAAAATAGATGATGGTGATTTTATCATTGTAGACTCAGAGTATAAAGATTATAAGAATGGGGACAAGTTATTGGTTGTGATTGATGGGCTGGCTACGGTTAAGAAATTCAAAAAAATTAATGATGAAATGATGGCATTGCTTCCGGAATCGACCAACAACGAGCATCGGCCGATTTATTTAACGCCTGATGATACCTTCATCATAAATGGAAAAGTTATCGATGTATTCAAAAGTGGAAATTAACGGAGGCTTAGTCGGGCTTTCCGTTTTTTTAATAATCAATATTAATACGCAAACAAATGGCGAAGTACAATCAAAACAGCGGGAAGGCTTGGACATCGAAAGATGTTTCTCAGTTAAGATCGCTGGCAAAGCAAAACACCCCTACAAGGGTAATCGGACTAAAGCTTGGCAGAACGCCTGACGCTGTGGCATCTAGAGCCAGTCAGGAGAATGTCAGTTTGAGACCAACAAATCAGTCTCCGTATAATCGGAGCAAGAAATAAAAAAGGAGCGACTGAGATTGCCTGTGAAGTGGTCTCGGTCGCCCTTCCTAATTAACTTAATTTTAGCACAAAATTATGGAAAACGAAAAGAAGGATAAAAAGGTGACTATAATCGTGAACACACGTCCACACGAATGGGATAAAAAAGAAGAAATTTCGTTCGAGGAGGTGGTTACGCTTGCTTTCGGAAGTTTCTCGGAAGACGCTGCAATCGCGTATACGGTTATTTACTCTCGAGGTAAAGATGAGAATAAGGAAGGCTCCTTGGTAAAGGGAGAGAGCGTAAAGGTTAAGGATGAGATGATATTCAATGCTACGCAAACAAATAAGTCTTAGCCCAGACTTAAAAAAACTTCAGGACGAGGGCTACGAAATTGAAGTCAAGAGTGGTTATTTGCTGGTACATCATGTGCCGTATGTGAATTCCCAAAAGGAGATTGCTTACGGCACGCTGGTGTCCAAGTTAGAGCTGGCTTCAGATAAAACGGTCAACCCTGTGGGCGACCATGTTATGAGGTTTATTGGCGAGCATCCATGTAACCATGACGGAACTGTTATTACCGCTATACAACACGCAAGTAACAACGAACCTATTGTTGATGGGTTGACTACAAATCATAGCTTTTCCAGTAAACCTCCATCCGGACAGTATCCTGATTATTATCAAAAAATAATCACCTACGAAAGAATTTTGTCATCACAGGCGAAGCATATTGACACTTCGGTAACCGCAATAACTTTCAAAACTATTGAGCCAGACGATGAAGAATCCGTACATCACTACATCGATACAAATTCTACACGTGCCGACATTGGTTTAATATCAGCGAAACTCAAAGACGTAAGGGTGGCGATTGTCGGTTTGGGCGGAACTGGTTCTTACGTCTTGGATTTTATTTCGAAGACTGAAGTAAGAGAAATCCATTTATTTGATGCCGACGATTTTCTTCAGCATAACGCATTTAGGTCTCCGGGTGCTGCTTCCAAGGAAAAGCTGGATGAAAGACTCAAAAAGGTTGATTATTTTCATGGGGTGTATTCCAAAATGCACAAGAAAATTTTTTCTAGAGAATACCACCTGACAGATTCTAATTTAGAAGAAATATCGGGAATGGATTTCGTATTCATTTGCATTGACGAAGGAAAAATTAAAAAGCAAATAGCTGAGAGATTGATAGAGAAAAAAATACCATTTGTGGATACAGGGATTGGAATTCAATCAATCGACGGCGCTTTAATTGGCTGTATCCGCACTACCATGGCTACTCCTGAAAAAAATGATCACCTTGGACGAAGGATTGATTTCTCTGACGGAGGACATGATGCTTACACACAAAATATCCAAATCGCCGAACTTAACGCGCTTAACGCTTCGTTGGCTGTAATTAAGATGAAAAAGCATTTCGGATTTTACTATGACCAAGAAAAGGAATATAATTCAAGTTATGAAATTAGCATTAATAAAATAATCAACGATGAGACTAACTCCTAAGTTTGTAAAAAACATCCCAGAAAACATCGAGGATGGCGTTATTTATATATCCATGGAATATGCTACGGCAATTCATAGGTGTTATTGTGGTTGTGGAAGTGAGGTAGTGACGCCGTTTTCTCCGACAGACTGGAAATTAACTTTTGATGGTAAAACTGTTTCGTTGCACCCGTCGATAGGTAACTGGAGTTTTCCGTGCCAATCTCATTATTGGATAATTAATAATGAGATAAGGCAAGCTGATAAATGGACAAAAAAACAGATTGAGAGTTGCAGAGAAATGGATAATCAAAGTAAGAAAAAATATCACAAAAAGAAGAGGTGGATTTGGTGGTAAAATTATCCTTGTCATTCACAAAGTAAGGCTATAAATGGCCTTATTTTTGTTTTCAGAACAGTGGATAACTTTTCCTTGACTTCGTGTGCCACGAAGCTAATGTGTCATTGCCTTAATAAAAATATATGACAAAAGCTAAATTTATCGCATTCGAAAAAGTCAGACGCAGTAGGCTAACAAATATGTATGACATCAATGCTGTCCGGCTGATCGCTATCAAATACGGTCAGATGCTTACCAATAAAGATTGCTTCGACTGCATGCTCAACTACGACAAATACCGCCGAAAATATTTAGAAGATAAATCAATATGGAAAAAACAATAAAAAATACCACTGAAGAATTTCTGAGCTGGTTGCAGGTTGAAAGACGATTCGCACAGAGTTCAATAATTTCATACAGGTCACGACTGAAATGCATTGTGCGAGATATTGGGGATATTGAAATAGGAAATATTACCGCTGAACACATTTTCAGATTAAAATCCATCCTTTATGAACGAGAAAATTCTGAGGTGTTCACTGGCGTGGTAATGGCATCCATCAAGGGATTATTGCTCTACTCCAGAGACCTGCTGAAAATTCCTCTTCAGATTGATCCCAGCACGATAACCATCCCAAAACGCAAAAAGAAAGAAGTGGTTTATCTGACAGTCGATGAAATCAACCGATTTAGAAACAGTATCAATATTAACACGATCTGTGGTCTTCGCTTCAGGACGCTGCTTGAGGTGCTTCTGGGGACGGCCTGTCGCATCTCAGAGTGTTTAAATCTCAACAGAGACTCTATTTCACTGATTGAAAAAGAAGCGCGAATAATTGGCAAAGGTGGAAAGCAACGAGTTCTGTATTTTAATGACGAATCGCTTTACTGGATAGACAAATATCTGAAGAGCCGGAACGATAAGTTTCCGGCTCTTTTTATAACCACCGGCGAAAAACCGCGAAGACTGGCGAATCAAGATTTAAGTCGATATTTCAAAAGGCAACGGCTTCTGGCTGGTATTTCTAAAAAGGTCACCCCACACATTTGCCGGCACACGGCCGCAACAACAATGGCGATGAATAACTGCTCAGCTATCTTTATCAAGGAAATCCTCGGCCATAGTCGGCTTCAAACTTCGATTGATTACTATATTTCACTGGCTGACAAGCAAAAGGTGAAACAAGCGCACCAGACATTTCTGGTGTATTAAGCCTGTGATTCTAGGGAGATTTTGTGGTAGAATTGGATTATATGAAAGTAAATATACTCCAAAAATACTACGATAGCTTCATAGCCCAAAAAGATAACCAATCCTTTTTAATTGGGTTGGCCGATTATATCAGATTCATTTTAGCTGATGAAAAATCTAAGGAAATTATTTCAGAAATACAAAAATCCAAGGAGGCACTTTTGGCCGAAAAAGATAGTCTGGAGAAAACAGTTGACAGTGAAACAAGGATTGCCAAAAAAGAATACCTTGACATGACGGGATCATCAGAGACGGTTGATGATATTTCTCTCGCGGATAAAGTGCTCTATTCTCAGTCTCATCCGAAGTTGGCCGAGCTGGATAAAAAAATAAAAGAGGAAACGGAAACTTCAATTTGGGGAGCTTGGGATAAAATAAGTTCGGTTTATTCCGGATATTCAAATTCAACATTGAGCGACAATCTGGATATAGCGCGCTACGTGCCTTACGCGAATAGAATTCATAATTATCTCTTGGGAAAACTGGATGATAAAGCAGAATCAACTGGCAGTTATTCGGTTATGGATTTTAAGAAAAGCAATAATGATTCAATTTTGGAAAAGGATGGACTGAAAGACATCAGTTCCATCATAATCGTCACAAGAAACCCGGGACTTAGGGACGAGTCATTGTGGTTGGTTTTTAATAACGACTTTCGCAATAAAGTTAAATTTTTAGCCAAGAAAAAACAAGCAGGCGATAATTATATCAAGAAGCTACATGAGATTGTCGATAAAAGTAAATATGGCGCGAAGGTTCTACATGATCATCAGATAGCAACCACAATAAACTCAAAGATATTTAAAAGAGTGGGAGTCGCGGGGGTGTATAGGCAAAAGACAATTGTGGAAAAAGATGGAGATAATTTTGGGATAAATCAGGAAATTGATATTAATATTGTGCCAAAAGGAATGCTTAAGGAAGAGCAGGCTAAGTTTTTTCCAAAGGGATGATTTCCGAGTAGTTTCTGTCTGAAAATAATATTTACGAGAAAAGAATCGCTTATCAGAGCGGTTTTTTTGCGTTTGATTTACGAGCAAAGGTTATTTATTTGGTGCATGAAGTTGAGATAATAAGAGCATAAGATATAAAACCAATAAATGATTTCCATATTTTCCGACAACTTAAACCTTTCTGACAGTTTTGACCGCTTCTTTGAGGATATTGAGGCGAATTGTTCGCTGTCCAAAAGTTCAATCGAAAAATACAAGGAAATCCGTCCCCGGATAATTAAATTCTTTGGCAATATAAGCATAAAGAAGATTGATGCTCGGATGATTACTAAATATAAGCAGTATTTGAATCAATCAAGTCAGAAGAAAGACAACCTCAGTCCCAGTTATAAAAATCAGCACCTGACATTACTCCGTTTGCTTCTGAAATTTGTGAAGGAAAAAGAAGGCGCAAAGGTGATGGATTATGCTCAGATTTCCAAGTTCCGAGTTCCAATTAAGGAGGTTGAGACATTGAATGAGTCGGAGTTGTCCACGGTGCTTGACTACCCAAATGAGAAAACAATTACTGGGTGTCGACTGAAGGCATATTTTGAAGTTTCATTTTCAACCGGCTGTCGCGTGAAAGAAGTTTTGGGCTTGAAGATATCGGATATTAATTTCAAAGACAGGATTGCTCACATTCGGACGAAAAATAACAAACCTCACACCATTTTGTTTTCCGATTCCTCAATTGAAGCGATTAACAAATATTTGGCTATGAGGAAAGATAATCATCCAAATTTATTCGTGACTGCAACTCCCAATCCCAAACCATGGCAAACCAACGATGTTGAAAGGAGTCTTCGAATGATCGGACGAAAACTGAAGCTTAGTAAGAATCTCAGACCACATATTTTACGCAAATCAGCCGCGACGCACATGTATAAAAACAACGTTTCGCTCGGAGTCGTGCAAAATTTTTTAAACCATTCCTCCGCCAGAACCACGCTGACTTACTATTTAGGCAATTCGAATTTTGAAGAGCTAAGAAGGAATCACGACAGAGTTATGAATAATCTGGATTTTAGAGATAAGACAGATTCATCTGGAGAGGGGGTGAGAACTACATGAAGTTGCAGAAAAAGGAAACTATGGGGATGCCTTTCGCCAAGAAAGGAACAGATGTCAAAGAAGGAGACATAATCACCATAGGTAGTGAAGGGAAGATTGTGGAAACTCAATTCGGCTCACAGAACATTTTTGAAATCAAAACTGCTAATGGCGTGGAATTGGTTTTGGGTATCAACCAGACCAGCATCAATGCCTTGGTGGATGCTTTCGGAGAAGAAACTGCGAACTGGGTAGGCAAGAAGGTAAAAGTTCATTCATTTAAGCAAAATGTGGCTGGTAAATTTATACAGGTTTACTATGTCGCACCAGAAGGCTATGAAATGGGTGAAAACGGATTTGAGAAATCCGGATCAGTAGGAGTGGTTAACGCTCATATGAGTGAAGAATGCGCGGTTGTGGAAGACAACGCTTTCTAAGGTTAGTTTGTGTGCTGGGCAGAATTTTTCTGCTTAGCCATAAGTTAATTTTAACAGATAAAAAATTTTAAGAAAGGGATTGACAAGGCTATGAGAACTGATAAAATACAATTAGAAAATAAAATATTTGGACTTACTTCGTCTGGAGTTTCGCTGTATTCAGATGGTCGAAGTAGGAAGTCTTTCTCAATATTAGGTCTGAGAAAAAGTCCGCAAACAATTATCACTTTTAGTGGTAGGCGTTTGCGGGCTTTTTGTTTATTAAATTTTAACTAACTTGTTCGGTGGCTCCTGCTGGCCTTGGATGCGAACTATTCCGTCCATCCGAGGTCAACTGGAGTCACGACGGAATTATATGAACTACGGTAATATCTCGCCGCGAGAGTATCTGCGAGAAAAAAACATTGAATTCAGGGAAGTAAACGGTGAACTGGTAATGAAGTGCATTTTTGGAGATTGCGATAGCGACAGTACGGAAAACGAAGCGCATCTTTGGATGAATGCCGAGACTGGGCAATACCAATGCAAGAAATGCCAGGCAGAGGGAAACCTCCTAACGCTTGCTAAACATCTTGGCGATAGGATAGTTGATGTTGTTAAGCAGCCGAAAATTCAAAAACTTAAAAAGGTGTTTGATCCAAGCCTAGTGGATTTTTGCCATGACAGACTGCCGGATGAGATTAGAAAATATTTGAATAACCGCGGTTTGAATAACGAACTGATTAACGAATATAAACTGGGTTGGTGGGTTTCTCGAAATGGAAACAGAATAAGTATTCCGGTTAAAAACGAATCAGGCGAATACATATATTTGAAACTGAGGAAAGACCCGAGTGATTCGAGTAAGGGAAATAAGTATATTTTCTATCCCAATGCCAGTTCCAGCTTATTTGGCATAGAACTACTGCGAAAAGAAAAAGGTAGGGTATTTATTTGCGAAGGTGAGTTGGATTGCATCCTGCTTCAGTCGAAAGGATTGATAGCAGTAACTTCCACGGCCGGTGCGGGAACTTTCAAAAAGGAATGGATAAAGGAATTTGAGCATCTTAAGGAAGCATATATAGTTTTTGACAACGATGACGAGGGGAGAGCCGGATCGGAAATGGTGGCTAAAAAACTATCGGCCATTGACGGACTGGAGGTTAAAATAATTCGTCTTCCTGAAGCAGTGGGTGAAAAAGGAGATATTACCGATTATTTTGTAAAGCTGAACGGCACGAAAAAAGAGTTAACCAGATTGGCTGAACCGTTTGAAATGGAAACCGAAGAAGCTGAGGATGACGACACGGATGAAAGAAAAAACCAAAGCGACCTTATTGTTGAATTAGTGAAGGAAAACAAGAGGATTGTTCTTTTCCATGATGACGCTAGAAGTCCGTATATCAGTCTGCCGGTTTCCGGACATAACGAGATATTAAATCTGAAGGATCAGAATTTCAAATATTGGCTGGGAAAGAAGTTTTGGGATAAATACAAAAAGGCTCCCAATTCCGATTCCATTAACAATGCCCTTAATATTATTAAAGGTGAGGCAATATTTAACGGATCGGAATATAAGCTGGAATGTCGGGTGGCGATTAGAGACGATGCTATTTGGTATGATCTTTCCAATAAAAAATGGCAGGCAGTAAAGATTACCAAAGACGGATGGGAAATTGTGGATAATTCTCCGATAATGTTTCGCCGATATTCCCACCAGAAAGCGCATCCCTTGCCAGTAAGGGGAGTGGCCATTGAATTATTATTGCCATTCATAAACATTAGGGATAATGGACAACAGCTTTTGCTTCTGGTTTATATAATCAGCTGTTTCATTCCCGGCTTTCCACATCCGGTTATCAATATTTATGGTGCCCAAGGTTCAGCTAAGAGCACCCTATTCAAATTGATTAAAAAGTTAGTCGATCCATCGCTTATCGAGGTATCTAGTTTTCCCCAAGGCGAAGACAGTTTTGTTTTAAAGCTGTCTCATCATTGGTGTATTCTCTTCGATAATGTTTCCTTTTTGTCCGATCAGACTTCAGATTTGCTTTGCAAGGCAGTGACAGGCGCGGCCTTTTCCAAAAGAGAACTTTACAGCGATGACAACGATGTCATACATACTTTCCGGAGGTGCTTGGGAATAAATGGAATAAATTTGGTTACATCCAAGCCGGATTTATTGGAAAGGAGTTTGTTGTTTGAACTGGACAGAATTCCGCCAGAAGACCGAAAATTGGAGCAGGATATTATTGATAATTTTGAGCAAATGTTGCCGGAACTATTAGGAAGCATTTTTGACATAGTCTCTGAAACAATGAAAGTTAAACCAGGGATGAGTGCTCAAAATTTGACCAGGATGGCTGATTTTGCCCATTGGGGTTCGGCTATTGCCAGAGCTTTAGGGCACAAGGAGACAGAATTTCTGGAAGCTTACCGCAATAATATAGCCAACCAGAATAACGAAGTGCTTTTGGAGAATTTCGAAGCTATAACCATCCTCACTTTTATGGAATACAGGGATGAATGGGAAGGAACCGCGTCGGAACTACTGGAAGAATTGAAAATTATAGCTGGAAAGCTGCAAATTGACATCAAAGAAAAAGGATTTCCTAAAAGTGCCAATAATCTTAGTAAAAGAATCAACCGTCTGAAAACTAACTTGGAAGAAGCTGGGATAAAAGTTTACCGCAAGGAAGAAAACAGGCAAAGGATAATACGCTTCCAACGAGTTGGCAAATCAGTCGTTTCTATCGATGCATCGTTGCAAGATGGCGTTTTAAATAACGATAGCAACGGTAAAAACGATGAAAACGCAAGCTTGTCGGAGCAAAAAAGCTTGCTTGAAAAGGAAGGAGGTGTAGTTGAAGCGGAAAAATACAGCGATGAATATGACATTGCTGAGGAAATAGATTTTTAGGTAGGAGTTAAACAATGTCTTGCAATGTCCAGCAGCTGGACAAAAAAGGCTTTAATAAGGGGAAAAGTAATCAATAATCATCAAAAATATGACCAACACTAAAAAGAAAATTGAAGAGCTGAATCAGGTTCTTTCCGATCACTCCGATATGAGGGGAAGTCGGCAAGTGTTCTATCTGTTTCCGCAATTCTATCAGGAAAAGTTATATAAGCTGGAAGTCCTGCTTTCTGAAAAATATGGCATCGCGGGAAAGTCCAAAATTATAGCTCTGGCAGTAAGCTATCTAATCAAGGAAATAGAAAAAGATGAAAAAGTATAAGTTTCAGTCGGCAAACTTTCCCTATCTGGGAAGCAAAATTAGGCAAAGTTCCACCTTGGCGAGTTTTGTAAAGCCAGAAAAGCACAAAGTGCTAATCAGTCCGTTTGCCGGCGGTTGTTCTTTTGAGCTATTCGCTAAACATAGGCTGGGATTGAAAATAATCTCTAATGATTGGTCTCTGGTTTCATATGTTGCCCAGAAAGCATTATTGGAAAATAACACCGCGAAAATATCGCTGAATGATATTTATTATCTCTTCAGAGAAAATACAAACGATGGTTTCGTCAGAAAAAATTACAACAAGTTTTTTACTGATGAAATTTGTGAATTTCTAGACAGAGCTACGGAGAATATTCGACAGCTTCCGGACAGCTACCGAAAATATCTACTTTCCCACTTAATAATCTATTATATTCTCCATACCCTGCCTTACGGCAAATTCGGATGCACCGCGGATATCAGGAATGTTAAGGCTGTGGGGATGGAATTGGCGGTGGCAGAAGCGGTGAAGACATCAGATTCGAGAGCCAATAAACTGCTGAAAAGTGTCCAACATCCGCTGATCATTCTCAAGAAATTGGTGAGGGGAATAAATGCCGGGGTGAAAAATAATAACAAGGTCAATGTGGCATACAACGAAGATGTGCTTGAATTCCTGCCCAAGACAAGGGAATTTGAAAATGAGGCTGTAATGATGGCGGACGCGCCATATTTCGAATCGACGAGTTATTCAATGTATGATGCTTTTTCAGAAATTCTGCTGGGCAAGAAAATCCCTAAAAGCAATAGTGCGTTCAACAGCAAAGAGGTAGAAGAGTGGTTTGATAAATTCTTTGAAGCCTGCCAGCACATTGATCTATGGCTCTTGACCTATGGAGCCAAGGTGGACGAGCCGGGCGCGCTTCATTCGGATAAGTTTCTGGAGATGGTCAAAAAACACCGACCAAATGCGAAACTGCTGATGCTGGAAAATTTCAGCTGGAGCATTAACAATTTATCAGGCAAGAGTCCCAGGGAATGCGAAGAATTTATCGTAATCGCAAAAAAGTAATCAATTAACCAAATGCCAAAATGACAAACCAAAAAATCTATTCAGAAGTAAAACTAGTTCCCATTGGGGAAATTAAGCCCAGCCCTTTTGAAAATGCCAATGAGTTTTCCGAAGAACTTTACGAGGCACTGAAAACAGATATTGACGAATATGGATTAGTCGGACAAGCCTTGGTGGTAAATTCCAAGGACAATACGCTGATTGACGGACACCACCGGCTCAAGGTGATGCAGGAGCTTGGATACACGGAAGTGCCAGTGGTATTTTACGAACCCAAGGATGGGATTGAACACAAAATTCTTTCCATCGCTTGGAACAGGAAACGCGGCACATTCAACGAACAGATACTACACAACACTATCAAAAGCATCCACGATTCAGGAGTATATGGTCTGGAAGAATTGGCTGTGAGATTGGGCTTCAACTATTCAGAAATTCAAGAAAAATTGGAAGCGATAAAAATTGACGAGAATTTGATTAAAAAACTGGAAAGTGATGCCAAAGAACAAGAGGAAGCATTGCCAGTCTTAATGACATTTTCACTGAGTAAAAAGGACGCTGAACTGGTGGAAGAAGCATTGGAATGGGCTAAACAAAAGACCAGAGGAGAAGCGTTAGCGAAGGCGTGTGCGATGTATCTTGGCTTCGCCAAGGAATAGGCAGGAGAAATATAAAGGGAAAAACAGTAAAAATTTATGGCTGAAAGTAAAAAACCAGTATTGATGGGACCGAAAACAGAAGAGGGGATAAAAAAGGTTACCCAGAATCTCAAAAGAGAATCGGTCTTAAAGTCGGGCGGATTCGCCTTTTTGAAGTCCGGTTTAGCCCCAAACTGCCAAAGCTGTATCTTTAGCCACGAGTGCGAGCATTACGCGCCTGAAGCCAAATTTTGCCGAGCAGTGCTGGAATTTGAGAGCCAATTGGAGGACCAAATTATGGCTTTGCCCCAGATTCAGGAAATAGACCGCATTTTGGTCAAAAGGCTCGTGAGAAACTATGGCTTCCTATATATCACGGATAAGTGGTTAGCCAAAGCCTCTCCGTTCCTATTGGAAAACAAGCAGTTTGATTTTCAGCCAATCCTGAAAACCAGGACAGTTTATGAGCGCCTCATAATCCACTTCTGCAGTGCTTTAGGATTAACTCCGGAAGCTAGAAGCAGAATCGGACTGAATGTGGCACAGACATATAGTTTGGCTAAAGAATTAAGCGAACTGGAATATGACGAAGATTAAACCCATCACCAGAGAAAAACTGATTGAATACAAAAAAGACATTGTTGTCTTTCTTCAGGAACAATACATCCTAGAAGATGGTAAGCCGATTAAACTGGAGGAATTTCAAAAGAAAATCCTCAGAGATATTTTCCAGACCAAAAATACAAATGGTTTCAGGAAATACAACCTGGTTTTGATTGGCGTGCCAAAAAAGAATGGAAAATCCACGATGGCATCGGCAGTGGCTTTGTATTCCTTGTTTACTGAAATGAACGGCGAAGTTTACGGAGCGGCAGGCGACAAGGATCAGGCCAAAATTATTTTCCAGATGACCAAGCGAGCCATTGAAAGAAATCCCATTTTGCTTGATTCAGTGAGAATCTACAAAGATGAAATTGTGGTTCCCAGCACAAACAGTGTCTATCGCGTTCTCTCCGCTGACGCCCCAACTGCCCATGGTTTGAATCCCTCCTGCGTGATTTTCGATGAACTTTGGAATCAACCCAATCGTGACCTGTATGACGCGCTAACGCAAAGTCCAGTCCGAAAAGAACCGCTGACTTTTGTGGTAACTTACGCCGGAACAGACCAGACCAGTTTGCTCTATGACATCTATCAGACAGGAATGCAAAAGCGAGACTCCAAAATGTATTTTTTCTGGAGTGAAAATAATTTGGCGAGCTGGGTGAATGAGGAATATCTGGAACAGCAACGGATGCGTCTGCCAGCTGGAGTGTATCAACGACTCCATGAGAACAAGTGGGTGCAGGGTGAAAATGCGTTCATTCAAAAATCGGAAGTGGAAGCCTGTAAAGATTATGCTTTGAAGCCCCAGCTTAACGGCAGGGAAAATATAAAGTATTATCTGGCAGTGGATTTGGGATTAATCCGCGACAGAACAGTTTTGACGATTTGCCACAAAGATAAAAATGATAACCTTATTTATCTCGACTTCATCAAAACTTATCAAGGCACCAAAAAGAACCCGGTGCTCATCAGCGACATTGAGTCGGATATCCTTTGGGCGAATCAAAATTTCAACATCAGAAAAGCCATTTTGGATATCTGGCAGATGAAAAACAGCGCCCAGAAATTAAAAAGGATGGGAGTGAGAATAGAAGAATTTACATTCACATCAAGCACTATTCAGAAATTATCCCAGAACCTCTTCTACTTGTTTCATAATTCTCTCATCAGAATTTTCCCTTGCAAATTGCTGGAAGATGAACTACTGAGTCTGAACGCCGAAGAAAAATCGTATGGTTGGAGATTGGATCATAAGTCGGGAGGATTTTCTGACCATGTCATAAGTCTTGGGATGAGCAGTATGTTCGCCATCCAAGATGAACGGGCGAGTGCTGGAGTGCTCATTTCCGAAAGTCCAACTTTTGAAGAGTTCGAAGCCCAGCTCAAAAAAGAGGAACAGTTACGAGGCAAGGTCATTGAAGCAGGAGTAAAGAAGCCAGAACATATTAAACCTAAACAATCCTTTCCCACACTCAAAGAGTTGGAAGAGTTTCGGGCAAGGAAATACATTCTATGAAGACCAAAACCCAGTCGCTGTTATCGTCCCTGTTTATATCGGCATTATTCGCAACATTCATTTGGACAATGTATGAGCGCTATTGCCAAACAGTCAGATAATAGCTGTTGTCAGTCCCTTTTAATTTGTAATTTTAACCAAAATGATAATCATTCAATTTTTACGAGAAGTGAGCGCGGGAAGATTCTTCCATAATTTGAAAGATGTGAAGAAAATTCATCCAGTTTTTAAGCGGTATATTTCAGAAGTTGGTGAGGATAAGTATCTTATTAAAGACGATGAGAAAATAGTGGCAGAGTGTCGTTTTGATATTTCTGATTTGGAAATGCTTTGCGAAGCGCGATTCTATAATCTAAAAGGCGACCAAGAGTCGCTAAAAAAACTGATTGTTTTTACTCTTCCCAGATATATTGATGAACGAGCTTTCATTGCCGACAGCAACGGTCTGGGATATTACTTCGATGCCACCAATCATTTCCTGATTGACGGTGATAAGTATTATTTAATCGGCAATGATGATGAAAAGCTAATTCCCATTGAGCATTACCGCCTGCCGATAGAAGTGAAAAGGGAAGATTGGCAGGAAAAGCTGAAGAATCTCTTGGAAAAAGCCAAAAGCCAAGGAGTGGATAAGTAGGCCTTGATAGTATTCCCCAAAGAGCTATGGTGTGTCCATAAGTTAAGAGTAAAACAAAATGGATCATATCAAAGACTATTTGGATTACCTGAAACTGGAGCGGTGCTTAAGCGAGCACACGGTCAGGGTCTACAAAAACAATCTGCATGAGTTTCGTGATTATTTAGGAAAGAGCGGTTCAATTAGGGCGACAAAGAGGAAAGACATCCGAGCCTTCCTCTTTTCGTTAGCCAATCAGCCGATTACCAAAAGATTGAAACAAACGACCCTGCGAAATTTCTTCAGATTCTTGGAAGACGAAAATATCATCAGAGATAATCCGATGAAAAATCTGCCGATGCCCAAAGTAATCAGCCGTGAGCCAAGTTATCTTTCAGAATTAGAAGTCAGGAAATTGATTGGCGCGGTGGAAAAGGATGAGTCCAAGTTTCAACCAAGAAACGAGGTGGCAGTTAGGATTTTAGCCGAGACAGGCTTTCGACTCAGTGAATTGACCAATATAAGCCT
Organism: Candidatus Moraniibacteriota bacterium; assembly: GCA_035390125.1. Lineage (NCBI taxonomy): Bacteria > Candidatus Moraniibacteriota > Candidatus Moraniibacteriota bacterium. The sequence goes on from DAOOTD010000001.1 coordinate 54,749, forward strand.
CAACGACATCAATTTGGAAAACAAAACCATCCGTATTAGGCGGAAAGGCAATGTGGAACAGGTTGTGCCGATTAACAAAAGACTAGCCAAATTATTGAAAGTATTTATGAAGGGCAAAAAACCAAATGAACCGCTGATCAAAAGCAGTCTGGGGAAAAGAATGACTGCGAGGAGGGTTTCTTTGATGCTTCAGAAGTATTTGGAAAAAGCCGGAGTAGCAAGAAAAGGAATATCAGTCCATAGCCTTCGTCACAGCTATTGTGTGAGGCTTTTGGAAAAAGGGGCGAGTCTCCGGGCGACTCAGATTTTGCTCGGACATAAATCTATTGCTACGACGGAAAGATATATGCATCTCACTAAAAATCAGCTGGCGAAGGAAGTGAAGCTGTCCCAGATAGATTGACCGGAGTTCTTTGAAAACTAAAAAAAGAAAACCGATAAGTTAATGGATGGAGAGACAGGATGGACGGGTTGATTTTCGCCGATATAAATGTAATAATAAAATCAACAATTAAATGCCTAACCCTTGTGAGTAAAATCGCAAGGTATGGTATGAAAACCGACTAAAGTGTATTAAGCTCTCCATCCAGAGCACTTTAGTCGGTCATGTCTCGAAAGGGATATGGGTGTCCGCAAGGACATCGCTGGTGGGGAGCTTTGTGTTTTTCTGCCAGCGAAAACTGGCAGTTTTTTAATTCATTAAAAAAACCGACTAAAAAAATGGAAACACAAAACAAGAAGTGCCAATTTTGCGGAGAAGAAATTCTTGCAGAAGCTAAAAAATGCAAACACTGCGGAGAATGGCTGGAGACAGGACACGAGCCAGTTAAAAATTCCAAGAGTAAAGTAGTCGCCTTTTTATTGGCTTGGCTTTTGGGAGGACTGGGAGCGCACAAGTTTTATCTGGGAAAAACAGGACAAGGTTTTCTGTATTTGATATTTTGTTGGACGCTGATTCCATCGTTTGTCGCTTTCTTTGAAGGCATCGGATACATCGCCAGCAGTGATGAAAAATTTGCGAGCAAATATATCAATGGTTCAAATAATAATGAAAACAAGAAAGAAAGTTCTTTCAAGAAAATACTGCTGGCAGTGATAATCGCGGTGGGTGCTTTCTCAATACTGCTGGTTGTGATCGGCAATTCAATGGACGAGGTTGAAAAGAAAAAGAACGAGGCTGTTGTCCAGCCAGCGGAAACTCCAAAGCAGGAAACAGCACCGATTGAAACTGCCCAGGAAAAAATCGTGAGCTATCGGGAATTGAAGAGCTATGAAAAATCTGGCAAGACCTGGAAAAGCATAGTCATCCCTCCCAAAACTTCTCAGGCAGATTTGATCGCATTGGCTAAAGATCTGCACAAAAAAGATGCCAAGAGCTATTTTCACATTTTTGACGATGATGCCAAATTTCAGGAATATATGGATTGGGATATAAATTATGGGAAGGTGAGGGATAAAGACGGAAAAGTAAAAACGATAGATCAATGTTCAGATATGAATTATTGCCAATCGCTTGTCCAACAACAAAAATATGCCTATCCCTTTCCAGAGGCATGGAGTGACAAACACGAGATTGCCATGATCAACGAGATGCTCGACATCAGCAGTGGAATGATGAAGTGGAAGCTGTCCAGTCCGCTGGGAATTGAAATAGTGGGGTTATAGGCTAAGAAAACCGGGGCGAAATGCCTCGGTTTTGTTATGCGGTGGCATCATTTACCCAACTTCAGATAAAAGTCGCACAAATCGCAGAATTTGGCGAAATTTAGGCTCTAAAACCCTTTACCAGAGGTCTGTTTTCTGCTAAAATTGAAGAATAAATGAGGTAAAAACGATGAAGCAGAAAACCGCTCTGGACATTTTGAAATTGGGACACAATGTGTTCCTGACAGGCCCCGCCGGAAGCGGGAAAACTTTTTTATTGAACCAATATATCGATTATCTCAAAAGCAAAAATATCGGAGTGGCGGTGACAGCCTCCACTGGAATTGCCGCGACTCACATGAACGGGCAAACCATCCACAGCTGGTCAGGAATGGGCATCAAGGATGATCTGACTCAAGGGGATTTGCATAAACTCAAAGGCAAATTCTATTATCGCAAACGCTTTGCCAAAACTGGCGTCCTTATCATAGACGAAATATCCATGCTTCATGCTCATCAGTTGGATATGGTCAACAAAGTTTGCAAACTTTTCAAAGACCCATTCTTGCCATTTGGCGGATTGCAGGTAATTTTATGCGGAGATTTTTTTCAGCTTCCGCCAGTTGCCAAAGAAAACCAAAAATCCAAGTTTGTAATTGAGTCTTTGGCTTGGCAGGAAATGAATCCGCAAATCTGTTATCTGGAAGAACAATACCGCCAAGAGGATGAAAAGATGACTAAAATTCTTAATGCCATCAGAAACCAGCAGGTGGATGATAAGATTTTGGGTTTAGTTTTGACGAGAGAAAATAAGCCGATCAGAAGCGATATTTATCCGACTAGGCTTTTTACTCACAACGCCAATGTGGATGCTATCAATAATTTAGAGCTGGACAGAATCAAAGAAAAACCTTTAGCCTACAAGATGCACTCGGACGGCAATGAAAAATTGGTGAACATCATCAAAAAAGGATGCCTTGCTCCGGAACGGCTAGTGCTGAAAATTGGAGCGATGGTGATGTTTGTCAAAAACAATTTTGATCGCGGTTATGTTAACGGCACCTTAGGAAAAATCATTGGCTTTGACGAAAACAAATTGCCGATAGTGGAAACTTTTTCAGGAAAGGAAATTGTAGCGACTCCAGAAAAATGGGCGATTGAAGAAGATGATATAGTGATCGCATCTATCACTCAAATTCCACTTCGTTTGGCTTGGGCAATTACGGTTCACAAAAGTCAGGGAATGACACTGGACGCGGTGGAAATGGATTTGAGCAAATCATTCGAATACGGAATGGGATATGTGGCGTTGTCGCGCCTGCGAACTTTGGATGGTATAAAGCTTTTGGGAATCAATGAAACCGCGCTAGAAGTTAATCCTGAAATTTGCGAACTGGACAAAACACTTCAGGAGTTATCTGAAGCCAGTGTGGTGGAAGTATCAAGCTTAAGCTGGTTTAATAAGAGGACGAAGCAGAAGGAGTTTGTGAAGAAGGTTTCAAAGATTTAGAGTCGGTGGCTTTTTCAAGCATTTGGGCTTAAGACAGTATTATTGACTAGTTTCCTTAATATGGTATACTGTAAATAATCATCTAAACCAACTTAAGAATATATGCAATATTTAGACAAAAAAATCCAAAAAAGAATTGATGACAAATTGAAGTTGCTGAATTCTTTTCGTCCACTGCCATCCTCTGCAGTTAAAAAACTCAGGGAACAATTTGAAGTGGAAATGACCTATAATTCCAATGCGATTGAGGGTAACAGTTTGACTCTCAAAGAAACCTATCTGGTCATCAATGAGGGCATAACCATCAAAGGCAAGCCACTAAAGGATCATCTTGAGGCTAAAAGCCACAAGGAGGCTTTGGACTATTTGTATTCACTGGTGGAAAGCGGAAAGAACAATACCGTGTCGGAAAGGTTTATTAGATCGCTGAATCAAATCGTGATGCAAGATATTGATAAAGAATGGGCGGGAAAATACCGAAACAGCGGGGTGATTATTGGTGGAGCGGATCACAAACCGCCGGAAGCTTTAGAGATTCCGAGACTGATGCAAAATCTTATCAGTTGGGTCGGGGATAACAGTAAGAAAAAAATGCACCCAGTGGAATTAGCCAGTATTTTGCACCACAAGTTGGTCTATATCCATCCCTTTTTTGACGGCAACGGCCGGACTTCACGCTTGACGATGAATATTGTTCTGATGCAGTCAGGATTTCCCCTGGTAATTGTCTTAAAGAATGATCGCAAAAGATATTATCGGTCGCTGTCTCTGGCAGATAAGGGCGACTATGTTCCGTTTGTGAACTTCATTGCTCGGGCGGTGGAGAGAACATTGGATATTTATCTGAAAATACTAATGCCAAGCAAGAAAGGCAAAGAGGAATTTATCCCGTTGGCAGAATTAGCCAAGGATACAAAATTTACGGAAAAATATCTGAATCAACTGGCTCGCAGTGGAAAACTGGAGGCGCACAAGGAAGGACGCAATTGGCTTACCTCCAAAGATGCACTGAAAAGATATTTGGACAGCAGGGAAAGAAAGAGGAAATAATCTTCGAATTCAATGGCAATCTATGAATCGCAAATTAATACCTGGGCAAATCAAGGAGCGACAGTAAGTGCTGCCGCTACTTATACTTCGGTAAAAGCAGCTCTTGAACACGAAAAATCTCCCATAAAGGAACTTATTGCAAATAAAAAAGTAATTGTTTATCTTCAGGGTTCATACAGAAACGGAACTAATATCCGTGGCGACAGCGACGTGGATATTATCGTTGAATTGAAAAAAACTTTCGGACACGATTTATCCAGTCTTTCCAAAGAAGAGGCGATCCATCATGAATTATCCCATAGCCCGGCTACTTATACTTGGAAAGATTTTCGTTTGGACGTAATCAAAGCGCTGGAAAGTTATTACGGAAAACTTCTTGTTGATTCTAGCGGTAATAAATCAATAAAATTGTTGCCGACATCCGGCAGAATTAAAGCCGATATTGTTCCAGTTATTCACTTTAGAAAATATTGGTCATTCAGTGGGTCGAATGATTATCTGGCGGAAGAAGGCATAAAATTTTATCACCTGAAATCTGGACATGCTATCGTGAATTATCCAAAACATCATTATGATAATGGCGTTGAGAAAAATGATAAAAACAGAACAGCTGGATTATTCAAGCCATCTGTCAGGGTTTTCAAAAATGCACGAGAATATCTCATTGACAAGAGATTAATCACTGGCGACATTGCTCCGTCCTATTTTTTGCAGAGCCTTATTTATAATGTTCCGGACAGTTGTTTTTGCAACAGCAATCACGATACCTACTTCAATGTTCTCAAACATCTTTATGAAAATTCTCTGGATGAATTTATTTGTCAGAATGAACAGACGCTGCTTTTCGGAGATACACAGGAGCAATGGAAAAAAGATGATGCGGAAAAGTTTATTGCTAATCTTGTTTATCTTTGGGATAACTGGGAAACGATATGATGCACCCCTATTCAACGAATACCAATGAAAGAAAAATAATCCCTTTCTATCTTGCTTGTATAGCTATTGTTTTAACCTGGGGAATGAGCGCAATTCTTGCAAAACTGCAAATTTCTTTTCCTTGGTGGGCAAGCGCGCCATCAGTTATGGGAATATACGGTCTACTATATAGCGTATTTGACAAATTTATTTGGCGAAAACCCTTTTTGAAAAAATTGGGGATAATTAAAACCCCGGATATTTCAGGAAAATGGAGGGGGAAGCTACAATCATCTTTCAATTCTCAAGATTTCGTAAATACTGATGTTAAAATATCTCAAACCTGGACAGAAATTGAAATTTTACTAAAGACCGATAATTCTTGTTCAAATAGTACGGTTGCTTCAATAATGGTAGGGGTTTCAAATAATGCCTCGCTTCATTATCAGTATCAGAATAATCCCAAATCAAGTTCTGTTGATAGCATGCAAATCCATTATGGAACAACTTATTTATCCTGTTCTGGTGATAAATTAGAGGGCGAGTATTATTCTGGGCGTGGTCGTCAGAATATTGGAAGCATAGAACTGCACAAGGTTATTGAATAAGAAAAACTATGCAACCAGCCTACAATTTAGACAAAATCAAATTCGCCACAGATCCGCCTACTTTTGAAAAGGCGGTGGCTTTGTATGAAAGCGGTAAAGTGACGGAATTTAAGGAGGGCATTGGTGCGTATTCTGCCATAGTCGCAGGAACGAAACCTTATCGAGTATCTGTTGAAGCTCGGCGATTTGGATTGGCTACTTGCACTTGTTATCTTGGGCAGAATGACACGCTTTGCAAACATATGGTGGCCGTATCAATTTATGCGGTTATGCGAGGCAAGAAAATAAAGCCGGAAGACGCGAAGGTATTCAGTAGTTCGGTATGCAGTGGAAAACTTGGAAAATTAAGTGAGGAAGAATTAAAGAAAATTAAACAAGAAATTACTTCAGCTCTAAAATATATCAAGGCATATAGCGGCCCATCACGAACATGGTTTGCTTATCAGGCTTCGCTTTCAGAAGGATGCAATCGTTTGGCTAAAATTGTTTCCGAATTGCCAGCTGGCGAACAAACCGCAGAATTATTGGTCAGCCTCCTTTTGCGTCTGGATAAAAAACTGTGCACTGGAGGTGTGGATGATTCGGACGGTACTGTTGGCGGATTTATAGAAGAAGTTGTGGTTGTGCTTCAGGAATATGCGAAGCTTGATCCGGAATGCAAGAAGGCTCTCGTTGTTCTGGAAAAAACAGAGACTTGTTTCGGGTGGGAAGAACCGCTTTTGAAATTGAAATAGTCTCAATAAGATAAAAAACGCGTCATTTTGAACCGGCTTTGTAGAAAAGGGAATTACTTCCCCAGCAAGCAAAAAAGTCAGTTTTTTTATGGATAAATAAGCCTGTTTTAAGCTATATTTGACGATTTAGTGGACAGGTCGATTTGACAAATAATTGATATTACGGCATACTGAAAATAGCTTACCTATCGGTAAGTAAATAAGAAGTAACCAAGAAAGCATGAAAACAATCGCAAAACAACCAGAAGACGTTATTCAAGACACCAAGAAATATATTGTTGACACAGCCCGCCAGTTTTTTTCCGAATATAGTTATTTGGGTGTTTCTATGAGCGATATCGCCAAAAAACTGGATATAACCAAAGCTGCGCTTTACTATCATTTCACTGGTAAAGCCGAAATTTATGAAAAAGTACTGGATGAAGTTTTTGATGATTTGAGTTTGGCTATTACCGAAGCGATGAACGAAACCACGATTGATAAAAAATTACACAAACTGATTAAGAATTACTTAGAGTTTGGATTTAGAGAAAAAAATCTTATCAAATCTATAGTGTTAAAATTATCGCCGGCCGATAGACAGATAACAAAACACATTACTCAATTAAGAGAACGGGTTGCTGATCTGATTCAACCAATAATTGAAGAAGCTTTCGCAAGTAAGAAACTAACCGGTAAAGTTGATAGCCAACTTCTAACTTCCATGCTTACCGGCATGATGGACGGATTGCTTTTGGAATATTCGTTTCTTAATAAAAAAATAAATTCGGCAAAAATATCAGATCAAATTATTGCCGCTTTATTTTAAAGGTCGAGGACCAGTCCGCCTCAAGGACTTAATAAATGAGTTAATAAAAATAAAAATATGCCAACAAATTTTCTAGCAAACATTGATTGGTCAAGTCCCATGACAATTGGAATCGGAATTGGAGTCGTCGCGGTTATTGCTATTGCCGGATATCTAGTGTGGGCTTGGCAAGAAAAAAAGCCGCCATTTGATAATATGTAAAGCATTTTGGGCGCTTCATTTTCGTAGCTATCTAAACTAATAAATGGAGCGTCTTTTAATGATTTTAATAATTTGAAAGCAATTTATGTATAAAGAATATGAACCTATAAAGTTCCCAGAAGACGAATCGGCTCATGACGCCATTGTTGAATGGTGGTATTTTAACGGCCATCTTAAAGACAAATATGGCAACGAATATTCATATATGGATTGCCTGTTCAAAGTGGATGTCAAAAAAGTAAAAATACCTTTTTTAAGTAAGATTCCGCTTAAAACATCCTACTTCTCACATTCACTCGTTTCAGACATAAATAATAAAAGTTTTCAGCATAGGATATCTCCCTTTTCTGTTGTTTCTGATGACAGTTTTTCCAAATCCCTGCTTCATATAAATTACATCAATCCGGAAATTAAGAACGGTTATACTAACTGCGCTATTGAAAAAACAGACGAATCAAAATACCGCTTAAAAAATGAAGATATGGATTTGATATTAACTTCAATTAAAAAGCCCTTGCTGGAAGGCGGGAAGGGTTTTCTTGATCTTCATTCTAAAGCAACCTATTATTATTCCTTAACCAACCTGAAAACAGAAGGCAGAATAAAAATTAAAGATAAATGGGTGAATATTACCGGCAAGTCATGGGTGGATCATCAGTGGGCGGATGCCAGTTATTCCAAAGACAGGTGGGATTGGTTCTCGGTGCAATTGGACAATAATACGGAAATGGTTTGCTTTATGTATGATGACGGCCAGAAAAAAACTTATTTGGCCAGTATCTCTTATCCGGATAATACGCAAGAGCATTATGACAATATTAAAATTATTCCCCTGAAAGGACATTGGACAAGCCCTAAAAGCAAGGCTATTTATCCGATGTTATGGGAAATCAAAATACCGGCAAAAAATATACATCTGCTTCTGTCGGCAAAAATTGAAAATCAGGAAATGCTGTTCGGTTCAATCAATTATTGGGAGGGACCGCTTACGGTCAGCGGATTATTCGAAGATAAAAAAGTAAACGGTGTTGGTTTTATGGAACTAGTCGGTTATCCATCGCAATATAACAATGCAAAATATATCAGAGATGAAATAGGAAAAACAGCGAGCCGGGTTATTTCGTCTATGAAGAATAAGGCTTCGGCTTTGGTAGGCAACGTAAAAAATAATCCCGCAGAATCAGATTAAAATTATGGCAAAACTAAAACGACCTAAAATCGGTTTGGCGTTGGGAAGCGGCGGTCCCAGGGGGCTGGCGCATATCGGCGTAATCAAAGTTCTGAAAGAAAATAATATTCCGATCGATTTTATCGCCGGTTCAAGTATCGGCGCTATGGTCGGCGGATTTTATGCCGCTACCAAAGATATAGGACAAGTGGAAAAGATAGCGTTGGGAACTAACTGGAAAATGATTTTAGCATTGATAGATCCTTCTTTTCGCCAGGGATTGCTGGGAGGTAAAAAGGTAAACAATTTTATCGAAGATCATATCGACAAAATGGATTTTAAGGATTTAAAAGTTCCCCTTTCGGTAGTAGCGACAAATTTTAAGAACGGCGACGCGGTTGTTATAAACAAAGGCGACGTTGCCTCGGCAATCAGAGCCAGTATTTCTTTGCCATTGGTTTTTAGGCCCGTGGAAAGGGAAGGAAAATTATTGGTCGACGGAGGATTATCTTTGCCCGTTCCAGTCGAAGTGGTGAGAAAAATGGGAGCGGATTTGGTAATAGCGGTTAATTTGGATGCCGATTACTTTGCCGACAACAACAGCGAAAACAATAAATTCGGTTTTTATAAAATGGCTGAAAATTCAATCAATCTCCTGCGGCATCACCTGGCCTATCGAAATGTCGAAAATGCCGACATTGTTATCAGTCCGCAGGTTGGAAATGCGCATTGGGGAAAATTTCTGGACGGAAAAGATATAATTTCAGCTGGAGAAAAAGCGACAAAAATAAAATTATCACAATTGAAAGAATCGATACATCGGGAAAACAAGGACGTTCTGAGTAAGTTTTTAGATTTTCTTAAATTATAATCAAAATGCTTAGAAATTTTTTCATCGCCTGCTGGTTCAGCTTTAAACAGCTAACACGCAGCAACAAGAAAAGTGTCGTGATGACCATAGTGGTGGTAAGTTTACTTTTCATCAATATTCTTTTTATCGCGTCCATGATGTCCGGACTTATAAAAACTATAAACAATCAGGTTATAGATTATCAATACGGAAACATTGTAATCGAACCGACCAAGGAAAGTGAAAGTGACAACTATATTAAACAAGCGAATCAAACATTAAATGACATCAGAAGCATACCAGGTGTTATTGGGGCGGTAGAGCACTATAAAGAAGGCGTCAAAATCACATATGATCAGAAGAAAGAAGGAACTAACGTTAAAGACTTCAGCGGATACTTATATTCCGTAATCCCTTCAGAGGAATCAAATGTTCTTAAAATAAATTCAAAAATTGTTTCCGGAAGATATCTGGAAGATGGAGATCGAGGCAAGATACTTCTCGGACGGGAAATCAGCGGAGGCTTCGAAGCTACTCTTGAAAGAGCATCTTTGGGAGGGGTCCGAGTTGGAGATGAAGTTTATGTTTATTATCCCAATGGAATAAGCCGAAAATATACGGTAGCTGGAATTTTTGCTACCAAGAGTTTCCTGGCTGATGCGCAGGCTTATGTAACAAAAGATGAAATGGAAGATGTTTTGGGACAGCATGACCTGGCCGACGAGATAATTGTAAAAACTGCAACTATGGGAGATGAGAATAAGTATATTTCAAAAATAGAAAATGTATTGGAGCAAAAACTGAAACTTTATATCTGGAGCGATTTTTTGGGCGCCCTGTCAACCGTTACAAACAGCTTTGATTTTGTAAAATTAATTTTTTACGCTATCGGACTGGCTGTTTCCGGCGCCAGCATTTTCATAATCATCTATATCGACTTGCTTAATCAGAAAAAACAAATCGGAATCTTGAAAGCGATCGGAATGGAAAGCAAAACTATTGTTATTTCCTATGTATTGCAAGCATTTTTTTATGGACTTATGGGGGTGATTTTGGGAAGATTCCTGCTTGAATACGCAATCTCTCCATATTTTCTCAAGCACCCGCTGGAGCTTCCTATCGGATATATCAGCCTTAATATTGAAAGCCTTGATCTTATGCGCACGGAAATAAGCATGGTAGTCGTATCGCTTATTGCCGGATTCATCCCATCCGTTCAAATTGCCAGAAAAAATATTTTAGATTCAATATTCAAATAAAACAATGGAGAAAGATATTATAACCGTAAAAAATTTGCACAAAACTTATTCAGGGGAAGTTCCGCTGCATGTTCTTAAGGGCGTGAGTTTTTCTGTAAAGGAAGGGGAATTTGTGGCGATTATGGGCAGAAGCGGCAGTGGAAAATCCACCTTGCTTCATCAACTTAGCCTTTTGGATAACGCGGACGAAGGAGAAATAATTGTTGAAGGGCAAGAACTGACTGCCCTTTCAGACAGCGAAAAAACAAAATTTCGTCTTCAACACTTCGGTTATGTTTTTCAGGAATACGCTCTCCTGTCGGGATTCAGTGCCGAAGAAGCCGTCAGTTTGCCCCTTATTTTGCAAGGTTGCTCCATACGGGAAAGCAAAAAACGTGCCAGAGAAATACTTGAGATGGTTCAACTTGGTGATCGGATAAAACATTTTCCGTCCGAAATGTCAGGAGGCGAACAACAAAGAGTGGCGGTTGCCAGGGCCTTGGTCAATAATCCGAAAATTCTTTTTGCCGACGAACCTTGTGCCAACTTGGATTCGGAAACGTCAACCGTAATATTGGAACTTTTTAGAAAACTCAACAAAGAACTTAATCAAACCGTGATTTTGGTAACTCATGAACCGGAAGACGAGGAATATGTTGATAGGGTAATCCATATGAAAGACGGGATTTTACAATAAATAATTTTTAAATTTATAAATTAAAAAATATGCCAAAAGTTAAGAAAGCAATTTATTGGATCATTGTTGTCGCTATTGTGATAACGATAGGATCCATAATTTGGGGAAATAAGAACAAGAAAGCGGATTATACACTTACTCCGGTTAGCAAGGGGACGCTAACCCGGACCATTTCAGCCAACGGAGAATATTTATCTAAAGACGAAGCTAATGTCAGTTTTCGAATATCCGGACCGCTCATCAACGTTAAAGTGGATGTTGGGGACAAAGTGAAACAGGGACAATTTTTAGCCAGTGTTGATACGGGCACTTTAACGGAAAAATTGGAACAAGCAAAAAAAGCGGTTACGATCCAGAAAAAGACTTTGGCTTATCAAAAAGATAAGGATGATTTATATACCAAGGACCAACGCAGTGCTCAAAAGGCGGCGATCCAGCAAGCAGAGGCCGCCGTTGATGAAATTTCCAAACAATTCCAATATGCCAACATTAATGCACCGATAGGCGGAACAGTAGCTGAAAAAAATGCAAACATTGGAGAAATAGTTCAGGCCGGAAGCCCAGTGATTAAGATTGTTCGGGAAGACGAAATGAGAATTGAAGCTAGGGTTCCAGAAGTGGATATTGCCGGAGTCAGAGTCGGTCAGAAAATAAGTGTCAAATTTGATGCTTATCCGGAAAATCAAATATTTGAAGCGGAGGTAACGGAAATAGATCCAACTCCAGTTACCGTTCAGAACGTTGTTTACTACGTGGTCAAAATGCAGGTTGAAAATCCCGATGCAGGACTGCGATATGGTATGAACTGCACAATTTATGATAAGGTAGCCCAAAAAGATAATGTACTTATGATTCCCAAAGGAGTAATAGAAAAAGAAGGAGATAAAAAATTCGTTACCGTTCTGACTGATATCAAGAAACAAACAGTTGAAAAAAGAGAAATACAAACCGGACTGGAAGGAGATAATGGAATAGTGGAGATTGTTTCCGGTCTGAAAGAAGGCGAGCAGATAGCGACGGAGAAATAATAAAAAATTATCGCAGCTAAAATAGTTTCTTAAGCGTATTAAAAGCATGACTCAAAAAGTATTTTCTGTGATTAAATTTACTTTATGCGTATTCTTCTAATCTCAGATCACGCCGATCCATTGGCGGAAATCGGGTCCAAAGAAGCCGGAGGGCAAAATATCTATGTTTTCTACCTAGCAAAATTTTTGTGCCGACTTGGAATTTTAGTTGATGTGTATACTCGTTGGGACAGAAAAAACAAAAAAGAAATTGTTAAATTCAACAATCATTTAAGGGTTATAAGGGTTAAAGCGGGTCCGAAAAGGTATATACCTAGAGATAATTTTTTAGGTGTTGTGGATGAATTTACGGAAAATATATTGAAAAGAGTAAAAAAGGAAAAAATAAATTATGATATAATTCATACAAACTACTGGTTTTCGGGGCTTATTGGTTTAAAAGTTGCTAAAAAAATCAAGAAACCGCTTGTTCATATTTATCATTCTATCGGTCAAGTGAGATTTGAGAGTTTGAAAAAATACAAATTTCAGGAAACCAACAATGCTTTTTTTGAACAAAGAACGATTTTTGAAAAAGAAATAGCCCAAAAAGCGGACAAGATAATTACGACCAGTCCGGTGGAAAAAGAAATTATCAAAAATCTTTTTAGAATCAGCGGTGAAAAAATACAAACCATAACTATCGGGGTGGATACGAAAATATTTAGGCCGATAAAAACCGAAAGAGCCAGAAAACTGGCAAAAGTCGAAACTAACGGAAAAATCATTCTTTATGTCGGCAGAATCGAATGGAGAAAAGGAATCGGAACACTGCTTTACGCCTTCAAAGAAGTTATTAAAAAATATCCCAATGCAAGATTATTTGTTATCGGCGGGGGCAAAAGCAAATCGGCAAGAAAGCTGGAAGAGGCTGAATGTGAGCGACTAAAAAAAATCTCTCAAGAATTAGGAATAGAAAAGAGAGTAAAATTCCTTGGTCCAAAAAAGCAAAAAGAACTATATAAATATTATTCAGCTGCCGATGTATGTGTTGTTTCCTCATATTATGAACCGTTTGGAATAGTTCCTCTGGAATCAATGGCTTGCGGAACCCCTGTAATCGCTTCGCGCACTGGAGGGTTGCGATATACCGTAAAAGACAAAATAACAGGATGCCTGTTTGAACCCAAAAATTATTCTGATTTAGCCGAAAAAATAAACATCGTTTTGAAAAACGGAAAAGATTTTTATACGGGAAACTGTTTAAAAAGAATCAACGATGATTTTCAATGGGAAGAAATAGCTGATCAATATGACAATTTTTTTAATCAATTAATAAACAAAACAAAAAAATGAAAATTGCAATAGTAGCTCCATTTGAGGAAAAAGTTCCCCCACATAAATATGGCGGAACGGAACTTGTTGTTTATAACTTGACTCAGCAGTTAGTAAAGATGGGTCATGATGTTACGCTCATAGCAACTGGAGATTCCCAAACAAGCGCCAAGCTGGAAGTCATTTTCAAAAGATCGCTCAGAAGTATTCCTGATCTTACGGACATGAAGTTACGGGAAGCTTATAAATTTATTGGGATAGGAAAAGTGGTAACATATTTAAATGAAAATGATTTTAATGTTGTTCATAATCATATTGGCTGGAGATTGCTTCCTTTTGAAAAAATTATCGCTTGTCCGGTAGTCACAACTCTTCACGGACCTCTCGATGTTCCTTATCAGCAGAGAGTTTATGGCGAGTTTAGCGAGTCAAATTACATAAGCATCAGCATGAATCAACGAAAACCGATGCCAGAACTTAATTTTGTGGCAAACGCTTATAATGGTCTGGATATGGAAAAATTTAGACAAAATTACCAGCCAAAAGATTATTTCGCATTTCTTGGCAGAATGTCTCCGGAGAAGGGACCGGTTCAAGCCATAGCGGTGGCAAAAAAAGCGGGGGTGAAATTGATTATGGCAGCCAAAGTTGATCTGGTTGATGAGGAATATTTCAAGAAAGAAGTAGAACCATTAATTGATGACGATCAGATTAAATTTATCGGAGAAGTTGATCATGAAGAAAAAGTGGAGCTTCTTGGAAATGCTAAGGCTTTAATCGCTCCGATTCAGTGGGAAGAACCTTTTGGTTTGTTTTTTACCGAAGCAATGGCTTGTGGGGCGCCTGTGTTTGCAATGAGACGCGGATCCGTTCCGGAAATCGTAATAGATAAAAAAACAGGATTTATCTGTGACAGTGTGGATGAGATGGCGGAGAAAATAAAAAGAGTTGATGAAATTGACAGAAAGGATTGCTTCGAACATGTTAAGAAAAATTTTTCTTCGGAAAAAATGACGAAAGATTACATTAAGGCTTACGAAAAGGTAATGAAAAAATAACGCCTATAAGCAAGCTACTTTATGTTTAACTTCAAAAAAAGATATTCAGGCATAAGCCGAAATGTGGTTATTCTTGGAGTTGTCAGTTTGCTGACGGATCTTTCTGGGCAGATGGTTTTTCCATTGCTCCCTCTTTATATTACCTCAGTTTTGGGTGGCGGAGCGGTAGCTGTTGGCCTGGTTGAAGGAGCGGCCGAAGCGGCCGCCTCGCTTTTAAAAGTCGTTTCCGGCTATTGGTCGGATAAAATAAAAAGCAGGAAACCGTTTGTTTTTTTTGGCTATACCCTTTCGGCTATAATGAAGCCGGTCCTGGCTTTTTCCGGCAGTTGGTTTTCCGTGCTACTCATCCGAATATTAGACCGAGTAGGAAAAGGTTTGCGTGACGCGCCACGCGACGCTATTATTGCCGAATCTAATAATCAGGCAACATTAGGCAAGGCTTACGGATTCAACCGGGCGTTGGATGGGCTGGGTTCAGTTGGCGGATCAGTATTGGCATTTTTGCTGCTTCCGGTTTTTGGTTTTGTAAACTTATTTAAGCTAGCCATTATTCCCGGTTTAGTTTCGGTGGGGGTGATTTCTTTGGTAAAAGAACCGGAAAGAATTAAAAAAGTTGAGAAAAAAATTTCCTTGAAAGTAGGATTTGGCGAATTGACGCGCGAGTTAAAAATATTTATTCTGGTTGCGACAATTTTTACACTGGGAAATTACAGCTATGCTTTTTTGATGCTTCGGGCGAAGGCGGACGGACTGGGAGATGAAAAAACTATCATGCTTTACGCTCTTTTTTATTTAGTCTACACCCTTTTGTCTATGAAAGCCGGATCATTGTCCGACAAATTTGGCAGAAAACCGATAATTTTGGCCGGATACGGAATGTTTACTCTCTTATCTATCGGGCTTTATTTATTTGGCGGTGTTACATTTACAATAATTTCGTTCATACTTTTCGGAATATTTTTTTCCTTGATTGATGGCACTCAGCGGGCATTCGTTTCTGATTTGTCACCGGCTCGTCTCAAGGGAACGGCTCTGGGAACTTTCCATACGTTTACCGGTTTAGCGGCTCTCCCTGCCGGATATATTGCCGGAGAACTTTGGACAAAAATAAGTCCGGAAGCGACGTTTTTGTTTGGAGCTATAATCGGGAGTGTTTCCATTTTGATTTTTTACTGTTCACTGAGCAATTGTAAAATTAATTATAATAAAGCATAAAACTAATTTTCTATTAAACAAAAATGAAATATAAAAATCTTACATCGGAAGAAGTTGAAAGAAATCAAATCAAGTTTGGAAAAAATGTTTTGCCGGAAGAAAAAACCGTTCCGGCAATCAGGCTTTTTCTGGCGCAGTTTGCCAACCCTTTAGTTTATATTCTTTGTTTTGCCGCTCTAATATCTCTCTTTCTTCATAAATATTTTGATATAGCACTCATTCTCTCTGTTGTTGTTGTTAATGCTATTATGGGATTTTTTCAAGAGAATAAGACGCAAAAAACTTTGGCGGCTCTCAAAAAATTGGTAAAACCGAACGCTAAAGTTTTGCGCGACAATCAAAGACAGGATATTGAAGCGTCAGAATTGGTTCCGGGGGATGTTGTTTTTCTCGCTGTCGGAGATAAGATTCCGGCTGATGGAAAAATTTTAGAATCAATCTCTTTTCTGATTAATGAAGCTATCTTAACCGGTGAAAGTGAGGCGGTGGAAAAAAAAGAAGGGGAAGAAGCTTATATGGGAACGATTGTTTCTTCCGGCCGGGCGGTAATGCAAGTGACGAATATTGGCATCGCGACAAAAATCGGAGAAATTGCCGAAACCCTGAAAGATACGCAGCAGCCGATAACCACTCTCCAAATCCGTTTGAAAAAATTGACCCAAAATTTAATTTACATTTCAATTTTCTTGGCGGTCTTGGTATTTATTTTTGGTTTTGCAACCGGCCGGGATTTTTGGCAGATGGCCGAACTTTCCGCCATTCTTTTGGTGGCGATTATTCCCGAAGCCTTGCTTATTGTTATTACTTTGGTATTGGTGCTGGCAATGCGTGACAGCCTGAAAAGAAAAGCGCTTATCAGGAAAATTTTAGCGGTGGAAACTTTGGGATCGGTTACGACAATTTGCACGGATAAAACCGGCACGCTCACAGAAGGAAAAATGAAGATTGTTGAAACTGATTTTTCCGACCAAGAGAATAGTTTTTTGGCAATGTGTCTTTGCAATGACAGGAGTGATACTGTGGAAATTGCGCTTTGGGATTATCTGGATGGGTTAAAAGATTTTGACCAGCAAGAAAATTTTGATAAATATAACAGAGTTTTTGAAATTCCTTTCGGCAGTGAGCATAAATTTATGCTTACAGCCAATCATCTTTCAGATGGCAGCGGCAATCATTTTATAGCCATCAAAGGAGCGCCGGAAGTTATTTTGAAAATGTCTAATTTGAGCGAGGAAGATAAGAAAATAATAACATCCAAAATTCACAGATGGGCAGAAAAAGGACTAAAGGTGCTGGCATTGGCTCACAAAAAAATATCGCAGGAGGAGATAGAGGAAATAAAAAACAAAAAAATATCCGGATTTGAGTGGAGTGGAATAGTTGGTCTTTGGGATCCGCCGCGAAAAGAAGTGAAAGAAACGCTGGCGATCGCCAGGGAATCGGGGCTAAAGATAAAGGTGGTGACTGGTGATTACCACCGCACGGCAGTAAAAATTATGGAATCCTTGGGAATGAAGGTTTCGTCCGGCGAGATTTTAAAAGGAAGCGAATTGGAAGAATTAAGCGATGAAGAATTAAAAAATAAAATTACCAACATTTTGTTATTTGCCAGGGTAACTCCGGAGCAAAAACTGAGGATAGTTACCGCTCTTCAGGAACTGGGAGAAATTGTGGCTATGACCGGAGATGGCGTAAATGATGCGCCAGCGCTCAAAAAATCCAACATTGGAATAGTAGTGGGAGATGCTTCGGAGGTAGCTAAGGAAACCGCCGATCTTATACTTCTGGACAATAATTTCAAAACGATTATTTCCGCAATTGAAGCCGGAAGGTTGGTCTTTGAAAATATCAAAAAGATAATCTTGTTCATCCTTTCCAATTCTTTTGCGGAAGTAGTGGTTATTATGGGTGCTTTGATTTTAGACTGGCCGTTTCCTCTTACAATCGTTCAAATCCTGTGGCTCCATCTTCTGTGCGACGGGCCGGAGGATTTTATTCTGGGTTTCGAACCAAAAGAAAAAGAAACAATGCTTGATGGACCCAAAAGAATGGACGAACCGATTTTTGGAAAGCTCAGTATTTTTTTGACTGTAGCAATATCTCTTCTCTCCGGCCTTATCTCTCTCGGCTTTTTCTGGTACTTCGGTTTATATCAAGGGAATGTAGCTCTTGGTCAGACAATGGCTTTTATGTCGCTGGCTTTCAGCTCTGTTGTTTATATTTTTTCCTGCCGGACGCTTCGCAAACCGTTTTGGAAATATGAAAATTTTTGGTCCAATAAATGGCTTTTTGCGGTTGTGATTTTTAGTTTATTTTTAGCTACTATTATCACGTATTTTCCTCCGACCCAAAAACTTCTAAATCTGATTCCCTTGAATTTATTCCAATGGAGTTTGCTGGTGGCAAAAGCAGTATTGCTGGTTTTGGTTATTGAAATAGGAAAGTTAACGATGAAGCCAAAAAATAAAAAGAGTTGATGGAATTGACAGAAAAAATTATTTTAAACATGTTAGGAAATTTTTCTTCGGAAAAAATGACGAGAAATTATGTCAATGCTTTTGAGGAAGTTATAATTGAACAATAAACTTTGACAAGTAAAAAAATATAGATATGGAATCGAAAATAAAGAAAATTCTTGAAAGAATAGATTTGCTAAATGAAGCGTTAAGAAAAGAATATTCGCAGCTTGGGAAAAAATACGGATTTCTGATAAAACAGCGGAAGGTTATATTTTTAGAAAAAATCAGGGAAAGAAACAAAAAACTTCGCATACCTGCTTGGAAATACGCTATTCCAAAAAGTATCCGTCACTTTCTTTCCATGCCCTTTATTTATATGATGATTTTCCCTGTAGTGATCCTGGACATATTCATCACTGTTTATCATTGGGCCGCTTTTCCTCTGTATGGTATTCCGAAAGTCAAAAGAAGGGAATATATAGTTTACGACAGAAAGTTTCTTGATTATCTTAATGTTATCCAAAAAGTGAATTGTCTGTATTGCAGTTATGCAAACGGTTTCTTTGCTTATTCTTTGGAGATTGCGGCCCGGACAGAAAGATATTGGTGTCCGATTAAAGCTGCCCATAAACCGAAAGTTTATCATAATTGGTACAAGGATTTTGCCGATTACGGAAATCCCGAGGAGTGGAATCATAAATTCAACGACCAAAAAGCCTTTGAAGAATTGAAAAAAATATCTTCGGAAAAACAAAACAAATAAAAACAATTTAAGCATTTCCAAAATTTGCCGACAATCACCTCCTTTCTAGGGAGTTAAGGTGAAGCTCTGAATTTATTCAGGGTATAATCTATTGGTCTTTCATTGACTTCGGTCAATGTTCAAATTCGGATAACACAACTTGAGGACTAGCCACAATAGCTTGTGACTTTAAAAAACACCCTGGAGGGTGTTTTTTGCGTCCTTGTTATTTTATTTCCTCATGTTAAAATTTATTAAAAGTACTTTTATAAAGGAGGGTTAAATGAAAATTATTGTTTATGGACAATTTGTAAGAGCCGCACTTATCGGTTTGATGCAAAAAATTAAAGCTTTATGGTGCCCATTGCCCAAAAGAAACTTTGTCCAAGGAAGCACTAGGGGAGAACTTTGGCGACCTGCCAATCTTGAAGAAGTATCGCTTCGCGCAAGTCAGTCAGCGGCAGAGTTCTGCAAAATGTTTCAGTCATAATTTTATCTCAAGAGAAAAAAATAAAGGGTTCGGCAATTGCTGTACCCTTTTTTATTTGGTCTTGTCTTCTTATCTAACAGGGGTAGAATAGAGGAAAGAAATATGAATAATAAAAAAAACGGGGCAATTGGCATATTCGATTCCGGTCTTGGAGGGCTAAATGTCATGAAAGGACTCATCAAAGAATTGCCGGAATACAATTACATATATTTAGGGGATACAGCGCGGGTGCCTTATGGAAACCGATCGGAAAATATTATCTATGAATTTACTAAACAAGCAGTAGATTTTCT
This sequence comes from Candidatus Moraniibacteriota bacterium, assembly GCA_035390125.1. Taxonomy (NCBI): domain Bacteria; phylum Candidatus Moraniibacteriota; species Candidatus Moraniibacteriota bacterium. Next base: position 74,771 of record DAOOTD010000001.1, read on the forward strand.
TTTTAACAGCGGATGCGAAATCATAATTTTTGCTTGTAACACAGTATCCAGTGATGCTCTTAGAAAAATACAGCAAGAATATTTGCCAAAAAAATATCCACGGAAACAAGTTTTAGGCGTGATTATTCCAACGGTTGAATATGCTATTTTAAAAACTAAAAACAAAAGGATTGGAGTAATTGCGACTAAAGGCACAGTAATGTCTGATGCTTTTAAGAGGGAATTTTTGAAAGTTGATAGTAAGGTGAAGGTTTTTCAGAATCCTTGTCCACTGTTGGTACCGATTGTGGAAGCTGGCGAACAAAATTCAAAAACAGTTGATATTATTTTGCAAAAGTATCTAAAGCCATTACTTATCAAAAAAATAGACATATTGATTTTGGGCTGCACTCATTACGGAGTTTTTAAAAACAAAATTAAAAAAATAATTGGGGGAAAAATAAAAATAATTTCTGAGCCAAAAATTGTTGCAAAAAAATTAAAAGAATATTTGCAAAGGCATCCTGAATTAAATAGAAAATTGGCAAAAAATTCAAAATATGTTTTTTGTTCCACAGATCTAACAGATAGATTTGAAAAATTAGGCAGTAAAATTTTTAGCAGGAAAATTAAAGTAAAAAAGGTAAAAATATGCTAAAGGAAATCAGCGATTAGTGGAAGAAAATAAATAGAGCTTAACCCTGTTTTTGTGTTATTATTTATCTATGAATAAAGAAATTAAAATTGAAGATTTAGGCTGGGATGAATTTTTTGAATCTAATCGAAAAAAATTTGAGTTGGATAATTTTCAGGTTGCGCGCGTGATTGCTGAACATAGGGGAGCATACAAAATTAAAAATGCCAGTGGAGAATATCTGGCTAAAATAACAGGGAAGCAGATGTTTAAAGCAAAATCGCGGGAAGATTTTCCGGCCGTCGGAGATTGGGTGGCCATTACTGAGGCTGATAAAGAACAGGCGACAATCCAAAAAGTATTGCCGAGAAGAACCGTGATGAAAAGAAAATATGGCGACAAGAATAAAATTGGTGAAAAAAATGAAACTCAAATCATCGCGGCTAACATTGACGTGGCGTTTGTCATTGAGTCAATTGACCGAGACTTCAATCTGAATCGCATTGAAAGATATTTTGCTATTGCAAGCGATGGCGGCATAAAGTCGGTTGTTATTTTGAATAAAACAGATTTAATTTCGAGGGAAGAATTGGAAATAAAAATCAGTGAAATAAAAAATCGGCTGGTGGATGCTAATGTTATTGCCACTAGCACTTTGACCAATGAAGGATTGGCAGAATTAAAAAAATATATAGCCCCAGGAAAAACTTATTGTTTTCTCGGTTCGTCAGGCGTCGGAAAATCTTCCCTAATTAATAAATTGATCGGAGAGGATATTATAAAAACCGAAAACATTGGAGTGCGTTCGGGCAGAGGCAAACACGTAACTACCGGACGAGAAATGTATTTTTTGACCAATGGTGGAATTGTGATTGACAATCCCGGAGTTCGGGAAGTGGGAATGACGGACACGGGCGCCGGTGTGAATGATTTGTTTGATGAAATAAATGCATTGTCAAAAAATTGCAAATTTGTTGATTGCACGCATACACAAGAACCTGGTTGCGCAGTTTTAGTGGAACTTCAGGCGGGTAAGTTGGATGAAAGCAAATATGCCAATTATATCAGTCTCAAAAGAGAGGCTGAGCATTATGAAATGTCAGAAATAGAGAAAAAAGAAAAAAATCGAAGTTTTGGAAAATTTTTAAAAAATGCAAAAAAAGAATTGAAAAAATCAGGACTTAAATATTTTGACTAAGCCCGATTTTAATAGATTGCAATTCATAATTCACAGCTAAGCTTTCTGTATTTTAAATATACGCAGTCCCTTTCTATGAAAGCATGATGACGGGATTATTTGTTATTTCATTTTCTGAATCATTTTCCTGAAATGTAATAGATTCTGCTCTGGCTACAAAAACAAGATCATTCCAGAAAGGCAACAAGAGATACTTTTCTTCTTTGGTTCCTTTAAGAATAATGGGTGGAAGTTGAGCGTTAGCGGATAATTTAATGGAAGTTTTATATTTTCGAACCGCACTAATGGCTTTAAGCATCAACTCCATTCCAATAGATTCGTCTTTATTGAGAAGATTTGTTTCTCCAGTTGGCCAATCAGTAAGGTGAATGCTATTTATACCTTCATGATGGGCAAAGAATCCGGAATCTATGTCACTTGTAAATTTACCCTCAGGAGATAACTCCGCATGAAACATTTCTTCCGTAATATGGGGAAGAAGCGGAGAAATCATTTTTAATGCAATAAGATATACATGATAAAGCGCGTATTGAGCCGATAGTCTTTTTGTTTGAGAAGAATCTTCAGTAGTCCATAATCTGCCTTTAACAATTTCAAGATAATTATCGCATAAATCATTCCAGAACCATTCTTCAAAAGTTTGTCTAGCGTGGCTGTATTCATAGCGTTCAAATTCTTTAGCCATAGTTGCTGCAGTAGCATGAGCACGATTTATTATCCATCTGTCAATTGCCTCCAATTCTGAAATTTTTTCTCCTTTATAATCGCGAAGATTATCCAAAATTAATTTTCCTGCGTTGTAAATCTTGGTTATAAGTTTTTTTCCCTTTTTTACCTCTAATTCATCATAAAAAGCATCTCGTCCAAGGGTAGCTCCATACATAGTATAACGAATTGCGTCAGCAGAATGTTCAGCGATTAGTTCTTCAGGCTTGTGTTTTCCTCCGCCAGTTTTTTTACTTATTTTTTCGCCCTTTCTAAGCAATAGGTGGCCAGAAATCATAAGTTCACGCCAGGGAATGTTTTGATGGCGGTAGAAAGCCATAAGAACAGAATACATTACCCAAGTACGTATTATGTCGTGACCCTGAGGCCTCATTGACATAGGATACATTTTTCCAGTTAATTTTCCGTTTCCAGGGAAGTAGTTGTTTATATCAGGGGTAAGTGCTGAAGTAAACCAAGTATCAAGGACGTTCTTTTCAGGAATCATTTTTCCTTTGCCGCAATAATCACAAGTATGAATTTCAGTATCTATTTTTGGATTAACTGGTAAAGATTCTGTTTCGGGAATGAAAACATGGCCACAGGAGTCACATACATAAGCAGGAATAGGAACGCCGAAAAACCTTTCTCGAGATATACACCAGTCCCATTTAAGTCCAGACACCCACTCTTCGTAGCGTTTTCGCATATATTCAGGGTGCCAGATTATTTTGCGTCCAGCGTCCAACAGATCTTCTTTTTTATCAAGAACTTTTACAAACCATTGTTTGGTCGGTATGAGTTCGATTGGAACACCGCAACGTTCATGAACTCCCACATCATGTTTTATGGGCTGTTCCTTGCGGATTGCATTAAGTTCTCGAAGCTTAGAGATAATAATTTTTCTTGTCTCTCCTATTGTTTTTCCTGCTATTTCTGGAAAGTCTTCCAAATATGATATTTTTCCTTCCGGAGTAAAAATAATTTTTTCTGGAAGATTATGCTTACGTTTCCAAAAAACATCAGTCTCATCTCCATATGTGCAGCACATAACTGCGCCTGTTCCTTTTTCTACTGATACTTTATCATCAGCAATAATGGTTACTTTTTTTCCAAGTGGGGAAATTGCAAACTTTCCAATCTGGGGTAAATATCTTTCATCTTCTGGGTGGACAAAAACAGCTACGATAGCAGGCAGAAGCTCGGGGCGGGTAGTTGAAATTATAAGCTCTTCTCCATTTTCACAAGTAAACACAATATCATAAAACATAGCATCAATTTCTTTATCTTCAACTTCAGCCTGTGCTACAGATGTATGGCAATTATGGCAATAAAGTGCAACAGCCTCCTTTTGGTATATTGCATCCTTTTCGTATAATTCCTTGAATACCGTTTGTGCCAGCTTTTGAGATTCAGTTGATATTGAAGAGTATGACAAATCCCAATCAATGCTAAGCCCAAGAGATTTCCAAAGATTAGTATATTTTTTCTTATATACTTCAGTAACTTCCAAACAAATTTTTACGAATTCTGCAAGAGGCATAGTGCTTCCCTGAATATTGTGTTCTTTTTCGACAAGCCTTTCAGTAGGAAGACCATTATTGTCATATCCCATTGGATAGCGGACATTAAAGCCTGCTAAACGGCGAAATCGTGCAATAACCTCTGCCTGAGTATATGAGAATACATGGCCCAAATGAAGTGATCCTGATATGGTAGGAGGAGGGGTGTCAATAGTAAAAAGTGGTTTTATTGAATCAGGATCAAATCTGTTTATTTTCTCATTTTCCCAAAAATTTTGCCAATAAGACTCTCTATTCTGAGGTATGTATGATTCTTTTTCTCCTTTATTTTTCATGGTTTTTCCCTGATTTATTTGAATTAAGCTTTTTTACTTTAACATGATTTTCTTCAATAGTAAAGATTTATTGCCAAAAAAATAATATAAAATTAAAAAGGCGGTAAAATAAATTTATGAAATATAATATGAATAAATTTTATTTTTTGCACTGGATAAATCTATTATTGTTTATGGCAAAAATTTCATTATTAAATTATAATATAAACATATGAAATACACAGAAAAAATTCAAAAGGCAATAAAGTTTGCTACTAAAACGCATGATGTTTACCAAAAACAAAAAAGGAAAGGCAAAGATATTTCCTATATCACTCATCCACTAACCGTAGGAATAATTTTGGCGATAATCGGAAAAAATGAGGATATAATATCAGCTGGAATTTTGCACGATACAATAGAGGACTCAATAGAAGAAAAAAAAGTTGACTATAAAATGCTGGAGCAAAGGTTTGGGAAAAAAGTCGCTCGTGATGTTTTAAGTGTAACAGAAACAGAAAAAAGATTGTCCTGGGCGAAAAGAAAGGAAAAAGCCTTGAAGCATATAGAGCAATTTTCCCATTCATCGGTTTTAATAAAATCAGCTGATATTTTAGCTAACGGGCGTGAATTGATAGATGACTATCATAGAGAGGGCGAGGCTGTTTTTGACAGGTTTAATGCAGGAAGGAATGATGTTCTTGCAAATTATCAGAAGGTTATCGCAGCATTGCTTAAACGCTGGAAGGACAATCCCTTATCAAAGGATCTGAAAAAGTTAGCTGAAAATTTGCCCAAATAAACTAGCAATATGATTTTTTTCCAGTTTATGATATAATTTTACAAGTGATGAAAAAAATAAAGAATACTAAAAAAATATTAAAATATAACCTGTTGGTAGCTGGCATTTTTGTTTTTGCTTACCTGATTTTCGGATTTATAGGTAGTCAAAAAATGTCTTTTTCGGAGATTAAAAATGAAGGACGTATAGCTGGAACAATGATTTCAGTTTTCGTAAGTCCTTTTGTAAAAGTAACCACATTTGACGGAAAAAATATTGAAGATTTCAGTGGCACCCCTTCGACAAAACAAAAGAGACCAATATTTACTGGAACATCAAGTATTTCAAATGCTATTATAGAATTAGAAATACAAGAAAAGAACAAAACAATCTATGCAACAACCATAGCCGATGGCAGTGGTAATTGGGAATGGCTTCCATCAGAAGATCTATCAGAAGGAACCAATACTTTATACATAGAGACTAGCGATCCTGCAGAACCTGCTTTTGTAGCTACATTTTCATTCTTATTTGAAATTCAGAAAAAAAGTAATGGAGAAGATGAGGATGACGATGAAGATAAAGATGAAACAGCAATTTTACCACCTTCTTCTTATACAATAAATGAGCCTCAAAAAGGAAATGCCGCACTAGCCGAAAGGCCTGTGGATTTTAGTTTGCTAATCAACAAAGGCAAAGAAGTCTTTAGAGGCGACAATCTGGAAATAGAAGTTACCTTCCTAAATGTTAAAGATGATTTTGGCGAAGTTACTATTTCGTTCGTCCTTATTTCACCTGATAATAAAGTTATAAAAGAATACCCTTATGTAATTTATCTCAAAAACAACGAAAAGGTAACAAGAAAAATATATCTTCCAAATGACTTGAAGCTCGGAAAATATAAACTCCAGGCCAATTTGACTGTCAAAGACAATATTATCAGTCAGGAAAGATCTTTTTTCTTGAAAGATAGGCCTATAATGGAAATAGGAACGGGGAATATTATTACTTACGATGATATAATAAATAATTTAGGATGGATCGGGCTGTACTTTTTAGTATTTTTGTCGATTATCATTTTTTTAATCAGGAGAGAATATATTATATATAAGAGATCAAGAAATCACGTCACAGAAGAAGTTCTCTACAAAAAAGGATTTATTAGTTAAAAATTAAAATAAAAAATATGCAATACGCAGAATTCGTTCTTAAAATTTTATCCTTGGGCATGCTGGTTTTTTCAATAATTTTTACTTTAGGAATTATTTGGAGAGCGGAAATGAAACTGGACACGGTATACAAAATATTTTTTGTGGCTCTTGTGTTTTTATTTATATCGCAGGGAATGGAGCTATTTGTAAAAAATGAAATATTTTCCTTTGTGGGTCAGATATTTAATTCTCTTTTTTTCTTAGTTATGCTTGCTAGCATATGGATGACTAGAGATTTATTTAAAAAAATTGATGAAGAAAAAAAGAAGTCCAGTAATTAACAACATGAAACTATAATAAAATATTAACAAATAACAAAAATAAACATGAGCATATTTTCAATAATATTAATAGTCGGAGGGCTATGCTTGTTTGAAATAATATGCAGTATCGATAATGCTGTAATTAATGCTGAAGTCTTGTCCACAATGAGCAAAAAGGCGCGAAAGTGGTTTTTATTGTGGGGGCTACTATTCGCAGTTGTAGTTGTGCGCGGTCTTCTGCCGTGGGCAATAGTTTGGGCAACTAATCCATCATTAGGCATGTTCGGTTCTCTGACTGCTACCTTTAGCAATGATCCTAGAGTTCTTGAGGCTATCGAAACGTCTGCGCCGATACTTTTATCTGGTGGCGGAACATTTTTAGTTTTTTTATTTTTTCACTGGCTTTTTATAGAACCGAAGAATTATGGACTTAAAGGAGAAAGATTTTTTCATTCAAAAGGAGTTTGGTTTTATGCAGTCGTTTCAATTTTACTTGCCATTCTTGTCTGGCTAGCCCTAAAGGTCAATCCTATGATGGCTTTTGGAGTTGTTATGGGTTCAACTGCATTTTTTATCACGCATGGATTTAAACAAAATGCCGAACAACAGGAGAAAGAGTTATTGGGGAATAGTGGCAAGCAAGGATTGTCGGATATAAGCAAGATTTTATATTTGGAGGTGATTGATACCACTTTTTCTATTGATGGAGTATTAGGAGCCTTTGCTTTTACCCTTTCAGTTCCGCTTATTGTTTTAGGAAACGGTCTGGGTGCTTTAGTGCTAAGACAAATTACGGTTGGAAATATAGATAGAATTAAAAAATATGTTTATCTTAAAAATGGAGCTATGTATTCCGTTTTGTGCTTAGGGATTATTATGCTTTTAGATAGTTTCGGTTTCCATATTCCAAGCTGGCTTGCCCCTGCACTTACTTTTATTGTAGTGGGCTATTTTTTCTTAAAATCAAAAGCGGAATTGGATAAAAATATAAGTAAATAATAATTAAATAATTAATAAAAAATATGAAAGGATTTTGCGCCAACATTGAAAAAGACACTTTGGAAAACGAAAATTTTCGCAAAGTGCTTTATACTGGCAAACACAGCCAGCTGGTTCTTATGAACCTTAAGCCAAAAGAGGAAATCGGCATGGAAGTCCATGAAGAAAATGACCAATTTTTCCGATTTGAAAAAGGAGAAGGGAAATGCATCATTGATGGCAATGAATATGACTTGAAAGATGGTGTCGCGATTGTTGTGCCTGCCGGTGCACAGCACAATATTATAAATACCTCTGAGGTTGAAGAATTGAAGCTTTACACAATTTATTCTCCTGCCCATCACAAAGATGGTATCCTCAGGTCAACCAAGGAAGAAGCTGAAGCTAATGAGGCTGAATTTGACGGTCAGACAAGCGAGTAGTTTTTCTGTGATATTTTTGACAATCTTAAATAAAAATAGCCTCAAGAGGCTATTTTTATTATTTTTTAATGAAGATTTTTTATTCTTTATTTTCTTTTGGACGGATAAATTTTATATATCCGAGAATAAGGGCGATAATCAATCCTATGGTCACGATTATAAATCTGAATTTGGAATTTTCACTCATTAGACCCCTGATTATGCTGTAAGCGGTGGTGAAAACTCCTCCCAAAAGAATCCCGTCAGCAATCATTTTGATTTTGGCAAAAAATGTCAAGCTGACAATCATAATCAAAATGGCAAAAACTAATGAAGCTATAGAAACATTGCGATTATAAGCCTTTGATTTTTCGTTGAAACTCTTCATATCCTGATCGAATTTCTCCTGTTCTGCTTTTAAATCAGCATATTCTCCGCAATCAGTTTTTTGCAGATTTAACTCAGATGGATAATCAGGGGCCTGCGGTCCTTCATAAAAAGCGTCAATGCCTAAGCCTACGAATAGGGCGACAAGCAAGCCTAAAAAAAATGTATAAAATAATTTTAATATCATATAAATTTTCTATTTATTAATGCTTATATTACAATTATATCATAGATATATTCTTAAGGTAAGCATTGTATTATATAGTGAAACCACCTCTGGGGAGACAAGCAAAAGCTTAAAATGCCCAAGCTGGTAATTTTTCGAAGAGGGGGAAATTATCAGCGAAAGCGATGGTCGCTAGATAAAGCAGACACAAAATAATTGTTTCAGAGATGAGGTGGTTTTTAGAAGGAAAAAAATAAAGGATTTGTAAGTTTATATAAATCTTGAAAAAAGGTTTTTTTATTGTCTAAAGTAGTTAAATATAGTAAAATTATAATGTTGTTAATAAAAAAATACGAAAATTATAAAGCCCTGTTTTTTTATAGTATAATCTAATAAGTAAATATTAAAACATAAAATATGAACAAATTTTTAAAAATCGGAGGAATTTTGCTGGGTATATTGATAGTTCTTTTTGTAGCCGCCATTGTTTTAAGGGCTTCAAAAAGCATTCTTTCTGGATCCAGTTCTTTCTCAAATGAAACAAGCAGGAGCTCGGCGTTAGGTCTTCCTAGTGCAAAATTAGGTTTTTCCAATCAATCGCCAGCAGCAAGTATGAAAAATAGCAGTTCGCCATCTTCTTACTCCATTCCATCCGAATCTTCTTATGATGCTGTAGAATCCGGAGATTTTTTGCAGGCAGATAAAAAGATTATAAAAAATGGCGACCTTGAATTAAAAGTCAAAAGTGCTGAAGAAACTGCAGAAAAAATTTCAGAAATTGCCAAAGACAATGGCGGAGAAATATTCTCTTCTAATTTTTATCAAAGTGCGAAGAGCATAAAGAGCGGAACGATAACAATCAAGGTGCCGGTAGCTAATTTTGAAAAAACTTTTTCTGAGATTAAAAAAGTATCCTCTTTGGTTATACGCGAGTCGATTTCAGGCCAAGATGTTACGGAACAATATGTCGATCTTAAGGCACAGCTTACGAACCGCCAGGCTGAAGAACAGTCTTATATAAAGATTCTTGGTCAGGCTCAAAAAATAGACGATGTTTTGGCTGTCACGCAACAGTTATCCAGAGTCAGAGGAACCATAGAGCAGATTCAGGGTAAAATCAAATATCTTGACTCGCAGACTGATATGTCCACAATCTCGGCTAATCTTACCGAGGATGAAAATATAACAATTGCTGATTCATGGAGGCCATGGCAGGTTGTCAAAGAATCTTTCAATTCCCTGATAAAAGTAATGCAGGGTCTGGTTGATTTTGTCATTAGGTTGATTATAGTTGTTGTTCCATTCCTGCTTGTCTGGGTACTGATTATCTGGGGGATCTACAGGGTAGGCAAGAAAATTTATTTAAAAATAAAAAACAGAAATTAAAAGAAAAAAGCACAATATCCAAAATAAATGCTAAATATTACTTCCAAAATAATACTTTTTATTGGGCTTATTCTGATGCCATCAAGTTTGGCATGGGCCGATGCATGGTGGGGTCATGGCTCCAAATCATTTGATTGGATATTAAAAAATGGAGGAACAATAATAAGGTGGCAGATAGAAGATATTTCCAAAGAAGCGGATAACTGGAAAGCTGTTATGTTTGACAGTAAGGGAAAATATGTGGAAGTCGAATATGGCCAAAAGGGAGTTTTTGATGATGCTAAAAATGGAGTTTATACCATAAAAGCTTATAAAGGCATAAAAGATCATGAAACTCACAAGGGAGGAAAGCTTTTTGCTTCAATTACGGTTACAGCGCATCCAGGAGAAACAATTAATATTAAATTTAATTATAAGAATGAAACTGCCAGAATGACTACAAATTATGTCAGGCGTGTCGCAAAAAAAACTCCACCTCCAAAGCCGGCTGTTGCAAGTAAAATCGAAAATGTTCCAGATTCTTGCATAGATTCTAATAATATAAATAAAATTGCTCCAATTTTTAAATTATGCCCAATGATTGATAATCAAGCCGCTTCGGTTTTTAAGCTAGATCCGATGATTGACGATCAAGCTGCTTCAACCTTAGTTTATTCAGAAAATTCAAGCGTTGAAGATACAGATATAGAAGAAACTATAAATAAATCTAACGCAGAAATCTTAGTTGAAAATTTTTTAAAAATATTTTCAAATATTTTTTAGGGATAAAATATAAAAGCTATGAAATTGATATCAATAATTGTTCCGGCATATAATGAAGAAAAAAATATCCCGCTTATATATGCAAGATTGAAAGATATATTCATAAATCTGAAAAATAATTATGTTTTTGAGATTATTTTTATCAATGACGGAAGTACCGATAAGACCATGCAAGAAATCGAAAAATTAGCTGATTCTGACGCTCAGGTAAAATATATAGATTTTTCCAGGAATTTTGGCAAGGAAATAGCAACAACAGCCGCTCTTAATAATTGCCAAGGAGATGCTGGCATAATGGTTGATGCCGATTTGCAACATCCAGTCGAGATGATACCTGAATTTATAAATAAATGGGAGAGCGGGTTTGAGGTTGTTGTTGGAGTCAGAAAAACAAACAAGAACGCCGGATTCTTAAAAAGATTCGGGTCTAAGATTTTTTATATTATTATAAATAAGATATCTGAAGTTGAGATAACTCCAAACGCAACAGATTTCAGACTAATCGATAAAGAAGTGATAAGACAGTTTAACCGTTTTACCGAAAGCAAAAGAATGACCAGAGCCCTGATTGACTGGCTTGGTTTTAAAAGGGGATATATTTATTTTGACGCAAACAAAAGAATAAACGGAGATGCCAGCTATAGTTTCTGGAAACTTTTTAAATTAGCATTAAACAGTTTTGTATCGCTCAGTTTATTGCCGCTAAAATTGGCAGGATTTTTGGGTATGGCAATCACCCTAATTTCGGGAGTAGCGGGACTTTATATTATGCTTGGAAAATATTTTTTTCACACGCCTTTTGCATCAACATTTTCTGACTCAGAAAACCTTGCAATTCTCATTCTCTTTCTGGTGGGTATAATACTGATATCTATAGGTCTCCTGGCTTTTTATATAGCCAATATACATAGTGAGGTTATAAAAAGGCCTATGTATATAACTAGAAGCAAAAAAATTTAGCAATATTTGAAATATTATTTTACTTTATTATAAATAAATGGTATAATATAAATAAGATTTTATATGGTTCGCCTTTCAACCTTTATATTCAAAATTAAAAAATAATATAAAAATGTATAAAAAAAATATAAGTGAATTAGTTATAATAATTATTTTGTTAGCTTTAATGGTAATAGGCGGTTTTTATTGGATTTACAGCAAAAAGAATGTTCCGAATAATTATCAAGTGCCAGTAGTTTCAGAAAAACAAATATCCGCCACGCAAAGTGATGAAAACGAAAATTTTTGTGAGTCTCACTATTATGAAGGCGAAGGCATGATTCGTGGATGGAAGAACCCATCTGACCAAAATGAAGAAGAAAGCATTGTTATACGCGTAAAAGATGAGGATATTGAAAAGTTGCCTATAAGAAATGCTAAAAAATCTGAAAACTTTGCAGTGAGACTTATAGATCCCACTCCGCAGGTTAAAAACAATCTGAATCTTTCCTCCGAAAAAAATCCCGTAGTTATCGCAGTAAAAGGATATGCTGAAATATGCCAACAGGAAATTCCACAGGTAAGCCTCGCAGAAGCAAAGATTGCCTTTAAAAGAAATTAGTTTATCTAGTTTAAATATGAAATTAGGTATGATAAAAAGGATTGATAAGATTCTTTTTATTTTTTTCTCAATAGGGGTTGCCCACAGGCATTATTTCCTGTATAATTAGACAGTAATTGAGTTTTTTAAATTAAGGCTTAAATTTTAAATATATGGAAGAAAAACCCTATATTTCAGTTGTTGTTCCTCTTTACAATGAAGAAGGAAATGTGCGTGAGCTTCATAAGCGTATTGTTGAAGCTTGCGAATCACTTAGCAAACCTTATGAAATTATTTTTATTGATGATGGATCAACAGACAAAACGTTCATTGATTGTGAGGGGCTAAAACCGCTAAAATTAATCCGCTTTAGGAAAAATTATGGCCAAACTGCCGGTTTTGATGCTGGGATAAAAAATGCAAGGGGAGAAATAATAATCACGATGGATGGCGATCTGCAGAATGATCCTAAAGATATAAAAATATTGCTTGAAAAAATGAGCGAGGGTTATGACGTTGTTTCGGGATGGCGATGGCAAAGAAAAGATGATTTCATGAAAAAGCTTTCTTCCCGTATGGCAAATATTTTGCGCAAGGTTTTGGTTGAAGATAATATTCATGATAGCGGTTGTAGCCTAAAAGCTTACAAACGGGAATGTTTTTCAGAGGTTGATCTTTTCGGTGAAATGCACCGTTTTATGCCGGCCATACTGCAATTTGACGGATATAAAGTAGGAGAAGTAAAGGTTAATCATTTTCCCAGAATTCACGGGAAAACAAAATATAACTGGAGAAGGGGGATAAAAGGCATTGTAGATATGGTTTCTATTTGGTTTTGGAGAAAATATTCCAATCGCCCGGTACATTTATTCGGAGGCGGAGGAATGTTTTGCATATTTGCCGGCTTTGCAATTTTAGCCTGGATGTTAATAGAAAAAATGTTTCTCGGCGCTTCTCTATCGGAAAAAATATGGCCTCTTGTTGGAGTATTCCTGATTATGATTGGTATTCAACTATTTATTTTCGGACTTTTGGCTGACATTTTACTTAAAGTATATTACAAAAGTAGAAAATCCATGAATTATTCAATAAAAGAGATAATTAATAATTAAAATTAAATTTTTTATGAAAATTACAGTTATTGGAAGTGGTTATGTCGGCCTTGTTTCTGGAACTTGCTTTGCATCTTTTGGCCACGAAGTATTTTGTGTTGATAAAGATGAACAAAAAATTGAAAACTTAAAAAAAGGCATAATTCCGATTTATGAACCAGGTTTAGATGACATGGTTTTGGAGAATGTTGAATCTGGAAGATTAAAATTCAGTACAAAGCTCGAAGAATGTGCAGGTGATGCTGATGCAATTTTTATTGCAGTTGGAACTCCAACATCCAGGAGGGGAGATGGCTATGCAGATCTTACTTACGTTTATGCTGTAGCTAAAGAATTAGCGCCTTTACTTAAAGATTATACTGTAATCGTAGATAAGAGTACCGTACCGGTTGGTACGGCCAAGGAAGTAAAAAGAATAATCAGAGAAAATAATCCAAAAGCTGATTTTGATGTAGCTTCTAACCCTGAGTTTCTTCGTGAAGGTGCGGCTATCAGTGATTTCATGAAGCCAGATAGAGTAGTAGTAGGAGTTGAAAGTGAAAAAGCGCAAGAAATTATGAGAGAAATTTATAAGCCTTTATACTTGATTGAAACTCCGATTGTTTTCACTAACCTGCAAACAGCCGAGCTTATCAAGTATGCCGCCAATGGATTTTTAGCGACTAAAATAAGTTTTATTAATGAAATTGCCAACCTATGCGAAACTATTGGGGCCAATGTTATTGATCTGGCTAAAGGCATAGGGTTGGACAACCGTATCGGAAAAAAATTCTTGCATGCTGGCCCGGGATATGGCGGTTCATGTTTTCCTAAGGATACTTTAGCACTTTGCAGAATTGCACAGGAACACGGAAGCCCGATACGCATCATTGAAACTGTTATTGAAGTTAATGCTGCACAGAAAGCCAGAATGGTTGGGAAAATAAGAAAGGCTTTGGGTGGAAGCGAAGCGGGCAAAAAAATTGCTGTTTTAGGTTTAACCTTCAAACCAGAAACAGATGATATGCGCGACGCTCCAGCACTTATGATATTGCCAGCACTTAAAGAAAAAGGTGCAGAAATTGTAGCTACTGATCCACATGGAATGGAAGAAGCCAAAAAAAATATGCCAGAAATAAACTATGTTTCTGATCCATATAAAGCAGTTGAAGATGCTGATTGCCTTGTTCTTATGACTGAATGGAATGAATATCGTTCATTAGATTTTGAAAAAATAAAACAGCTCATGAAAGGAAGTATCTTTGTAGACCTTAGAAACGTATATGAGCCTGAGCATATAAAGAAATTGGGGTTCGAATATTATGGCGTCGGACGCAATTAAGAATAAAATTAATCTTATTTAGAAATGAGAATCCTATTTTTCAACTATGAATATCCTCCTTTAGGTGGGGGTGCAGGGAATGCTTCATTTTATTTGCTAAAGGAATACGCTAAAAATTCGGAAATTAAAGTTGATTTTATCACTTCTTCAATCAACGAAAAACACCAGATTTTGAAATTAAGTGAAAATATTACTGTTCATAAGCTTCCAATAGGTAAAAATGCTGAAAATATTCACTATCAATCAAAAAAGGAGCTTTTAAAGTATGCCTGGGTTTCCTATAAATTCGCAAAAAAGCTGGTAAGGGAGAATAAGTATGATCTTACTCATTCATTTTTTACTGTTCCATGCGGCATAGCATCTTTTATTTTAAAGAATAAATTCAAAATTCCTTATATAATTTCACTGCGCGGATCTGATGTTCCGGGATATAGTGAAAGATTCACTATTTTATACAAATTCATCACTCCGATCATAAAAAAAATATGGAAAAGTGCCTGCTTTGTTATTGCAAATAGCTGTGGACTGCGGGAGCTTGCACTTAAATCAAAAACAGAAAAAGAAATAGGAATTATTTATAACGGCATAGACACAGGTGATTTTTTTCCGGATGCAAATAAAAAAGACGAAAATAAATTCACTATAGTGTGTATCTCCCGTATTACCAGAAGAAAAGGAATCAAATTTTTGATTCAGGCGGTTGGAAATCTTCTAAAAAAATACAAGAACATAAAGTTATTTATTGTAGGGGATGGGGATGAATGCGATTCTCTCAAAAATTTAGTACAAACAATAGGAATTGGATCGGAAGTTACTTTCACTGGGCCTATTTTGCATGAAAATATTTTAGAATATTACCAAAAATCGAATATTTTTGTATTACCATCGCTTAATGAAGGAATGAGCAATACTATGCTAGAAGCCTTGTCTTGCGGTTTGCCAATAATTGCAACCGATACAGGTGGAACTAAGGAATTAGTGCAAAATGAAAAAAATGGTTTTATCGTCAAAATGAAAGATCCAGATGACTTAGCTGAAAAAATTGAAAAAATTATGATCAATAAAAATTTGGAAATTCAAATGGGCAATGAAAGCAGAAAATTATCTGAGAAGTTTGATTGGTCGGTTGTTGCTGGAGAATATATTGATTTATACCGTAATGCGATTGAATTGAAAAATATTAAAAGTAAAAATAATAATAGTTAAGAAATAAAAAAGATATTTTTTAAAAATGATAAGTAATAAAAAAATTCTAATAAATTTTCTGAAAATTCTTATCAGCCTTGTCTTTATAATCTGGATAATCTTGAAAATAGACTGGCAAGAGTCCCTTTCTTATCTCAAAGACATATCAGCTTTGTATATAATTTTTTATCTGGTAGTTGTTTTTTTCGGGCTGATAATTTCTTCAATCAAGTGGAAGTGCCTAGCTGAAAGCAAAGGTTTTAAGGAAAAATTATCTACTTTTTTAAAGCTTTATATAACTGGTGCTTTTATAAATAATTTTGTGCCCTCAACTATAGGAGGAGACATCTTTCGATCCTATCAAATAGGCAAGAAAGACAAAAGATATCCTGAAGCTACTGCAACTGTTGTTGACGATAGATTGACTGGACTATTGGCACTTTTTTTAATGACTCCCTTTTTTTCGCTTATTAATCTCAGGGTTATTTCTGAAATACCAACCTTGGTGCTTATAAACATTTTTTTTATTTTTGTCTTGGTGCTGATTCCTTTTCTACCTAAGCTATTAAAATATTTTTTTACTGGAAAAGAGATAAAATTTATTCCACAAAAAATGCTTGTTTATATCAAGGAGATCGGAAGCTTTGGTAAAGACAGAAAACTTTTTGCAAAAACAATGATATACTCTGTAATTTTTAATGTTATCGGCGTTGGTTTGGCAAATATTATTTTATTTTGGAGCATAGGAGTTCAGATGAATCCTCTTGATTATTTTTCTGTTGTTTTCATAATCAGCATTCTTTCATCGATTCCTGCAGGTGTCGGGCTAAAAGAATGGGCCTATATTTTCTTTTTTGGGATGATGGGTATAAATATTTCTGCTGCAGTCATTGTTGCACTCCTAAATCGTTTTTTTCAAGGTCTTATAAATATAATAGCGCTACCGATTTATTTAAAAAATAAAGAAATTAAAAAATAAACATACTTTATAAATATTTTTAAAAACCACTCATAATTAATATGAGTGTTTTTATTTTATTAGCTGCTCCTGAAATCATTTTGAAAGTAAGTGATTTTTTGGATTGCTTTTTTATGGCTCTTTTGAAGCCGATCCGGAAGAAAAGACGAATTTCTTGCGCATAAAGAAATTCCAATTCAGAACCAAAACAATCGCTATAATTTTGGCTATCATCACATAAACATCCAGCAGGTCGACAAAGAACCAGATAATAATTTCAGTCCAAAGAAGGCCGCCAATACCGATAATAGCAAAGAGAGGGAATTCCTTCTTGATGTTGCCTGAACTTTTAAAAACTAAAAGAATATTCATAGTATAATTTGTTGCAGTTCCGGTGACATAGGCTATTGGTGCTGCGATCAAATAATGCACATCAATAAAATGGGTCAAAGAATAAAGCATGACAAGATCAACAAGAGTGGAAGTTCCGCCGCAAATTAAATAACGGAAAAACTGAAGCAAGCCCTTGTTTATTTTTCTCCTGAGTATTTTTTCAGCGATAGTGTTGACAATTTTATCAATGAAATCAGCTATTAACATAAATCTTTTATAGTATATTATTATTTTTTATGACTTTAACAAAATTATTCGGATTGTTGCTAATGATTGTTTCAAATTCAACATTTTTCTTTTGATACATTTCCTCGAAATTTACATAAGATGCGACATTTTCTGTAGTTTCTATGCCGTTAATAACTTTAGGTTCTTTTGATAACTTAACTGTGCGCGACCTTCTATCTGTAGAAATAATAAAATAATCAAGTTTATTGTCTAAGAAAGTTTCTATTTTAAAATCAACAAAACATTTGCCGACAAATCTTTCGCAAACAGCTCCCTTGTCTGACCAAATTACCATATTGCCGGCATTTGGAAGCTGATTGAGATATTGAGTAGCCTCATAACTTCCTTCACCCATGCCTTTTAGGTTGACAATGAAATTTTTTGGCAAAATTTCCGATGCATAGGCTAAAAAGTTTGGTTTTATGAAAAATAAGCTTCCTTCAAGAATAGCAAAGATTGCTATAATTGCAAAAAAAGAAGTAACATATTTTTCAATCTTTTTTATTTCTAAAAATTCCGAAACACCAATGGCAGCCAAAACGAAAACCAGCGGATAAACCATAATCTGGTAGCGTACGGTAGCAATGACTTCATTTACAGCTGCACCCATATAGAAAATCAGGATGAAAATGAGTATATAAAATTTAGTTATGGATTTTCGATCAAGCTCGTTTTTTTTGCGCAGAGAAAAAAAGACCGAGAAAATTAAAAAGAAAAGAACAAGAGGCGAAATGCTGAAAATCAAGCTATATGTGTCGGCTAATATTGCCCCAATGTATTTTTGCGCTAAATTGCCAGTGCCTATTCCTTTTGGCGAAGCGATGATTTCTTGAATGTTGAAAAAATTAAATTTGGCATAGACATGGAGAAAAACAATGGCTATCAGTATGAGGAAAATTCCAGCAATTGTTTTTATCAAAATTTTGCGATGTTTTGCCAGAAAGCCAAAAATTATTTTAGAAAATTTTGCTTTGAATATAATTAGATCTAAAGCTAGAATGGCTATGATTCCGACATAAATTGGCCAAGTAGAAGAGAATACAGGATGACCGACAGTATATTTGAACAGTATATAGATTTTTTCCCAAGTGGCTGGAAAAAATAGGAAAGCCGAAACTATTGCAACTCCAAAAAGAATAAGATAATTGACGGAAGATTTTTTCAGATATTCATCAATCTCTGTTTTTTGATAGGTGTATAGAAAATATTCCATAAGGAATATTGAGAAAAAGTATACAAAAAGAATATTGGCGACAAATTTGTTTATGACAGAAAGTCCGAGAAGAAAACCGGAAAGGATGAGGAATTTTTTTTGTCCGTCTTTTAGAAAATTGAAAAAACTTAAAATTGAAAGTCCTGCCAAAATCCAGAGCATCGCATCTGAATTTATTATCAGTGAGATGCCGAGCAAAATCGGTGAAAGTCCGATGAAAATTACTGAAAATATGGCAATTTTTTGCCCAAGTAATTTTTTGATGAGGAAATAAAATATAGGTAGCATGGACAAAGTGAAAAGAAAAACAGGCAAACGTAGATGGAAGTAGAGATTTTCTATTCTTTGAATATCTCCCAGAGTCTTCTTTTCATAGCGTATTTTTTGAAGTTTTTTTATGCTATTGAAATCTTCATTGTCAAAAGGAAGACCTATTCCAGAAATTGCCGCAATAACTATTCCAGGTTTATCACAAAGATGCGTTTTCTCCCATTTCATATTTTTTATTGCATTCCAGAACTTAGGAACTCTGTCATATGACCAATAGGGTTCATCTACTCCGGAAAACTTTTCCAATCGCGGAAAACCGAAATAAAGTGAAGATATGAATATGGAAAAAAATACCAAAAAAACAATGATTTTTTGCTTCATTTTACAATGCTTGAAAAATTATCTTATGCTTTAATTGTAAGCCAAAAAAGGGCTATTGTAAATGAATTAGAATATAATATCCCAGTTACTTTTTCAAAGAATCTGTCTCGACTATTTTCACGAAATTTGAATTATTGCGACCAAGTATAATTTTTTGTAAGTAGTTCTCAGTCTTATAAGCTTTTTCAATATCGATAACATCATCAATACTCCCAAAACTTTTGGAACTTTTTGATTCTCTTCCTGAAGAAACGACAACATAATCGAATTTAAAGTTCTTTAGTTTTTTCTTGTTATATCCAATTGCGCATTTTCCCAAAAATTCAGCGCAAACGGAGCCTTTGTCTGACCAGATTATAAGATTTTGCGCATCAGGCAGTGAATTCAGATATTCTGCTGCTTCATAACTGCCGTCACCCATATCCTTGTAGTTCAAAAGGTATTTTTCCGGCAGGAGCGGGGAAGCATAGGCCAAATAGAAAGGACGGGCAGAAAAAAGTGCAAGAAAAGAAACCGCTAAAACAAAAACAATAGCTAATGTGTTTGGAATGTATTTCTCTACTTTTTTGCAGGATATGAATTTTGATATACCTATGGCGCTTATTATCATAGCTAGCGGATAGGTGACAATTTGGTAGCGTACGGTGGCTGTAACTTCATTTACTGAAGAAGCCAAATAGTAGAGAAAAATAAAAATTAAAAAATAAAAAATAATCTGCAACTCAAGATCGATAGAGGTTTTTCCCCTGACACTTAAAAATAACGCAAAAATAAAAGCAAGAAAGGCAAAAGGACACATTCCAAAAATCAGGCTGTAAGTGTCGGACAGAATTGCTCCAGCATATGATTCTAGAATGTTATCTGCACCTATTCCCTTGGGTGAAGAAAGGAAGGAAACAAAATCAATAAATTTCATTCCTGAATATGTATTTATGAGAACAAGCAGGGTGAATAGAATAAAAAATGAGGAAAATATCTGCACGATAATTGTTTTGTGTTTTGAAATAAAACCTAAAATCAATCCCATAACCTTACTTTTAAGAAGAATGATGTCCAATGCAACAAGAGTAAAAATTGATGCAAAAACAGGCCAGGTTGTTTCAAATGCTTTACTCAGAAAAGTGCCTTCTAGAAGTATTTCCAAATTTGTCCATGAGGCGGGAAAAAGAATGAAGAAAGTTAGCATCGAAAATGCAACTAAAGTTAAATAATTAACAAAAGATTTTTTAAGATACTCAGAAAGAACTGGTTTTTTCTCGATGAAGATGTATTCTAGAAAAGGAAGTGCAAAAAAGAAAATATACAGAATATTGGCAACATATTTTGTGAGAAGGGAAAGTCCCATGAAAAAGCCGCTTAAGACAAGATATTTTTTATTTTCCTCTTTTTTAAAGACAAAATAACTGAGAATTGAAAGGGGTAGAAATATCCAGAGCAGTGAATCAGGGTTTATAATCAATGAAATGCCAAAAATAATCGGAGAAAAACTTATAAAAATAAAACTCAAAAGCGCAATGATGTCTCCAAAAAGTTTTTTAAGAAGGAAATAGAAAGCTAATAGAATTAAAGTGCAGAAAAGGAAAATCGGCAGGCGGAAATAGAAATTAATCGCTCTTATATCATGGAGCTGTTGCTCGGTCTTTACATTTTCTCTCAAGGACTCATATTGCATCGGATCATATTTAAGCAGACCAAAACCAGAAAGGATCGCTACAGTTATACCTGGTTTGTCATTTACATTCGTTGACTTCCAGTTGTGATTTTCTATGGCAGTCCAAAACTTAGAAGTTCGTCCGTATGTCCAATAGGGTTCGTCAACAGCAGAATATTTGTCTAATCTGGATAATCCTAAAAAAAGATTTATGGCTATAACAAGCGAAATAACAAGTGGTGTGATGATTTTTTTGAGCATTTATTTTTTAAAAAAATAATCAAATTACCTCACAAAGATAGCATATTTTAATTGAGTAGTCTATTTGGTGACATTTTGACTTTGCAAGCAAAAAATGTATACTGAAATAGTTATATTATGAAAATTATTATGAAAAATAAATTAGTGCCTTTATTTTTTTTTATAATTATAATAGCATCTTTTCTTTTAAGGACTTATCAATTTGATGATTGGCTATACTTTAAAATGGATCAAGCACGAGATGCTTTCCTCATTGATAATATCGTGGAAAATGGGCCAGGCTATATGCCTCTTTTGGGAGCCAGAGCCGGAGCAACAGAAGTAGATCAGGGCTTCTTGCGTTTGGGGCCTATTTTTTACTATTTTCAATATATTTCAACTCTCATCTTTAATTCATCTCAGCCCCCAGTTTTAGCCTATCCGGACCTGTTTTTTTCAATTGCAGCCATAATACTTCTGTTCTTTTTTGCAAGACTTTATTTTTCCAGGAAATATTCACTGATGATAACGGCGATGTATGCCTTTTCTTTCATCATAATCCAGTATTCGCGTTTTGCCTGGAATCCGAACTCGCTTCAATTTTTCCTTCTTTTGAGTTTCTATGGCCTGCTTAAGTTTTTTAGGGAGCAGAATGAAAAGAAAAAATATCTCTGGCTCATTCTTTGGATTTTGGGAATTGTGATCGGGTCGCAGTTGCATTTCTTCGGATTTTTCGGATTAGTCGGAATCTCTGGATTATTCGTACTTTTTAAAATGGAATTCTGGAAGAAAGAAAAAATATTTTCATATTTCAAAAAAGAAAATATTGTAAAATTTTCCAAATATGTCGCAGCTGCATTTTTTGTTTTTATTTTGCTATATATGCCTGTAATAATCAGTGACATTAAAGAAAATGGGCAAAATACCAAAAATTTCATCACAGCTCTGAGTTCGAAACCCGAGAGCAAGCCATTTATAGAAAAAATTTCCAAAAATATTTCTGAAAATCTGAATTATTATTGTTTAATAACAACGTCGCAGTGTTATGGGGAAGAGAATAACAAGGAAAATTTTGCTATGTTCTTGACAACAATAATTTTAATTTCAGGTGTCATTATTCTATTACGTGCATTAAGAAAAGAAAAAAATGATTCAAGAAAAGATTTTTTGGCTCTTCTTTTAATCTGGATAAGTGTTTATTTTATCCTTATGATTCCGGTTTCATTTCAACTTCGCCCGAGATTTTTTATTGTTGTTTTTGCAGTACCGTTCATTCTTTTAGGCATGATTTATGAATATTTGGAGGAAAAAATTGGATATAAAAAGGCTGTTTGGACGGGAATAGTTGTTTCATCCCTGATAATTGTCTGGAACTCCTATGGGACTTATGCTTGGTTCAGGGAGCAGGCAAATTCACAGAAAGAAACTGTTGAAATAAGAAGGTCGCTTATTCTGAAAGCAAAAGATGGTGTCTTGCTTTGGCATTTGCAATCTGTTGCAGACTGGATGTATGCACACCATGAAAAAGGCAAAACCTTATATTATTATGTAAAGCCGGAGCATGTGCGCCCAATAGATTATCTTTTGTATAAAAAAAGAGATAAAGACTTAGTTTATGAAACTATGAAAATAAATGATGATCCAAATGCGGAGTATTTTGCCATAACTCCGACAAAGAACGGCACTGAACCGGTTATAAAAAAATTCGGCGATAACATAACTGTTATTGAACAGAAAGAATTCGGACAGCTTATGGTTTCAAAAATTATGATAAATGATAGAAACATTTCGGCAGATTTCAGGTTCAACCGCCCTAAAACTAAAACAGACCGTCTTTTCTGGAAAGATGTTTTCAATAAAAAAGATCGAGATGACAATCTTTATAATATAACAGGGGAAGAATAGCGTATGAATTATTTGAAATCAATTCCTGTATATTTAAATTATTTTGCAAATATTTTAATGTAGTTTTCTGGTCTTTCTCCAATTTTCATTTCCCATTTGGGGGATGTTTTTTCGTAATATGTTTTTATTTGGGGCATATTTTTGTGTTTTTTGACGTATGATTTTTTGCTCATTTTTTGATTATATATTATTTCTCCTCGGCGAGTAAAAACAAAATAATCAAAAGAAGGGGGAATTTCATTTTGAAGAACCGAATAATCGGAAGTGCATTTTCCGCGAAAAAAATCACAGAAGCCGTAATAGTCGGACCAGGCAGACTTATTCTCAACGTCGGGCAATGGATTCAGATATTGTGCGGCCTCATATCCTCCATATCCCCATGAATCAGTGACTAAATATTTTTTTGGAAGCATAAAATTGGTGTAATTAAAATAGAAAGGTTTGATGCTTCGAAGACTTATTAAGCTCAAAATAATCAAAAGTATTGTTGTGGCCGGCCGAAAATATTTAGCTTTGTTATTTTCCGGTATGGCGTAATAAATTCCAATAGCTGCCAGAATTGAAAATATCGGGTATATGATTACATTGTAGCGGATAATATTTAGCAAATTTTGCTGAAGCAATGCCGCGTTATAAACAATAACAAAAAGTGAAAGAGAAAGAATTAAAAATTTCTCCTTAAAATTTAAAAATAATGATTTAGCCCACAAAAGCAGGCAGAATAAGATGACAGGCGGGGTCAACGAGAAAACAGTAGGTCTGGCTTCTAAAATTATTTTCTTGAAAATGTTTTCTTTCTTGAATATTCCGCCCTGGCGTGCATCAAACGGTATTTTTTCTAAGTTCAAAAAATCTTTTCCAAAAATATAATTTAAAATCGTGATCAAAAAAATAAGCAAGAGGGTTAAATAGATTATTTTTGAATATTTTTCCCAGAATGGTCCTATTTTTTGCAAAAATATGAGGCTGAATTTATTTTTTACCCAAACATACTCAATGATTAAAAGTATTACCAGAATTGTTATAGGTAGCAATACAAAAGGCATAGTTGAATAGCCAATAGTTCCGTCATACAGGTAGCGTTTTAATCTGAAAAAACTTGCTGGAAGAAGAATTGTAAATACTGCCATGGAACCTGCAACTACGAGGAAATATTCCCAAGAAAACCGGAATATTTTTTTTGCCAGATCGTTTTCTTTGTTTTCATGTATTTTTTCTAAATAAAAAATAAGCAGAACAACAAAAAGAAAAGGAATAAGAATTGTTGCTGTGAATTTTGTCAGCATTGAAAGTCCCAAAAATAAACTCGTTAAAATGAGAAATTTTTTTTCATTATTTTCCAGATATGCAATGAAAGAAAGCAATGTGGCGATTGAAAATGACCAAAGAATAGAGTCGGCGTTTACTATCTGTGAAGTTCCAAGAATGATAGGCGAGAGAAGAGTGAAAATGATTGACCAGATGGCTATCCAATAATTCTTGGTTATTTTTCTGATAATCCAAAATAAATATAAAGAGAAAAGTGCATTAAAAATAAGAATCGGAATTCTGAAAGCAGCGAGCATATTTTCCAATGGCTGCGTTGTTCCGACCTCACTGGCTTTATTTTTCTTCAGGTAGTCTGACGGGTTGGGATATTTCAATAATCCTGTCCCTGAAATTATGGATAAAGTTATCCCGGGCTTTTCATGGACATATGTCTTTTCCCACGCTTGTTCCTGGATAGCTTTCCAATATTTTGGAATACGATCATATATCCAAAGATGCTCATCGGCCGTAATAAACTTTCCGATGTGATTAAAACCAAAAGAGAAAAAAATTATCAAAGTTGTCAAAAAAAACAGCAGAATTTTTATAGGTATTTTCATATAATTATCCTTGAATTATTTTAGATATACTAACTGAATTATATACTAAATGATAGGAGCGGTCTATTTAAGCAACAATTTTGACTTTAAACCTTAAATCGTATAAAATTATTAGGTATTTTAGCTATAAAAATTTTTTAAGACATTTTTTTCGTTCACGCAAAAATCAATAATTCAAAAAAATCTGAGTCGTTTTTGATGAACGGATTTTTGGTTTTTAATAAAAAGAAATGGAAAGTAACAAAAAATTTCACAAAGTAATCTTTTTATCCACAATATTGATAGTTTTTTTTGCAATTTTGGCTTTATCAGGTTATTTGCTTTGGACCAAAGTTATTTTAGCAGCTGAAACCAGCTTAAAATTTGGCTTTGTTGCTGATTTTGAGTATGGATATAGAAATAAAGTCGGCAATAAGCTGACCAACAAAGCTCCTGAAGCTTTGGAAAAAGTAGTTGAATATTTCAACAATGATTTTCATCCGGAAATTGTAATTTCCGGAGGGGATATGGTGGAAAGTTCTACTTCCAAAAAAGACACAACAATCCGACAATTTAAAGAAATAAACGATATTTTTTCAAAACTGCAATCAAGAAGGGAATATGTTTTCGGGAATCATGATTTACGCGATTTAAACAAAGAGGAATTGCGAAAAATACTTGATATAGATGCTAACCATAAATATTTTGATTTAGGCGATTGGAGATTTGTTCTGATGGATACAAATTTCAAAACTGACGGATCTGACCTTGGTCCCAACCAATACGTAAACGGATATGTAAGCAAATCAGAATTCGAATGGTTGCGAGAAGCTCTAAACACTGACAAACCCACTATCTTGTTTTCCCATCATAGTTCAGTCCCATCAGAATTAAACGGACAATTTGTTTCCTATAAAAAAAATATTTCAAGAGGAATTGAACTTCATAATTTTCTCAAACAATATAAAAATCTTGTTCTTTTTGCCTCTGGTCATGAGACTGGATATAAATTTGCCAATATAGAAGGGCTGAATTATATAATTTCTGGAAATTTAGCCACAAGTAAATATTTGGGTAATTTTATTTCTTTTAATGCTAAATACAACAAATACACCAAGGAAGCAAAAATAATCATTCAAAAACATGGAGAACATGCTCAGGAATTTGAAATAAAGAAAAAAATAGGAAAAAATTTTTTATTTTTTTGATATGAGTGATAATGCTGAAATTATTAAAAAAAAATATATAAAATTGCTGTTTTTGCTTGCTATAATCGTGACAGGTATTTTTTTCCGCGTTTATAATTTTCATGACTTGCTTCGCTTTAATGCCGATCAATCAAGAGATGCTGGGATTGTGAGAGATTTTTTGGAAGGACAAATTTCTCTGCCATTGTCCGGACCTTTGGCGGGTGGCACAAGTTTTGCCCTTGGTCCAATTTTTTATTATTTTCAGATCATTTCAGCTAAAATATTCGGAATTTATCCTGATAAAATGGCCTATCCTGATTTGTTTTTTTCAATCCTAACAATCCCGCTTCTCTATTTGCTTTTTAAAAAATATTTCAACGAATCCCTTTCGATTGCTTTAACTGGCCTCATGTCTGTTTCAATGTTTTGCGTCCAGTATTCCCGTTTTGCCTGGAATCCCAATTCGGCTCCATTTTTTGTTTCTCTTTTTTTATATTCACTGCTGATGCTTTCGGATGATGGCGCAAAAAAGAAATTTATCTGGGCAGCTTTGACCGGAACCGCCATGGGAATAGGCATGCAACTCCACACATTACTTTTGGTTGCAATGCCGTTAAGCTGGCTGTTTTTTTTAGGATATGTTTATAGGGTGAGTGGCAGAAAAATGGCCAAAGAATTTGTTGTTATTTTTTTGTTCGCATTATTTTTAAATGTTCCGCAGATATTTGGAGAAATTCAAAGTGGTGGTCAGAACATCCAGGCATTTTTGGAAGGAACAGCAAAAAAAACTGATAATGAAATCGGCATTGCTGAAAAATTTACTGAAAACATACTTTGCCAAATACAGGGCAATAATTACATAATCTCTACCATAGGACCAAATGGGGATTGCGGAATTAAATATGTCGCAAAAAATTTTAAAAAACACAGGCCACTCGAGAGGCAGGTTTTTGTAGTTGCGGAAACTCTTTTTGGCCTTATATTTACAATAGGCGGAATTATCTTATGGGTTAAAAATGCCAGAAGAGAAAATGATGACAAGAAAAATAAATTTCTTATGCTTCTGGGAATTTATTTTTTGACAGTTTCTGTATTTTTAATTTTATTGGCAAATGAAATTTCAACAAGATTTTATTTAGTTTTGGAATTCTTGCCCTTTTTACTGCTCGGTTTTTGGGTGGATGAGATTTTGAAATGGACGAAAGATAGAAAAACAAAAATTGTAATCGTAATTCTGACATTGTTTTTTATCGCGCTTGCAGTAGTCAATATATATAAAACATGTGGAATGTTTAGAGACTTTTTTTTGCATAAAAAAATTGAAAATAATGAAAGCCTATTTATCACGCTAAGTGAAACAGAATTTATTGCTAATTATATAGCCTATCACACAAGTGATCAAAAGGCAGTCTATCTTAAAGGCAAGAAGCTGTATCTTTTTAAATATGCAAGATCAATTGACTATTTTACAAAAAAAGAAGGAATCATGATTAAAGAGTATTCCAAAAAAGAAAAATTACCTGAGAATGCAACTATTTTCTTTCTGGAAAATGCGGAAAATAGTGGAAGATTAGATAAAAAAACAAGGGCAAAATATCAAGCAAATGACCCTCAAATTTTTGGAAGATTATCTATTGCAAAACTACATGAAAAATAAGGTTATTTTCAGAATCAAACAAGTTTCATGGAAGATATGGGTTTTTGTAATTGTTATTGCTTTTGGGATTTTCTTGTGCACATTTCATTTTTCTGAATATTTACGCTTTAATTCCGATCAAGCTCGGGATGCTGGAGTTGTAAGGCTAATGGCGCAAGAAAAAATATTTCCATTGCTTGGACCAATTGCCGGAGGGACCAGTTTTCATCTAGGACCGGCATTTTATTATTTTCAATACATAAGCACTGAGTTGTTCGGAATTTTTCCTGACAAAATGGCCTATCCTGATTTACTTTGGGGAATTCTTTCCATTTTATTAATCTATTTTTTGATCAACGAATATTTTGGAAAGAAAATTTCTCTTTTGCTCTCTGGTTTATATTCGATTTGTTTTTTTGCCATTTTTTATTCCAGGTTTGCCTGGAATCCAAATGCAGCTTCTTTTTTTGGAATGCTGTTCATTTTTTCGATGTTAAAAATTGCGAAAACCAATGACCATAAAAAAATATTTTGGTCAATTCTCTGTGGCATTTCTTTGGGAATCTTGGTACAACTGCATACAATTCTGTTGATCAGCGCTGTTCTATCTTTTATCTTATCTTCAATAATTTGGCTGAAAAGAAAATTTTTAAATTTTAGATATTGGTCGGTTATAATTTTGATTGCTTTGCTTTTGAATGTTTCTCAAATAATAAGCGAAGTTAGAACCAAGGGGGCGAATTTCGAAGCTTTCAAAAGCGGAGCAGAAACGAAAAATAAAAACCAAAGCTCGCTTCCCAAAAATATTGCCACAGCAATCAACTGCCAATTTGGATCCAATTTGAAAATAATATTACCGGTGGGGAACATGGGCGAAAAAGCTGACTGCCAATTTATGGATTCATGGGAATATAAAAAATTAAAAAAAAGCAGCGGAGTTGAACTTTTTGGGAAAATCGCTTTGTTTGTTTTTTCTTTTATTTTTTCCCTGGGTGGATATTTTTTTCTAGCTTGGAACTTCAAAAAAGAAACGGAAACAAAAAAGAAAAATTTTATTTTAATGATTTCAATTTACATTGTTTCAATAATGGCGATTATGTTTTTGGCAGCCCAAGAAATGTCACTTCGCTATTTCATTATGTTGTCTTTTGTACCTTTCATTTTTTTGGGATTTTGGATCGAATTAATATTGAAAGCAGGAAAATTCTCAAGATTAGTAATTTTGATTATTTCTTTAATTTTGTCAGTAGCTAATGTTTGGGCTATCAAAACGGCTTTTGCCGATTGGTCGAGGGGTGGAGGAGATATGATAGATGGATCTTCTGTTCAAGTTGAGAAAATTTCCGATTACATCATAGCTGGATCCAAAAACGCAAAAAAAATTCAAATCTATGGTTCAAAATCTAATTTGGCCAGGTTTTCTAATCGAATATCTTATTTCACCGATGAAAAAGGAATTGAAATTGTGGAATTAAATCGAAGTTCGCAAATAGATTGGTTGATCCCATTATTTGGAATCGTGAATGACTCAGGGGAAGATTATCATATCGGTGACTTTTATCAATTCGGATATATTTCCGAAATAAAAAAAATAGACGGAATAATAATTTTAACAATAAGTGAAAAATAAAATTGAAAATCTAAAAATTTTTTTAAGTAACAATCAATTTTTTCTTTTTTTATAAATTAATTTAAAACCATTTCTATTGCGGAATGGTTTTAAGTTAATTTTGAATTTTGTTTTTTTATAATTTCTATGACTGGGGCTCATTGCCTGAAAGTTCTTCCTGAATTTCAGTCTTCTTTTTCTTTTTGGAAATTATCTGTTTCAGATAGTCAATATCATTCTTCGTTATTCCGTCCAAGAAATATAAAATTGCCAGGTACAATGCAAATAGTATTGCCGACCAGAGAAGAAAAATGAATTCTCCCTTATCAAAAAGCAGGGAAGCGGCATACATGGCAATTCCGGCTAGGGAAATTTTTAAGAGATTTTTAAACTTAATTAAAACTCCGAAATCTCTTTGGATATAATATAAAATAGCTAACATTGCTACGAAGGATGTGATCGTAGTTGCAACAGCTGATCCGACAATTCCAAAACGCTTGATAAGAATGTAATTGAGAATGGTATTGATAATAACGCCAAAAATGGAAATCCACATCGGAATTTTTGTCTTGCCGGCGCCGTTGAGCACGAAACTCATGACATAAAAAATTGTCAGGAAACCGACGCCATAAGCGAGAATAGACATCGGATAAGCTGCTTCAATATATTTAGTGCTGTAAAATATTTTTATAATTGGCCGTGAAAATTCTGACATAAGAATTACAGAGGGAACAAGCAGGATTATCATCAGTCTTAATGATTGGCTTATAACCAAATTTGTCTGTTCATGATTTTCTTCTGCTGTTGATTTAGAAATTACCGGCAGCAGCATTATAGTCAAAGCGTAAAAAATGTAGTAGGGAATGCGGCCAACAGTCAAAGAAGCATTATATATTCCAGTCAAATAGTCATTATGCAAAATACCCTTAACCAGATACAAATCAATGCTTATAAGCAGTTCATAAGCCAAAAAGAAGAGGATTACCTGCCAAGCGTAACTGACGAGCTTTTTGGTCTCAAAAGTGCTCTGTAAGCTCAAATTTTGGCCTTCAGCAGCCTTTTTTATCTCTTTGGTGTATTTGAACTGATCTAAAGTAAAGGCGATTAAAAAGACCGAAAATGCGGCCAAAGCATATCCGACAATTGATCCTGGAACCCGGAAAGTATAAGCTAAGCCAATAATTGCCACAACCTTTAGAACAGAACGCAATGTTTTGAGAATTGATTGAATATTGAATTTATGCAGGCCTGTGTAGTAGGAAAAATAGAAAGAAGCCATAGCAAAGGCAGGAATAATCAATGTTGAAATTCTGAAGAGGGGGGTCAGAGTGGTATCCCCTAATACATAAGAAATCAGGGGAGCTGAAAGGAAAAATATTATTGTAATTCCGCCAATCAGAATCGATTGCAGGATGATCGCTTTCTTTTTAATGACAAGCACCAGTCGGGGATTGGTTTCGAAAATCTCGCTGATATATTTGGCCATTGCAGTTGGAATTCCATTGCCGATCAGGATTATAACCATGGTGGTCAGGGTTACAACTAATCCATACCTTCCATAATCGGCGGGACCCAAAATCCGCCCGACAAAAGAGTGGATTATATATCCGGAAAGATTGAATATTATTTCTGAAACAACAAGCCAGAATGTTGATTTTGCGAGATTGCTTGACATAAATTAATTTATCTTGTATTATATAGTGTTATAAAAAATATATTTTATAAAAAAGGAGGGGAGAAGAATGAATGAAGTTCTTTTATTTTTAGGAGCAATTTCTCCAGCAGGTTTTTTTTGGGGAATATCATGCAAAAAAGTTAAAAAGCAAGGCAGAGAGGCATTCATTGAAATTGTTCCTCATGTGGCTGTGATATTGATTTTATATATATTACAGGTAATCTTTTTCCTTAATTGGAAAAACCACTTGATTTATTCAATGTTTGTTTTTATTTTTTTTATTTTTTTTGTAGTTTTTTTTATATATTTAGTTTATTTAAATGCAGGCTGCAAGAAATAAAAAGAAATAAACTCTATAAAGATTAAAGCATTTTTAGATTATCACGT
Source organism: Candidatus Moraniibacteriota bacterium (assembly GCA_035390125.1). Taxonomy (NCBI): domain Bacteria; phylum Candidatus Moraniibacteriota; species Candidatus Moraniibacteriota bacterium. Next base: position 106,221 of record DAOOTD010000001.1, read on the forward strand.
CTGAAGGTGCTTTTTTTGTTTTTAAAGTATGCTTTTTATTTCCTCAAAAATTTCTTCTTTATTCCTATTGCCATCAATAATTTTTAAAATCCAGATTGTTGCGGCATTATTGTACAATCCTTTTTTATTTTTTAAATAATCAATGCCTTGGTCGGGCTTTCTTTCTCTTTGCATGATTATTTCCGGATCGGACTGCAGATAGATGCCCAAATCAGGTTTGATTATGAATTTTTCGCAGGGTATTTTTTTATCATTTCCAGAAAGATATTTTATGTTTATCACGCTGTCATAAAAATATCTATCACTGACAATATAATCAAAACCTTCTTTTTCTAATTTTTTAATTAATTTTTTGAAACGAAATATATCAATCATCAAAAATATCCGGCGCAGAATTATCTGAAAAAAATTCGCTCTAACTATACTTTGTTGTTCAGCTGAGATTTCATCTCTATTTTTTAATTTATTGGCCAATCCGAATTGAATTGCATGGAAATAGAAAACCTTTTTGCCTTGCGATTCAAGGTAATTTTTCAGCAGTTCTATTTGGGTTGATTTTCCGCTGCCATCCAGGCCGGAAATCGTGATTAATTTCATATTTTTAATACATTAACACCGCCATGGGTTCCATTTTAGCCACAACCTCAACGATTCCATTATCTTCCATTCCTCTGATAACTTCCTCTACATCTTTATAATACGAACCATCCTGCAGGACAACCCCGTCAGACTTTGCATTGTAAAGGCGTACATTGTTTTGTTGCATTTTTCTGAAAAGCTCCTCCTTATTTTTAGCAGCGTCTTCTTTGAAAACTTTGCGTCTTCCGGTTCCGTGCGGTGCGGAGAAAAAAGTTGATTCATTTCGGTTTGTTCCTACGGCAATATAGGCCGATCCGCTCATAGAGGATGGAATAAAAACAGGCTCGCCCGTCTCAGAAAAAATAGGATGATCCTGCATGCGCTTTGGTCCATTAGCTCTGACACTGCCATTGCGGTGAACCCAGACGTCTTTCCCGAAATGATTTTCTCTTTCAATAGAAATATGAGTTGTATCATAAAGCAGATCAAGATCAATTTTTTTGCCGAAAATATTTTCCAAAGCTTGATCAAGATGGTGGGTTATGACCATTCTATTGGCGAAACCGAAATTAGCTGCTGCCCGATGGGCATTAAAAAACATTTTTCCTTCTAAGCTCGCGTCTTCATACCCGAAAAATTCATTTTTGTTTTTATAACTCTCGATTTTTTTGGAAAGATTTTGATATAATTTTCTCATCTGGCTGCCAAAAAAGGTCGTGCCCATTTTTAAAACGATGCGTTGGCTCAGGTGTTCTTTTATTTTCGGGGTGTACATATATGATGCGTATTGTCCGAGAAGTCCGCTGCCAGTATGAATCAAGAAGACATATTGACCTTTATTTAATCCAAATTTCCTTGCGATTTCCTTATTTTTAATTTCAGATATCTTCATTAGATCCAAAAAATGGTTTCCGGCTGCACCCAGAATTCCCAGACGATAACTCCCGATTTTTATGAAAAGTTCGGGAATAGCATCCAATATGTCACGATTAGAGACTTCTTCATTGCGGAAAAAATTTCCCCTGGAAAAAGTATTTTCAATTTCGTTTTTAGTCCGGATTTTAAAATGGTCAGTCAAAACTTCTGCACCTGATTTGCAAATTTTAAAAGCCAGATCATAGGGGATAGGAGTGCCTATATATTTCTTAGTCGGAATCTTTTTGACTAATTCCTGGAAAAGTTTGTCGATTATTTCTGGAGTTATGTTTTCATCAGTCAAGTCTGTTTTAACAAGCCGCATGCCACAATTAGGAGCCGTATCATTTATTTGAGGAAGAAAAAAATTTTCAGTTGCAATTACGCTGCCAGTAGGAACTTTGCGTCCTTTTTTTGAATGTACATCGCTCATTTCGGCTATATGGTGGAAAAGTCTTTCATCTTTAGCTATGTTTTCAATTTGCTCAAGAGTTTCATCGTTTGGCAATAAATCTTCCGAAACATGTAAAATTGCCGGAAGTTTCATTTCTTCAGTTATCAATTCTTGTTTATTTTCAGATATCTTTTTTAAATTGTATGCCATATGCTATAACTTATTGTAAATATTTTTATATTGCTGTGCTATTTTTTTGATATCAAAGTTTTCTTCCACATATTGGCGTGCATTTTTGCCGATCTGATAGCATTTTTCGCGATGGTCATATAAATCCAGAATTTTTAGTTTTAGTTCAGACAAATTCCCTTTTTCAATTTTAACAGAATTTCCTTCCTTTGCGAATTCTTCCAAGATGGGAATGTTGGAAATTATAACCGGTTTTTCACAGGCCATAGCTTCAATAACAGCCAAAGGCACATCAAATTTTCCTTTCATGTCCTGAACCGGAAAAATACTGATGTCGCAGAGATTATAAATATCAGACATTTCATATGTTCCGTCATCGTGGAAAATAACTCTGTCAAGCAGATTGTTTCTTTTAAAAATTTCAATAACCCACTTTTTCTTTTCAATGTCTTCGCAATTTTTTATCCTGACAGCCAATGATAATTTGGAATTGGGAATTAGTTTAGAAATTTCAATAAAACTTAAAGCTACGTCATCTATAGCTCCCAATCTTGAATATTCACCGGTAAAATTAATTATGAAATCTAAATCAGATAAACCGTATTTTTTCATATGTTCAGGATTTTTTTCTTTTTTGCGGTAGAGATCCAAATCGATTCCAGGATAGATTCTTTCAATATTTTTAAAACCCAAAGAAGCCAATTTGTTTTTAGCATAATCGGAGTAAGTAATTATAAGATTTCCAAAAATCATTTTTTTTATTTCTTCATCGGAATATAGATCTTCGCGCAAAGTAGCAATGGTCTGGATAGTGCGGAATTTTTTATTTCCGCATCCTAGAATTTTTTTTATCAGAAATGAATTCAGTCGTGTAGGTGTAAACAAAAAATGTAATATGTCGAATTTGCTTTTTAAAAATTTCAAACCGAAAAGTAATCTTATTTTCTGCAAAAAAGAGAAATTACTCGAAGTGTAAACAGGTTTCTGCTCTACGTTATCTGATAATTCAGAAATATGGCTTTTAGTCAAAAGTCCGATTGTAAAATTAGAAATGTTTTTGGCTAGAAAAAAAGCGAAATTTTTTGAAGCTTCATCCCAAGGGGGAGTAATAGGGCGAGTGATCAATAGTATCTTTTTCATAATTGATTTTAAGGCTTTATTTAGAGGTTAATTAGGAAACTTGTTTACAAAAATAATTTTTTATGCTATTTTGTAAGTAGTAAATATTTTTTTCATTAACAACAGCAAAAGGAGGGATTCAGAGAAAATCTCTGGTTCCAAGACTGAAACTGAAGGCGCTTAACAATTTGGATTTATTTTTCGATAATTCGAATCTTTTACTTGAAATCTTCTTGTAAAAAATAAATCCAAATAAGGCGCCTTTTTTCTTTGTCAAAAATGCTTATAAATTTCTTTTTTATTATTATTAACATCTGAAACCACGATAGTTATTTTTCTATTGGAAAGATCAATATCATCATTCGGCACTGTGATGGTTTTTTTATCTCCCAGTGAAACGGAGGAATCTCCTTCAGTAACTACTATTTTATCCAGCAATATTTGCCAGTGAAAAATTTTGTTTTGGGAATTATTCTCTATTATAAAATCCAATGAATTGTCTTTAGGACTTGAAAAATAAAGCATCCAGATATTTTTATTGCTCATATCTCCCTGGATTGTTTCGAAAGCTGACAAGAAAATAAAACTTGCCAGTAGCATACCCATAATTGATATTGGAATAAGTTTGCTGTTCATATTTTTTTAATTATCTTTTCTATAATAAATTCCCACCTCATCCGATGAATAAACTTGCCAGAAATTATCCAGCTTATTAAATTGGCCGCTGTCAATTTTTGGATTAATCATGGTGAAATTGGTTTTTGTTCCAATAAAACACTTGTTAGCTTCAGGACTGCTTGGTGCAGATATCATTAAATTAGTGCATTGTTCCCGGGATGGAGAATCTTCATATCTTTTAAAATAACCTCTTGAAAGAGGATAATTATATCCACGCATGAAAAAAAGTTTTATCCATGTGTCACCTGAAAGATAATTGTGATCTTTAAGTATAATATCATCAGAACCAGAATGTTCAGCAAGATATTGAGCAGCAGCATAGGTTTGCAAGGCTTTGTTAGCACTGTTATCCGTATTTAAAGAATTTGCATTGTCATTAAAGCCATCTGCCGAAACAAACATCATAAAAGCAAAAAAAGTTATTAAGATAAAAACGGGACCAATATAGTTTTTGTTTGTATTTTCATTTTTATTCCTAAATAATATGAAAATATGTACAAGCATGCATGCAGCTATTATGGCTATAGGAAAGACTACGTAACTTGCAATTCTATTTGAAGGGATGTCCACAAAAAGCCAATCAGGCCTGAGTGACATAAGCGCAAGGGCTGCAATCCATCCAATCATGAAAGCTTGTCTGTATTTTCCTATTTTACGCACAAAAAATAGCATTATGATTCCTGCGACAGCAAAGGCAAATCGAGCCTCTCCAGCAGTAGTTTTTAGCTGACCTAAGGTTAGCCCCGTCCGTGTTGACTTACTTGGTGTTCCAACAGCGGTATCTATAGCTTCCTGGTTAAAGTAGCTCGGAGTGTAAACAAAAAAAGTGAAAATTATTCCTGCAGCTATGACTGTCAATACGCTCGGAGAAATTATTAATCTTAATAATCTGCGTGCTTCCGAGAATACTGTTCTAAAATTGAGTGCAGCGAATGAAATAAGACTGAAGAAAGCGATAAAAATAAATACAAAAGTGCTGAGATGATGCGTATAGGCTAATCCGAAGCTGAAAAATAAAGCCCATGCAAGCAATGATGATTTTTTTTCTGAAAAAGCCCGCACATAAAAATAGATAGCTAGTGGAATAAAAAGATTGCCAATAATGTTTCCTATGACTCCTCCGCTGACAAATTTGGCCTGAGGCGTTGCGAATGCGTATAGGGGTCCGATAAGGAATAGGGTAGTTATTGCTATAGTGTCTCCATACCTATGTTCTGCTTTTTTAAAAATTTCACGGGTCAGAATGAATATTGCCAATAGTGATATTATTTGGATTAAAAAAAGAACTAAGCCAGGGAAGGCAGAAATAAATTCTGCTCCAGAAATAATTGAGATTGCGGCAAAAATAAGATGTTCACCGATTATAAAATCGGCTATCGGTTGAGGCTCTCCGATGGTAAAGTCTTGCCCAATATCGGCCTTTTCATATTGTGGAAGATCACCAGTAATTGCAATTTGTTTGCTCCAATACATGTGATGTCCGAGATCTGTAGTAGTTGGAAATATAGTATCCTTGAAGTATATTGTCCTTATAAAAATTGTTAAAAAAACAATCAATAAAATCATAGCAGCCGACTTAATTGGAAACCTGTCATGAGATATGCCTTGTTTATTTCCAATAATTTCATTTTTTCTTTTTTTTCTGAAAAGATAAATCGCAAGGCACGCTAAGCTGAAAAAAAGGATCATACCAAGGATAGAAGCACTGGTAATAGGCAGGGGAGATTTTCCAATAAGAATTATAATCAAATCTGTAATTATAATGCTTGAGCCGAATGAAACCACAAAAGTTTCAATAGGAGACATTTTTTTATTAAGAAATGTTGCGAGGACCAAAAAATATCCAGGAATAAATAATACTATTCCCATCGAAACATATAATAAAATTTGTGAGTATATAAATGAAGACATAATTTATTTTTTTATCACTGTTTCTATTTCTTTAAAATATAAATTTGAAACATATTCCCAGCTGTAGTTTTGAACCACATATTCGCGCACTTTTTCACCGTAAATTTCCCGTGGGCTGCCTTGGTTGAAAAGTTCATTTATTTTTTGTACGAACATGTCTGCATTAGCAGATTCTGTCAGGAATCCATTTTTTCCGTCTTTAATAGCATCTCTAAGACCTTCAATTTCTGAAGCTAAAACAGGAAGTCTGCAGGCGCCAGCCTCAACAACAGATATTCCAAAACCTTCCATATCTCCAGGAACCTTTATATTCGGCTGTATAAAAAGGTCAGCAGTATTCAGAAGAATGTTCCTTTTTTCGTCTGAAACATACCCCAATACTATTACGTGGTTTTCTAAATTAGTATTCTTTATCGCATCCTCTATATTTTCCTTGTCGGGTCCATTGCCGGCAACAACATATAAAAATTCTTCTCCGAGTTTCGGAATTACATTGGAAATAAACCAAGCCACTCCTTTTCTTTTAGCCAATCTTCCTGAAGTCAAAAGGATTTTTTTACCAGCAATTGGCTGTCCGATAATTTTTTCTAAAGCACCTTTAGTGGCTGAAACTAAATTTTTTTCAGTGTCTACGCCATTTGGAATGAAAATAATTTTTTCTTCCGGGATTCCTTTTTCTTTGGCAACTTTCGCGGTTTCATTTCCAACGGCAATAATTTTGTCTATTTTTTTCAGAAAAATCCCAATCCATAATTTTTGATAAAAGAAATTTTTGAAAGTTAGATCAAGCCCGTGGGCGACTGCAATCACAGGTTTCTTATTGCCGAAAAGTTTTAGTCTCCAAGCGACATTAGAAAGCAGGCAGCTGCCCAAAACAATCGCATCATATTTTCGAGCTGATAAAACAGCGCGGATAGTAGCATACACTAAAAAAAACGGAATAAGCCATCTTTTTTTATTAGCTATAATTTTCACTTCAGCTTGCTTGGAAAGCCAGGATGAAAGCTCGTAATTATGCGTTTCAACTCCGCCGACAATAGGCGGAAAAGTGTGGGAAATAAACAAAATTTTCAATTTATCCATAAAAACATTGTACCTTAAAACAACTTTTTTTTCAAGAAAAAAACCGCCAAATGAAAGGCGGTTTTAATTTAAGAATAGTTCATTTCTTATATTTTTCCTTTTTTAGCTGATACATAATCTCTTCTTCTATCCGGCGATTAGATTTAATCATATCAGCTATGAGGGCAAAAATAGTCAGCTGGATTCCCAGGAAAATACTTATAGATGAAAAGATAATGTAATTCCTATAAGGTGTTATCTTAAAATCCTGGAAATAATTGACGGCAAAAAATATTATGCCAATAAGGCCAAGAAAAATAAAAAATAATCCAGGCCAGCCAAAAAATTTGAGCGGTCGGACATCACGGATAGCTTTTAAAATTATCTTGGCTGAATTCCCGACAAACTTCCAGATAGATTTTGTAATTTTTGCTTTCCTGTCGTCGAAGTAAGTAACGCTAATTGGCACCCAAACTAATTTGAGATCTTTTCCGATCGCATCAATGATCGTTTCCTGTGTATAGGTGAAATGAGTATTGACCAGATTGAGCCTGAGCATAGTTTCACGATTGTGAGCCCTGAATCCGCAAGTCAGGTCATTAGTTTTGTGCCCCAGGAAAAAACCGATTATACCGGCAGCAAACTTATTCAAAGTCTTTCTAATCCAAGGAATATTTTCAGCCTTTGTCTCTCCAAACCTGTTGCCAATGACCATGTCTGCTCGTCCTTCAAGAATAGGCTCTAATAGTTTAGGAATTTCATTGGCATCAAATTGCCCGTCCGCATCTATATTCACCATAATGTCTGCGCCGTTTTCCAGTGAATTTTCAATAGCCCTTTTGAATGAATAAGCCAGGCGTCTGTTAGGCTTATAAGAAACTATTAAATCAGCTCCGGCTTCCCGGGCTTTTTCAGCAGTTTTATCAATTGATCCATCATCAATTACCTGGATGAGAACTTCATCAATTCCCTGAAATCCACGCGGAATTTTATGGATAGTTTCGGCTATTTTTTCTTCCTCATTATAAGCCGGGATATTTACTATAAGTCTCATTATTTTTTCTTAATTATTAATTTAGGATCAAGGCAATTAAGATTACATTCAGCATTTTTAGTTCCTTGCTCTACCAATTCTTTCGAACATTCCTCAAGCCTTTTTTGGCAATCCGCCTTGCTTTCATTGAAATAATGGGTGTTAAATTTATATCCGAAATAATTGAGAATAAAGATTCCGACAACAACAATTCCTGCCATCCAAATTATTGATTTTAATAAATGAAACATAAAAATTTAAATTAGTGTCCTATTCCTTTGTATATTATACCATGTTTTGCGATCTCTTCTTTATTAAGACAATTCATTCCGTCAATAATGACTTTGATTTCGTTCTTTTTGAAAGTTTCTGGATTGATTTCAAGAAATTCCTTATGATTTGTTGCCAGGATAAGTGCGTCTGACTTTTCCAATAGTTCGTCAAGAGATTTTACCGTTGAATGCTTTTCGGTATGGGGATCAAAAATTAAAACATCTGCTTTGTGTATTTTTAGGAATTTTATAATCTTTAAGGCTGGTGATTCGCGGAGATCAGCAATATTAGCTTTGTATGAAATACCCATAAGCCCAATCTTTGTCCCATTAAGAGGCATTCTAATTTGGTTAAGAGCATCCTGCAGAAGTTCTACAGTATATTCCGGCATGGAATTATTGACTTTGCGGGCTGTTTTCAAAAATTCATGATCAAATCCGGATGCTTTAGCGCGTTCAATCAAGTAATATGGATCAACCGGAATGCAATGTCCTCCAATCCCTCGGCTTGGCCAATGAGGCATAAAAGCAAAAGGCTTAGTGGAGGCGCCTTTGATGACATCAACAACATCAATGCCAAGTACATCGAAAGACTTTGCCAGTTCATTTACGAAAGCAATATTTATGTCACGGAAAGAATTTTCAACAATCTTTGTTGCTTCGGCTTCGCGGATAGATTTCATTGGCATTATTTCGGCATCAATAACATCACTATAAAAATCTACTGCAGCACCCAATCCTTTTTTAGTGAAAGAACCGACGACGCGGGGAATGTTGGTTACATTCCATTTAGGATCTCCAGGATTAATTCTTTCAGGGCAATGGGCGAGTTCATAATCTTTGCCGATTTCATATCCAGCTTCATCAAACATAGGCTTAATGACTTCTTCACACACGCCAGGGTTAATCGTAGATTCAATGACGATAAGCTGTCCTTTTTTAAGATTTTTTACAATGGCATGAGTAGCGTCTTTAACTGGAGTCAAATCAGGATAATAATTTTCATCAACCGGAGTCGGAACGCACATAATAACAACATCTGCTTTTTGTATTACAGACGGATCATTTGTTGCTTCTACCTTTATATTGGGAAGATTTTTTTCCAGAAAATCCTCTTTTATAGGACTTTTGCCTGCATTAATAAGATTATTTTTTTCGATGTCATTTTCAAGCCCATATACTGTATATCCTTTCAGGGCACATTGAACAGCTAAAGGAAGACCTACATAACCTAAACCTATAATACAAACTGACTGGGATTTTTTTTCCATGAATGATTTTCTTAACAAATTACATCTTACATATTAAAACATCTGCATTAATTATACAAGATGTTTTTCATTTTTCTTTTTTTACTATATAATTAAATCATATGAAAATAGGAATTAATGCGTCATTTTTACGCAAACAAAATACAGGCATAGGCCAGGTAACTGCTAATTTTGTCAAAAAAGTGGCAGAATGTCAAACATTAAAAGACAGAAACCAAAAGTTTGAATACTTTTTATATCTTGAAGAAAAATTGCAAAAAAACATAAAATTACCGGAAAATTTCCATGAAAGAGTTTTTCTTCCGCCATATAAAAGAGACGACATTATACGCTCAATATGGTGGCAAAAATTTATTCTTCCAAAAAAAGCTGCAGAAGACGGATGCAATGTCTTCCTGAGCTTATATCAATGCGCTACAATTATGCCTAAAAACATAAGGCATATTATGGTTGTGCATGACATATTGTTAGAATTTTTTCCCCAATATATTAATAATTTACGTAAAAAATATTTTTGGTATCTTAGCAAACAAGCAATCAAGAAAGCTGACAAAATAATTTCCGTTTCTCATCGTACAGAAAAAGATCTCATCCAACACCTTGAAATCAATCCGAAAAAAATATCTGTTTCCCATGTTGATGTTGATGAGATTTATAAAAGAAACGTTTCGCAATTCGAAAGTCAGCACATTCTCAATAAATACAATCTAGAGGCAGGATATATATATAATGGTGGAGGAATGGAAATCCGTAAAAACACCGAGAATGTTTTAAAAGCCTATAAATTACTTTGGGATAAATACGGACAAAATGGTTGGCTGCCAAAACTTGTTATATCTGGAAAATTAATGCCTGAATTGGCTCCGCTTGTGACAGACGCAAAGAAACTTGTCAAAGAATTGAATTTAGAAAATCGCGTGATACTTCTGGATTATGTTCCTCAGGAGGATTTGCCTGCTATTTATAATAATGCTGTCTTGTTTGTCTACCCGTCTCTCTATGAAGGTTTCGGACTTCCTATACTTGAAGCTATGAATCAGGGAATCCCTGTTATTACTTCAAAAGTTTCCTCGTTGCCTGAAATTGGAAGCGATTCTGTTTTGTATTGTGATCCCAAGAAAGCCGAAGATATAGCGATGGTAATAAAAAACGTCTTGAATAATAATCATCTAAAAGCGGCACTTTCAATGAAAGGCAGGGAACGTGCAAATCACTTTTCTTTCGAAAATTTTTTAGAGAAATTTTTTAACATAATAAAAAATTTGAAGTGATAAATTTTATAGAAAATTTTGCCAGTAAATTTCAAGACAAAATGACAAAAAAATATCTTTTTTTTGCTTGTTTAGTAATAATAATTTTTTTAATCTGGTTTTCTAATATTGGTCTTTTGCCTTTTTCAAATACAATTGACTTCCTGTTTTTTGCCTTTTTGGGTCTTCTTTTTGCCGTCTATCGCCCTGGTTGGGCATTTGTTTTCCTTATTGGATCAATAGGAATGGAAAATGTGAATGTTGCTTCGCAGAATTTCGGTTTATTTGTCAGGCCATATCAGATACTCGGAGGATTGATAGCTGTTGCTTTGGGTGTCAGATTTGTAATGAAAAAAATAAATTTTTATTTTCCGAAATTTGGATGGCATGATGCGTTGCCAATCATTTTTGTTTCTGGAGGTTTTTTGAGTATTCTTTTGGCGCAAAATAAATTAGTGGGGTTTAAACAGTCAGTTGTTGCATTATCTTTTGTAGTTCTTTACTTCTTGGCAAGAATTTACATTCAATCTCTTGATGATCTTAAACGCATAGCCCCTTTTTTTATTGGCGGAGGATTGCTTGTTGCTCTTTATGCGATTTTGCAGAATATTATTTTCATTCAGGGAGGAGATTCTCATGAAATAATGCCTGGCAGGCCGAATGGTACTTTCGCAGAACCTGACTGGCTGGGAATATTTTTGGTATTTTTGACAGCAGCCATTTTTTCTTTAATTTATTATTTTGAAAAAAATAAAAATAAGTTGCTAATTGTAATTTGCTGGATAATTATCACTTTTACTTTCATAGCTTTAATGCTAACCGTTTCCCGCAGTTCCTGGCTGGGTACTTTACTGGTTACGATATTTTTCCTGAAAATAATGCTTACAGGAGGGTTATTGAAAGTGTCCGAATGGGATTGGAAAAAATTTACGCGTGCATTAATAAATGTTATAGCGGTATTAATTATAAGTATTGGTGTTATTTATATTTTCAATCTCTCACGTTTCCAAATTTGGAATCGTGCGGCGAGTACAGGAGGTTTGCAAAAAATAACTGTTGCTTGCATAGCACAAAATTCAAGTGTCCCTGAAAAAATTGCCAATATTAATGAATTAGAAAAATATGGATGCAGGCACATAAATTTGGAAGATATTAGAAAAGAAAAGGATTTAGGAAAAGAAATAAGAGAAATTTACAGGCCGGATCCGAATGTAAATATCCGTGCCGGAATTTACAGAAAATCAATTGAACAAATCAAACAGCATCCGATTTTGGGAATCGGGTGGGGGAATATCAGTGAAGTCTTAGGCACGGATGAACGCGGTGCAGGCCTCAACGCCAGCAATATATTCCTGGAAATTTGGCTGGGGGCAGGATTGATCGGAATAGTTTCATTTTTGTTTTTATTGGGGTATATTTTTATCAAAGGTGCGATAATATTCTTGGATAAAAAAAACGAAGACAAAACTATTGCAGTTTTCCTTCTTCTCGGTTGGGCGGCAGTTGTAGTTCCGAATATTTTCAACTCAGGAATATTCCTCGGATTTTTATGGGTATATCTAGCGATAGCTGTTTCCTTAACTGAAAATAAACAGGAATAATATGCGAATAGGCATCGATATAAGGCTGATAGGCAAAAAAAGGACCGGTGATGAAACGGTAATTTTTAATTTGGTGAAAAATCTGGCTTTGATTGATGAAAGTAATGAATATTTTTTATTTACAGATACGAAAGAAGAAAAAAATATATCGGAAATAAAAAAAGATTTAGGAATTGCAAATAAAAATAATTTTAAAACTGTTTCATTATCAGCAGGGAACAAATTTATTTGGAATGCCTGGGTTTTGCCAAGATATTTAAAAAATAATCCGGTGGACGTCTATCATACGCAATATATTACTCCTTGGTTCGTTCCCAGGGAAATAAAAATTATAACTACAATCCATGATATTTCTTTTAATTTTTTCCCGCAATTCATAAAATTTTCCGATCTGTTTTTTTTAAAAACGCTTATTCCTATAAGTCTAAAAAGAGCCGACAAAATTATTGCCGTGTCGCAATTTACCAGAGAAGAAATAATAAAATTTTACAAAATAGCTCCAGGTAAAGTTGATTATGTCTATAATTCCATCAGTGATGAATTTTTAGATGGCGATATTCCTGAAGAAAAACTAAGAGAGGTCAAGAATAAATATGCTTTGCCTGAAAAATTCATTTTATACATCGGGACATTACAACCTAGAAAAAACATTCCGCAACTAATCGAAGCTTTTGCGCGTATTAAGGATAGGCTGGGAGAGTTTAAGTTAGTAATATGCGGCAATAAACAAGGCCATAATTATGACAGGAGAATAGAAAATTCAATAGAAACAAATGGCCTGAAAAATGAAGTTATTTTTCCTGGATTTATTGAGGAAAAAGACAAAAAATCCGTTTATAAATTGGCTCATCTTTTTGTCTTTCCGTCACTTTATGAAGGATTTGGAATCCCAGTTCTCGAGTCTATGAGCCAAAAAGTACCAGTGGCTGCTTCAGATATACCTAGCTTAAGGGAAATTGCCGGAGATGGCGCTGAATATTTTAATGCAAGCTCCCTTGATAATTTTTCTCAGGTAATGTATAGTATTTGTGTTAATGAAAGACTCAGAAAAGAGGTGATGCAGTCGGGCGCTGAAAGGATCAACTTTTTTTCTTGGAAAAAGTCTGCTGAAAAATTACTTGCAATATATAAGAATTTATAGCATAATTGAGCAGAAATTAATAAGTTAAATAAATCATAATTATGATAGACGAAAATGCAGATTATAAAGAGAATTCGGATAATTCTCTAAAGAAAAAAAAGAAGAGGTGGCTAGCGCCGCTTTTAATTGTTATTGCAGTGTTTGTTTTTGTAGGTGGCTTTTTTGCTTGGAAAACAGGATTTACTTTCAGCAAAATTTCGACTAAGGGCAGTGGAGGATTTTTTGACAGCCTAGCACATGCTATTCCTGGGGTTAAAGATACATTGAAGGGCGAAGAAGAAGATCGCATAAACATTGCTCTCTTGGGCATGCGTGGTGAAAACGATTCTTCTGGTGGTACTCTAGCTGATACGATCATAGTTGCCAGTATTGAGCCAAAGGCAAATAGAATTGCGCTAGTATCGGTCCCAAGAGATTTGTGGGTAAAAAATCCCGGAACACAGAGTTACAGCAAAATAAATGCTGTGCATGCTTATGGGGAAGAAGATGGAAAAGGGCAGGGACTTTCTCAAATGGAAAAGGTTTTGGAAGAGGTTTTGGGTTCGCAGATACACTATGCTGTAAAAATTGATTTCAAAGGTTTTGTTGATTTGGTTGATGCTATCGGTGGGGTAGAAATTACATTAGATAAGCCTTTTGAGGAAGGCGTACAGTTTAACAAGCCACATGTATGTGATTCTTATTTTACTGTTCCAACGGGAGAATATGAAAATAAAACAGTAACATATTTCAGTGAATCATCGCGTACTTACAAAAAGAGAATAGTTGCAAGCTATCCTTTATGTACGGCGCCATCCAGCACATTGGAATGCGGAGGAAATTTTAAATTACCTGCTGGCACTCAAACTTTGAATGCTAAACAAACCTTATGTTTTGTACGTTCACGTGAAACATCAAGTGATTTCGAAAGAGCCAAACGGCAGCAGATAATTATTAAAGAAATTCAGAAAAAAGTGACAAGCATTGGCACGCTAAGTGATTTTAGCAAAGTAAATGCCATTCTTGATGCGCTTGGAAATAATGTAAAAACAGACATGCAGGCCTGGGAAATGAAAAGGTTATATGATTTGTATAAAACGATGCAGAGCCCTCAAATAGCTCAGCGGGTTCTTGAGAATTCCCAAGAAGGGTTGCTATATGTTCCAGCTGAAACACCTGAGAGAGGTTATACTTTGCAACCGATAGGGGATAATTATGATCGTATTCATGAAATGTTTAAAAATATCTTCACTCTTCCTGAGCAGTCGGATATAAAACCAAAATAAGTCTAAAAAACCTAAAATTTCCTGTTAATTCTTTCCTGCATGGAGCTTTCTATTATAGTTACTAACTATGGCAATCCAGAGCTTTTGAGATTATGTCTGGATTCAATTAAGAAATGCGTAACTGGCGTTACGTATGAATTGATTGTTGCTGAAAGTGAAACGAAAGAAAACACAGAAATGATGATGCGTGAGGACTTTCCAGATGTTAAGTTTTTTCCCGACAAAAAAAATATAGGTTTTATGGCTTGCGTCAAAAAGGGAATTGAATACAGCAGTGGTGAATATATATTGATCCTGAATGGTGACATCGTGGTCGGATCAGATGCCGTCCAAAAAATGCTAGATTTTTTAAAAAGTGATTCCTTAATCGGAATGGTCGGACCAAAACTGCTGAACTTCAATGGTACGCTTCAGATTTCTTGTTCACGTTTTTACAAGCCTATCACGATAATATACAGGAGAAGTTTTTTGGGGCGTTTTTCCTTTGCAAAAAAACATCTGGACTGGTTTCAAATGAAAGATTATGACCATAAATCTCCTAAAGAAGTTGATTGGCTAATGGGCAGTGCCATTATGATTTCCCGCGAGGCAATTGAAAAAGTAGGCCTGATGGATCCGCGTTATTTCATGTATTTTGAAGATGTTGATTGGTGCCGCAGATTTTGGGAGAATGGTTATAAAGTTATTTATTATCCATTAGCATTAATGCATCACTATCATGGCAGAAGCAGCGCAAAAGGCGGAATCATAAAGGCTCTTCTGATCAATAAATATGCCTGGATTCATATTTTCAGTGCCATAAAATATTTTAAAAAATTTTGGGGGAAGCCTCTGCCTAAACATAATTGAATTTTTTATGCAGGAAATTGATAACAATAAAATAAAGGAAAATTTTCCGGAAGAATATCAGCAGCACAGAAAAAAAATGATGCGAAGTTATTTACAACTGGGCATTTTGGTTTTGTTTTGCACTGTTTTTTTCTGGATAGGATTCAATAGGGGAAAAATAAGCCAAAACGAAGATATTCCACTGCAGCTTCAGAAAACGGTTTTTACCAATAAGGAAAAAAGTAACAACAATACCATTGATTTCTCTCTTTTTTGGAAAGTATGGGATTTGTTGAAAGATAAATATGTTGACGTGAAAAGCTTGGATGCAAATAATTTATATTACGGAGCCATTAAGGGAATGATGGAAGCTACTAATGATCCGTATACGACATTTTTTACTGCTGAGGAAAACAAAAGGTTCAATGAAGATATTACCGGAAATTTTGAAGGCATAGGTGCGGAACTTGGAATTAAAAATGGCATACTTACAATCATTGCACCACTCCAGGGAACTCCGTCAGAAAAGGCTGGGCTTCGCAGCGGAGACAAAATAATAAAAATTGACGACAAAAATTCTGCGGACATGATGATTGAGGAAGCAGTGAATAGCATACGTGGTCCGAAAGGCTCATCAGTAAAGCTTACAATTTTTCGTGAAGGAGAAAATGATACCCGGGATGTAACAGTGGAGAGAGATGTTATAAACGTAAAAAGCGTATCGATTGACTGGAAGGAAAACAATATTGCTTACATAGAAATAACACGTTTCGGAGATGATACGCTAAGCGGCTTTGCTTCTGCTATTCTGCAAGTCAGGACCAGGAAAGCTAGCGGGCTTATCATAGACCTCAGAAACAATCCTGGCGGATATTTGGATACTTCCATAGATCTGGCCAGTATGCTTTTGCCAAAAGGCAAGATTGTAGTTATAGAGGAAACCAGGGATAAAAATCAGAAAAATATGTATACAAGCGGGGGAGATATGGCCAGCGGAATTGAAACAGTGGTGCTGATAAATGAAGGTAGTGCCAGCGCTTCCGAAATTCTAGCTGGGGCACTAAGAGACAATCGTGACAATGTTACAATATTGGGCAAAAAATCATTCGGCAAGGGATCAGTGCAAGAATTTATTGAATTGCCTCAAAATAATGCGGTAAAAATAACTGTTGGACGCTGGCTGACTCCAAAAGGAGTGCAGATCAACGAGCATGGGATAATGCCTGATAAAGAAGTTAATCTCACTAATGATGATTACAACAATAACAGAGACCCTCAACTAGAGGCAGCGATAACAACATTAAAAGAAAAATTAAACCTTAAATAAAATAACCATCATTTAAATAGACAGTGATTTTTAAAAAAGTGCTGCTTCATAGGCAGCACTTTCTTTGTTCTAAATTTAAAAAGATTTATTTAGTTATAGGGTATCCTTTTTCTTCCCATTTCGGCATTGCACCTTTCAGGACAAAAGGAGAAACCAAAAGCATGTCATACATCTTTACGGATGATTGAAATTCATGAAGTTCGCTTATTCCGACAACCACAACCCTTTTCTCTTTAATTTCCCGGCGTCTTTTTTCCAGATCATCAGAGGGGATGTTTATTGCTCCGGGAATATGCCCTTTAGAATATTCCTCAGCCGTCCTTACATCGATAATGAACATAGGAACATTCTGCTTGAGAGCCTCATTTAATTTTTCTGGCTCAACATAATAAACCTTAGATTGATCTACGAATGAGGTCGGGTCGCCGTAGGTTACTGTTGTTCCTCCGGTCTGTTTCCATAAAAGCATACCTCCAAGTAAAACCAAATAATCTTTGAAATTTTCTTTTTTCAGTTCGTCAACCGTCTTTTTGATGTTTTCGTCATTTTCTTCGGCACCGATGACAATAACCTGCTTGTGCAAATCAATTTTTGAATTCAAAGGAAACTCATCGGGAGTGATGTTTATGGAATCTACGATATGCTCCCTGGCATAAGAATCAAAAGATCTTACGTCGAGCAATACAAGGGGAGTATCTTCTTTAGAGAGAAGCATTTTTTTGTTCAAGTCTTTGACATTAATTGTCGGATAGTCAGGTTTGGAATAGCTTTGTCCGCTTAAATTCAAATCATTTGAAGAGTCTTTGTTTTCAAATAAATTGCTGCGGAACAAAGTAATAAGTATGACAATAAGAATCAGAAAGAAACCTAAAGTTATGACAATTTTTTCTTTTTTTTCGTTGATCATAGAAAAACATTAAAAATCACTGTGTATATTATAGCACATAAATTTTACCCCCACACCAATTCGGCACAGTGCCATAAGCACAAAAAATATCCCTATCAGTTATTTATTTAAAAAAATTAACGCAATACATTTTAATAAAATTCATCTGCTAAAGTACCAGATTGGTGTGGGGGTTTTATTGAAGTATGCTTCCTATAAAACCGGGTTTTCCATTTGCAAATTCCTGGGTCTTCATCTTTTTCTTTCCTTCCTGCTGGATTTCTTTGATAAGAATAATTCCGCTGGCAGCCTGTACAGCGATATCGTTGCCAATTCTGAAAACTTCTCCCTCCCTGTATTTTTCCAAAGCATTCTTTTCCTGAAGAGAAATGGAGATTAGTTTTATGCGGACAGTTTTTGAATCAGTTTTCCAATAAGAAAAAATTCCTGGCCAGGGAGTAAGCGCGCGATAACGGTTATAAATAGATTTGGCATTCCCATTCCAATTTACATGTCCATCTTCGCGTTCAATGAGTTGACAGGAAGTTGCATTTTTGTTGTCCTGAGGCTGCTGTTTGATTTTTCCTTTTGTCCACTGAGGAATTGTTTTCAGAAGCAAATCCGATCCTAAAAGCGAAAATTTTTCCATTAAAGTTTTTGTGTTGTCGTCAGGAGATATGGCTATTTTTTCCTGTGCCAGGATGTCTCCGGTATCAACTCCCTTATCCATCAGCATGATAGTAACGCCCGTTTCTGTTTCTCCGTTAATGAGGGAGTTCTGAACAGGCGAAGGTCCACGATATTTTGGAAGCAGAGAAGCATGCACATTTATAAAACCAAACTTGGGTATGTCCAAAGCTGACTCAGGAATAATTTTTCCATAAGCGGCAACAACCGTCATTTCCGGATTCAATTCTCTAAGTTTCCTTATTGCTTCATCATTAAATTTATCTGGCTGAAAAACAGGAATCTTATGGATTTCTGCCAATTTTTTTACAAGAGGAGAAGCTTCTTCATGCTGGCGTCCGACTTTAGTGTCAGGTTTAGTGAAGACGCCAATAACATGATATTTTTTTATCAGAGATTCAAGTATGGCAGCCGATAATTCAGAAGTTCCCATAAAAACCACTGAAAGATTTGCTTCTTTTGAATGTGGTTTTACTTTGTCTCCTTTTTTATTGGGCATTTTTTTGAAGATTTTTTAATCCTGTTTATAAAAACTATTCCGTCAAGATGATCTATTTCGTGCTGGAAAGCTCTCGCCAGCAAGCCGCGGGCTTTTATTTTTTTAGACTTTCCGCTCTCATCATCATATCTGACCTGAACTTCATGAAATCGCGCAACGGGATAAAACTCTCCCGGAAAGCTCAAGCATCCTTCCTCGCAAGTTTCCTTATTTTTTGATTTAGCTGTGATTTTTGGATTGATAAGCACATAGCGCGTGCCTTCCAGTTCGATTATGCACAAACGCAAACCTATTCCAACCTGCGGAGCTGCCAGTCCGATCCCGTTATTGTTGGAATGCAATGTTTCCGTCATGTCAAAAATGAGCCTTTGGATTTTTTCGTCCATAGGGTCCTTTATTTTTTCCGCTTTTTTCAGCAAAATAGGATCCGGATATTTTTTGATTTCTAAATTCATAATTGTTTTAATATTATCATAAATAAACGATTTTTGTACATAGTTATGCCTATTTTGAGATAAAAAATCCTCATGCGATATGATTTACCGCATGAGGATTGAAAAACAACAACACTACTTTTTTTTGGGCAGAAAAAGTGACTCCGGCGCTTTGGTGATCATGCAATTTGAACTGCCATCGCCAGTTTTGATGCCTGAATACTTTCCGACCCATAAATTACCTTTGCGCTTGAAAGAATAATCAATCAGATCATCCCGGTGTTCGTATTTCTTTGTAAAAGATAATTTATCTTTGGAGAGGACTACTTTATCAAGAGTAGATTCTCCATAATGATCTGACATTCCTCCGATTAAATTTCCTTTAGGGCCAGGAAAAAACATACCAGCGAACATAAATGGGAATATGCCTTCCCGGACAACGATACACATTTGATCTGAAAAATCATTTTTAAATGAAAAACTGCAATCAAATGAAAAAAATAAACCCTGAATAAGATATAACTTTATCTTTTCCATATTTACCTCCCGTTTGTTGTATTATTTAAGAACATTTAATGCTCAAATTAGCATTGGATCAGCATAACAAAAACAATAAAATAGTCAATTTTTATCTAAGCTATTTTTTTAATTTCTCATTTATAACCTTGAAGAAATAGCGCCATTTTTCACCTGTCTTGCAGAGTTCTTTGGTGTCACTCATGGCTTTTTCTACAATTGTTTTTTTGTATTTTTTGCATATCTGAAAAACAGAACTCCGCTTGTTGCCGGGGATGCCTAGTTCCTTGATAACTCTTAGAGCCAGGTCCTGCCACTCAAAAGCTGGCGGCTTTTTGGCTGCTCTCTTGTTCATTAATTCGGAAAAAGATTGAAAACTGTTTTTTGATGGCATGCTTTAATTGTACCAGCATTCGCTTCTTTTTCAAAAGAGGATTGGCATTGACATTTTCTCAAAAATATGCCATCTTAAGGTGTTGTTTAAAGATGCCGCTTGGGGAAAGGAGGCGATGGAACAGTGGCAAAAGGATTTGCAATAAAAAATTCTGAAGGAAAATTCCTGAAGAAAAACGGGGAGTGGGAGGAAGTCACTGTTTATGACGCCTACGTATTTCCCGGAAGCCTGGGAGACATCGGCGGCTTTATAGCAGTGAACGGGCTGGATATAGATTGCGAGATTTATTTCATAATGAAAGGAAAAGAAACTATTATCCAGCGGATGAAAAAAATAGGTCCCGAAACATACAAATTTCTTCCCTTGGAAGAAAAACAAACCTAAAAACTGCCGGTCGGAAAAAATTTTTAACGGCAGTTTTTTTATTGACAAATCCGGGGCGACGTGCTATCATTGACCGTTGTTCTTTGATGAAAATCAGGGAGAAAATATTGGACAAAAACAAACAGGCATTGTTTTCTAGGAGGTAGAAAATGGAAGTTGTTGGCAGTCCCAGACGGAAGGGCAGAGAAAAGGCGTTTAATCTTTTGGAAGAAAATATCGCTGTCATGTTGGTTGATATGCAGGAGGATTTTGTTAAGCATTTGAGAAGAGGAGAAGCTGACCGTATAATTCCCAACCAGCTGGCAATCCTCAAGCGGTGCCGCGAACTCAGCATCCCGGTAGTTGTCCTGGAATTGAGAGTCAAGGAATTCGGGAAGACCATCAAAATCCTCATGGATGAAATTTCCAAAAATCCATCCAAATGGGTAATCGAAAAGGATTTCGACGATGGCTTTTACCTGACAAACCTTGATTCATCCCTGAAATATTTAAATATTAAAAAAATATTTATAATGGGGATAAACGCGGATTTTTGCGTAAGGGATACTGCCAGGACTGCGATCAAGCTGGGGTACAAAATAGTAACCAGTGGGCATGTCATTGCGGGCCAACCAGATCACAGCAAAAACAACAGCATCATCTGGTTCGCGAACAATGGCAGTTGCGTCAGCAACATCGCCAGGTTTGTGGGAAAATAACCTAATATTTTTTATCCGCCTCGTAACTCATAGCCGGCCCGTAAAACATAAGCCGGCTTTTTTTGTGGCTTGAATGATTTAAAATTTTTAAAAATAAAATATTTATAATAAAAAAACACCCGGACGCGGTATAATGTTATACCGGCCGGGCGTTGTCCTTTACGGATAAGCAATGACCGTTAATCGCTTATCTGGTGCCAGAAATGAAAGAACTTCTTCGACATCATTCGTGCTGATTTTTTTCCTTTCCCTGATCGTTTCACTCATCGGAATAATCCGTGAAAAATGGCCGATGTCACTCATTGAGTTTTGGCAAATTTTCGAATATGAACTATCAATGAGCAGCGGATCATTGATAGCTAATTCCTTCACCTGTTTGAACAATTTTTTGTTGCCGGGAGTCTTTTTGATGCATGAGTCAACCAATTTTTCTATATGGGGCAGAAAGTCTGTTTTCAAGGGAATCTCTATTTCAAACTTGTACAAATCCTGAAAACTATCATAACCAGTGCCTATTTCATACGACCACCCTCTTTTCTCACGAATTTCCTGAAAAAGCATTTTTCCAAGAAGATTTTTGAAAAAGTGCATCTTTTCCAAGCTTATTCCTCCGGGCAAAGCCACATAGGATTTGTAGGTTCCGTGCTGCATAGCGTTTTCCTTGCCGAACAACATCGACATTTTGATATCAAACCTTGTCATGGCTGAGTAATCAGGAACGCACGGTTCCGGTGAAAAATTTCTTCGGCCCGGCTTTGACTGACCAAAGGGGCTCTTCATTAAAAAATCGGCAATAACTTGCGGAGGCATTTTTCCAATAGCCACAAGGCTCATATTGGCCGGAACATAGAAACGATCGAAAAATCTTTGCAGATTTTTTTTAGTTATGTTCCTGATTCCATCAAGATCTCCGAGCGGTCTCAGGAAATTGGCCAGGCGATGATTGGGGAAAACACATTTTTGCACAAAAAGATCAATGTCGCGCAGAGCCTCATAAGGATGGCAGAGATAATATTCTTGAATAATAATATCTCTTTCCAACTCAATGTTTTTCGAAAGCTTCGCGTTAAGCAGCATTTCTCCGAAAATTTGCAAAGTCTCGCGTATTCTTTTGGGAACAGCCTGGCATTTGCATGTATAATATGTTTTCAGATAATCAGTACTGCCTAGATCGGCAAAACCTCCTTGTTTTTGAAAATGTAATTCAATTTCTTCTTTTTTCCAACCGGAAACATTTTCACTGACGCAGTGCTCGACAAAATGAGCAATACCGCTTTTTTCGAAAATGTCCTCACGGGCGCCGGCATGGATTATGAAGCCAAAAATTTCGAAATCCCTGTCTACCTGTGAAGCAAACAGACTTAATCCATTCGGCAAAATTATTTTCTCGAAATTGCTATATGGATCCCACATTGCTTTTTATCTCCCTCCTTTAATTTTATAAGAACTTCTTATTTTTGTTTTAACAAAGCACTATAGCACAAAATTGAGTTGTAGTCAATACTGCCCAATTGGTTATTGACACGGGATTAATTCCATGCTATCCTGTAAGGCTGTATTTTATAAATTTAAAGGAGGTGAAAAATTGAGAAAAATTACGTGTAGTTTGTTGCTTTCCCTTATGGTTCTTTTTGCGTATGCCAATCCAGTTTTAGCCAGCAATGAACTGGCCGGAATGGTAGTCGTGATTGATCCGGGACATGGGGGGCAAGATCCGGGTGCGCTTGGTTTTTTTAACAAAGATGGAAAAAAACATCGAATAACCGAAAGCGCTTATTGCTACGATGTAGCTTTACGTCTGGAAAAGATCCTGAAGAAGAAAGGGGCCTTAGTAATCAAAACAACCAGGAATGGTTCTTGGTCTAGTCCGATTGCTAATAAGCCGAACGAGGTTATACGCGAAAATGGGAGGGCAGTTTTTACTTGGGACAATACACTAGTCAAAGCTGGTCCTAATGGTCTTTACCACAGAGTCGCAGTTGCCAATAATGCGCTCAGAAAATTTGGTATGCGCCGGGTAGTATTTATTTCTGTGCATTTTGATGTTTTAGGGCAAAAAACGTTGGAATCGGCGCGGATAATAACTGGAAAGAGTGCCAATGATCTAAGTAGTTTGTTGGAGGATGAACTGGAAAATGAGCGCCGGGTTAGCAATATCGGAAAACCCGTCGTGAAAAATGGCGATAAGGCACATGGAATAAAGCGTATTTATGTTCTTGGAGATACTAATCGCATAAAACAGAAAGTTTTAATTGAATTAGGAAATTTCAAGAATGAAAAGGATCTTTGGCGGATCCGCGACTACAAAGTTCGTGAGAACTATGCCCAAATTGTGGTTCGGGCGTTGATCCGGCTCAATGCTCAACCTATAAGGCGTTAGTCATAGCGCCTTTGCAATTAAGGCTTAGGGGGTTTCTTGAATAAGAGGCTCCCTTTTTTTGTGGCTTGAATATAAATAAAGATAGGGATAAAATAAAAGCAAGAAAGAGGAGCAAGGGAAGTTCTTTCAATAGTTGTTTCAAATCATAAGGGAGGAACTTTATTTTTCAGGAGGCATGAATGAAAAAGAAAAAAGATTATTATGATTATGATAATAATGAAAATGCAAACGGAAGAAGAACAACCAAGCATCATATTATCCCACGTTCCAGAGGAGGAGGAGAAAGGAGGAATAATACAGTAAAACTTCCCGAAAGATACCACATAGCTTGGCATACGTTTTTTGGAAATCTTACTCCCAAGGAAGCTATTCATTACATGCGAATCATTTTTTCAAAAAATGGTAAAAAGCATGGAAAATGGACGATGGAAGATCTTTATGAACTTCAGCTCAGTATCCAAAAGAAGAATGACAAATTCAGGAGATGATCTCCAAAAGAGGCTATCACAAAAGTGATAGCCTCGTCTTTTTAATGCGCACAGAAGTCAGGTTTTTAGAATTGACAATCTGTCTCTGATGCAATATATTGTATTTTGAAACAAAAAGCATTTGATTATAAGGAGGAAGAAAAATGAAGCGATATAGAATGCCAAGAGTTACAAGAAGGTTTGAGGTGACGTCAACGGAATTAATAACAATTCCGAACACAAGAAAAGAAGAGCTGATAGTTAATGTCATGATTGATGGGGGAGAAGTGCCGATATCAGCTGATAAGCAGTTCCGGAAAAAGTTTCAAAGACCAGGCAAAAAATATGCCACGCTCAATACGACGCGGTTGCAGACAATCGGGGAAACCAGGCCGAGGGAAATTGAGGTGGAATATACCGGACACATGGATTGCCCTTTCCGCTTTTTGGGCAGAGAAATAGATGCCTGGTTTGAAAGAGTAAAACAGGCGATGAAAAAGTGAATGAAAAACGCAACTGCGTGTGGGGACTTCTTGAATAAGGAGTCCCTGTTTTTTTGTGGCTTGAAGAAGAGGGGGAAGGGGAGTAAAATAAAAACATAAATCTAAAAATCAAAAATATGAAAATGGAAGACCAAATCAACAGGTGGCTTGAATCTGGAATCATAACACAGGAGCAAGCCCAGCAGATGTTCTATGATGTAAGTCAGGACAATAAAGAGGAGCGCTCCAATAAATTTATCGTTGCTGTTTCCACAATCGGATCAGTGTTGCTTGGCATCGGGGCAATTCTTTTTGTTGCTTCAAATTGGAGTGTCATCAATGATTTTTTTAAAATTTTAATTTTAGTGGGCAGTACCTTGGGGACATATTACTTGGGATATTTGTTTAAATATGATAAACAAAATTTGCCAAAAGTTGGAGCAGCCTTATTTTTTCTCGGGGCACTTCTTTTTGGAGCAAGCATATTTTTGATTGCACAGATGTATAATATTAATGCAAACAACCATGTTTTACTTTTGATATGGCTAATAGGCGTGCTTCCGCTAGTGTATGCTTTTAACTCGGAATCAATTGCCGCACTATCAGCAATGCTCCTCCTGACTTGGATCGGATTTTTTATTTTTAGAAATGGCGATCCAAGCACATTCATGTTTCATTCACTGCCTGTCATTTATTTAACATCAGGCGCATTGCTCCTCAGTCTTGGGGGATTGCACTATTTCAAGCCAGACTTGCAGAAAGTGGCAAGAGTCTTTAGGTTGGCAGGTCTCGAGGTGGCCATGATTTCGCTTTTTCTTCTAACTTTTGAATTTTTTTCCAAAGAATATAAAGAACATATTCATGCATATTCAGCGGGAGCCGGAGATATGTCCACTCAATTGGCTATAGGCGTTGTCCTATTTTCAGTGTTGGCAATCATAGGCCTTGTGGTGAATTTATTTTTTAATCCTTCTGAATCAGAAACCAACGAGCTTGAAAGCTATGTGTCACTAGGGCTGGTCGGGTTTACATTGTTTTTCTTTTTCTTTCCATCCGAGTCAATCATATATACCTTGATATATAATTTAATTTTTGGCTTACTGGCATTGTTCTTCATTTTCATCGGTTACAATAAATCAGATATTAAAATTGTTAATGTCGGAATTTTTTGGATGTCTGTTTTTATCTTCGCGAAATATTTTGATTTTTTCTGGGATTTATTGGACAGATCGATATTCTTTATAATCGGAGGACTAATTTTAGTGTTGGGCGGAATAGCGCTTGAAAAAAAGAGGAAACAGCTCAAAGAAAGTTTTGTCCAAATTAACCAGGAAAGCTTATGAATAAAAAAAACATTTTTTTGATAATCGGTGTTTTCTGGATAGTGCTGATTGCCGGATTCATAGGCATTAAGGAGTTTACCTTAAGAACAGGAACTGAAGTGTTGCTGAAAACGCTGCCTGTTGACCCAAGAGATTTATTCAGGGGTGATTATGTCGTTTTACGATATGAAGTCAGCACAATAAATGAAAATACGTTTTTGCCTAATGCTTCAGCTTTTAAAGTTGGTGACAGTGTCTATGTGCTGCTGGATATTGGTAGCGATAAGATTGCAAAAGCTAAGAGCATAAGCAAACAAATCCCAGAAGACAGCTATTTTATGAAAGGTACGGTCAAGAACGTTTTTGGAAACAAACTGAACATAGAATATGGTATTGAAAGCTATTTCGTGCCAGAGGGTAAGGGCAGAGAAATAGAAAAGAATATAGGCAATATTTACGCTAAAATAGCAATTGATAAATTTGGAAACGCTGTAATAAAATCGTTGGTTTTAGACGGAAAAGAAATAGACTTAAATTAGTGCCTTGTTTAAAGTAGAATAAAAGTATTAAGTAACATCTTCAGTAACAAAATTATGAAGATAAGAAAAGCTAATAAAAAGGATATCGAAAAGCTGGTGGAAATGAATGCACGCTTGTTTGATTATCATGCCAAACTTGATAAATATTACCGCTTGGGCAAAGAAACTAAAAAAGACTACAAAAAACATCTAAAAAATGTCATCTCAACAAGAAAATACCGGATACTTATTGCTGAAGAAAATGAAAAGCCAGTCGGTTTTCTGGCAGGCCGGATCGACAAGCCTCGCTCTTACGCTAAACCGAAAAAGATAGGAATGATAAGTTCGGCTTTTATTCTTCCGAAATATCGCCGGATGGGGATTGGCAAATTGATGTTTGAGGATTTTTTAAAGTGGTGTCAGGATAAAAAAATTAAAAACATCGAGCTTTCGGTAGACTATCGAAATCAAATTGGCGGAAGCGCGTGGAAAAAGTTTGGTTTTAAGGATTTTATGAAAAGAATGAGACTGGATTTATAGAAAAATAACACCTAGCCCCGGCATTTGTCGGGGTTTTTCTTTACAAAAAGTTCATAGTTTGTTATATAGAAGTAACGTTCAGTCGAACGTGTTTTTTAAAAAAAATAGCAATAGCAATGAGGAGGAATTCGTATGCTTGTAATTTTTGATTGTGACGGAGTATTGCGGTCAGTGTCATGGGGAGCTCTTTATGAGGCTTATCTGGAAATTTGTAAATTTATCAACAAAAATCCGAGTGATTTTTTTCAGGACTTTGAGGATTTCAGGAAATGGCTCAATTCTGACTGGCAGGAAAACCTGGAGCGCATGGGCATTTGTCGGGGAAGTGATACTTCGGAAATAAACAAACTTTTTCACAGAGTCTATGATTCTCAAATACACCTGTTTCCCTGGGTGGGAAATGTGCTGGGAACTCTTTCTGCCAAACATCAGTTGGCCGTTCTTTCCGGCAGTTCTGCAAACAGTGTGTCTAAATCTCTAAACGGCAATGCCCATTTTTTTAAGATGATCATAGGTCATGAACACGTAAAGAATGTCAAACCGCACCCCGAAGGAGTTCATCTGATCACAGAAGCTTTTCAGGCTGATCCTTCCAAAACGATTATTATAGGTGATTCAGATGCGGACATCTTGGCTGGCAAAAATGCCGGTATCAGGACTGCTGGAGTAACCTGGGGCATAACTCCTCCTGAAAAAATGAAATCTTGTGATCCGGATTTTCTATTCGAGCACCACAAGGAATTGCTGTTAATTTAAGTTTTTAAAAAATGTTTTCCAAACCCTTGGATCTCCGCAGATTTCCAAGGGTTTTTTCTTTTTGCCAAAGGTAATTTTTGGGAGTAAAATTAAATTGTTAAGTAACAAAATTATGGATTTTGAAAAATTAAAAGAAAGTAAGCGACCAATAGAAAACCTACTTAATGTTGAAGTTGAAACCGAACGGCTTAAATTAAAACCAGTGTCTTTGGAATATAAAGATATGATTTTTTCAGCATTTACTGATGAAGTAACAAAATTCATGTTTCCTTCAACGCCGAAGCAAATAGAAGATACTGAAAAATTTATCAAAGATTCAATAGATGAAATGGAAAAGGGTATAAATTTCTTAATAAGCATTTTCAATAAAGAGACAAATGAATTTTTAGGCGGGGGAGGAATTCATGATTTGAATACAAAAACTCCTGGATTGGGGATTTGGATAAAAAAATCAGCTCATGGAAACAAATATGGAAGAGAGGCGATTACGGGACTTAAGGAGTGGGCTGATAAAAATTTAGACTACGAATATCTGTTGTATCCTGTTGTGAAAGAAAACATTGCCAGCAGAAAAATCCCAGAATCACTGGGCGGAAAAGTAGTAAGAGAATTTATAAAGAAAAAACAAAATGGAGAAGATATGGAATTGGTAGAATATAGAATTTATAAGTAACATTAAAAAACGGGTGATTATAAAAGTAAAAAATAAATTATTTAATTTGATATAAATTTATGGCCAAGAAGCAACTGTTACCATTTATAAAAAACGAAGACTTATATAAACATGTAAAAATGGTTTTAAATGTTGCAAAAAACGCAACAAATAATGCTGAAAAAAAAATTTATAGTAATGTCATAGATCCATTCTCTGCATTATTTGATGCATCAAATCAAAACATATCATTATCTGAATGGATAAAACAAGAAAAATCGAGACAAACACAGAAAACACTCCAAAATGCTATAGGTGAATTTCATCAAAATATATTGGGGTCAATGTCTGGATGGGAAAATTTAAAAACTGGTTCAGTTTCAGATCTTTCTAATAAAAATAAAAAAATAATTGCCGAAGTAAAAAATAAATATAATACAACGAAAGGTAATCACAAGACGGCAATTTATGATGACTTCAAAAAATTACTTAAAAAAGATTACAAAGGATACGAAGCGTATTACGTAGAGATTATACCTAAAGGACGAAATGTTTATAATAAGCCTTTTACACCTCCAGATAATCGAACGGGGAAAAGAAGACCAAAAAATATAAAAATCAAAATAATTGATGGTAAAACTTTCTATGATTTAGCTAGCGGCTATCCTGAATCTCTAAAGCAATTATATTTAGCTCTTCCAACTGCAATTAGTAATGTATTGGGAAAAAAGGTAAATAAAGTAAAATCTAATGAATTCGTAGCTCTTTTCAAAAAAGCTTACTAAGAAACTATAAATTAATAACCCTTGCATAATGCAAGGGTTATTTGTTATAATAGAACTATAACAAATAATGAAAACAAAAAATGGATCAAACAATGACAATTTCTGATGCAGCTATTCAATTGGGTGTTTCAGCAGACACAATAAGACGATGGGACAAAAAAGGTCTCATTAAGGCTGATCGTTCAGACTTAAATTATCGCCTATTTAATATCGAAGAAATAAAGCGCATTTACAATAAGGTTTCAGGGACTTTTACTGCGAATAATTATAAAATACTTAAAGATAATAAAAAAACTAAATATACAACGATAGAACTTTTTGCAGGAACTGGTGGTACTGCTATTGGTTTTGAAAATGCAGGATTAAATCATGTATTGCTTAATGAATGGGATAAAGATGCAGTCGAAACTCTTAAAATCAATAAACCAAAATGGAATGTAATTGGTGGTGATATTGCGAACGTAGATTTTAAAGGAATTAAAGCGGACATAGTTCAGGGAGGGTTCCCTTGTCAAACATTTAGTTATGCTGGGAAAAAAATGGGTTTTGAAGACACAAGAGGAACGATGTTTTTTGAGTTTGCGCGATGCGTGAAAGAAGTTAAACCAAAAATTGCAGTTGGTGAAAATGTAAGAGGATTGCTCAGGCATGATAATGGTAAGACACTTAGTACGATGGTAAAAATAATGAAGGATCTTGGATATAAAGTGCAATACAGAGTTGTTCGATCACAATATTTAGATGTTCCTCAAAAAAGAGAGCGACTTATTATTATTGCCATTAGAAATGATTTGAAAATTCCGTTTATTTTTCCAAAAGAAAAAGATTACACAATTTCAATAAAAGAAGCCTTAAAAAATTGTCCGAAATCAGCAGGGCAAGAATATCCAGAAAAAAAGAAAAAAATACTGTCTCTTATTCCGCCCGGAGGATATTGGAGAGATTTACCCGTAAAATTACAGAAGGAATATATGGGAGCAAGTTTTTATATGGGAGGTGGAAAAACTGGTATGGCGAGAAGATTATCATGGGATGAACCAAGTCTAACACTTACTTGTAGCCCAGCACAAAAACAAACAGAAAGATGCCATCCTAAAGAAACACGTCCATTGACTGTTAGAGAATATGCGCGCATACAAACTTTTCCAGATAGCTGGAAATTTCAAGGATCAACTTCCTCACAATATAAACAAATAGGAAATGCGGTTCCATGCAATCTCGGTTATCATATAGGAAAATGTTTAATTGCGATGCTTGAAAATAAACCAGATTTAAAAACAATGGAAATTGTTTATCCAAGTAGTCAGAAGAGTTTATTTTAATACCCAATTGAAGCAAAAAGAGGCTGATTTGTGCTGTGGATAAATAGTGATGTATCAACACTTTACAAATTTTACAGATGTGATATAATAGAAAAAAGGAAAGTGGAAAAATTGCCGCAATTCCAAACACAAAAACGAAAGAATTTTATTAATTAGTCCGGCATTCTGACAAATACCAAATCGAAACCAAAAAGAACTTAATATTTTTAAAGTCCAGTTTGATTTTAAAGAGGAAGTTGAAAAGTATGTTTGTGACAGCACATATTTTTCAATTTCCTTTTTTTTGTTTAAAAATATATTCCATGAACAATTATGAGATAATTAATATCAAGGCAGAACATATCGCTTTAGATATTTATAAAATTACAAAAGAAATTCCATCATCTATAATCTCACTGGTTAAATGGGTAGAGGAAGCTTTTGATGTAAAAATAGGTAGCATATCTTATACTGCAAATCTTAGTAATGGTCATTCCGGACTTGTTTATTTTGATCCAGCAACACAAACTTATAAGATTTGGTTAAATGCAAAAGAACCAGAATTTAGGCAAAGATTTACTTTATGTCATGAAATTGCTCATATTATAAGAAATAAAGATTTAAAGTATGGATTATCTGATGGGGATATATATTCCAAATGGGGAGAAGAAAGATTTTGTAATCGATTTGCAGCTGCATATTTAATGCCAGCGGAATTATTTATTCAGAAATGGAGGACAGTAAAGGAACCTATTTTTTTAAAGAAAGCAAGGCTGTCTAGTTTGTTTAAAGTATCTGGCGAGGCAGTATATATTAGGGCACAAGAATTAAAATTGGTTTAATTTTTTTATTCTAAAAAGGAGGTGAAAATAAAATGACGAAGAAAAAAGCAAAAAAGAAAGTTGCAAAAAGTTCAGGCAGTTTTTTATTAAGGTCTTCAAGAAGAATTAAAAGATATGTTTGCCCAAACTGTAATTCTGACAAGCCAACGGTACGAGGAAAATGTCCAATATGTGGATATAGGGGATAATTTTTTAATTATAGAAAGGTAGGTGATAAAAATGGAAAAAAGATATAGAAGTGCTAAAACAGGGCTCTATGTTTCTGAGGAATATGCGAAAAAACATAAAGACACAACAGTTGCAGAAACGGATAAAAAGCCAAAAAAGAAAAAATAAAGGTCTCCTTGGAAAATGCGACTGAGTCGGACGCGTTTGATCGGCATAATTATTTGCTGAGATGACGGCCTAAAAGCGCAACCTTCTACAAAAACACCGCTATCGCGGTTGTTTTTGTTTGGTGATATAATCAAGGCAGGCAAAAATTAAAGTAATTTTATGCAGAATGATGAAGTAAAAAAAATTGTAAAAGAGAGTTATACAAAAATCGCCAAGGGCAGCGGGTATTCTTGCTGCGGGGCGAAAAAGGAACAGGAAAGAATTGCCGAAGAAATCGGCTATGCCAAAGAAGATATCGCCAAATTTTCCGAAGCGAATTTGGGACTGGGTTGCGGCAATCCGGTGGCTATGGCGGAAATGAAAGAAGGGGATGTTGTTTTGGATTTGGGATCAGGCGCGGGATTCGATTGTTTTCTGGCAGCCAGAAGAGTGAAAGAAACAGGCAAAGTGATTGGGGTGGATATGGTTCCGGAAATGGTGGACAAAGCCAAAGCGAACAGCGAAAAATATGGATACGAAAATGTTGAATTTAAACTAGGCGAGATTGAAAGCTTGCCGGTGGAAGATAATTCGGTGGATATAATTATCAGCAACTGCGTGATTAATTTATCACCTGACAAAGATAAAGTTTTTGCCGAAGCTTATCGAGTTTTAAAAAGCGGAGGAAAAATGTTTGTTTCCGATATTGTTCTGCTTCAGGAATTGCCGGAAGAAATTAAAAATAATAAAGAACTTTTATCCGGCTGTGTAGCAGGAGCGCTTCTCAAAGATGACTATGTTTCAAAAATTAAAAATGCCGGTTTTGCAGTCGAAATACTTTCGGAAGATTTGGATATCAGCAAAAAACAATATTCCGGCATGCCGCTGGAAAGTTTGAAAATAAAAGCGATTAAAAATTAATATATGAGTAAAAAAATTTTTATTATTGTTTTGCCTTTACTGATACTGGCAATTTTTGCCGTTGGTTTTTTTTGGGGGCGCACTGAAATAATAAAAAAAGAAAATATTACGAAGCAGGAAAATGTTGTCCAAAAAGCAGCCGAAGAAGAGGTGCCGGTCAATGTGGTTCAGGAAACAGTCGTGCCGGAAATCCCTGTTATTATTCCGGAAGAAGAAAAAAGTGAAAATTCAGAAAATAAATTTACGTTTGCAAAACTCGGAGACACGCAAAGATTCAACGTGAACGATAAAAACGGAGCATTGCAGAAAGCTGTTGCAGAAATAAAAAAGCAAAACGTTGATTTTGTGGTTTCAACAGGAGACATCATTTCCGGTTGCGGATCTGAATGCGCGGAAAAATTAAAAAACTGGAAAAATGTTATGGGTCCTTTGGCGGGGAAAATATATGTGGCTATGGGTAATCATGACAGATCTGATGAAAATAAATCCGACAAAGTTTTTCAGGATTCTTTCAATTTTCCAACCAATGGTCCAAGCGGTTATTCTGAATTAGTCTATTCTTTCGACTATAAAAATTCCCACTTCGTTTTTCTCAATAGTGAAAAACCGGAAGAAAATTTGATTGATTCCAAGCAGCGCAATTGGCTGGAAAGTGATTTGGCAGCGACGCGGAAGGAGAATAAATTTATTTTTTTCCATGCCCCGGCCTATCCGCTCAGCAGCAAGATTGGTGAAAGTCTGGATGAGCATAAGAAAGACCGGGATGCGCTTTGGGCCATCTTCAAAAAATATAACGTGACGGCCGTTTTCAATGGCCATGAGCATATTCATAGTCGCAGAAATGTTGAGGGTATTTGGCAATTTGATTTTGGCAATACAGACTCTTTTGATCATGAATTGCCAAAATCAGGGGCGGATTTCTCTTATAGAGGACAAGCTTTCGGAATTGTGGAAGTTAATGGAAGAAACATTAAGGTTAAAACCATTTCCGTGGATGGAAAAATCATCAATGAATTTTCTTTTTCCAAGTAATTCCAAATTTTTTTGTTCATATATTTTGACAAGCAGGCAATACGGTGCTATTTTAATTGGTTCCTTTATAATTTATAAAAATAAAACAATTATCAATGGATAATGAAAGGGGGTTCCAGATGCGATTAAAGGGGCTGTTTAAAAAAGAAACAAGCATGAATTCGAGGGCAATAGGCATGATGCACGAGGAATTCAATGGACTATTGGACAATGAGCGATTCATCCATTACGTGGGAATGACAAAACCTTTTACACCTGGCGTCAGAGAATGCATGTTTACCGTGCAGTACAGGCATTTTAATCCGCAAAGCCAGCAGAGCGCGCTTTTTTTTATGCACACGATCCGTTGGGCTGGTAAGTTAATTTTCCAATGAAACGCCAAAAAGGCCGCATGACAAATTCAAAGCGGCCTTTTTCATTTGGTGCTATAATAAAAGCAGTGCAGAAATGATTAAATAATTAAATCGGGAAAAAATATGAAGCATAAAGATAAGTTTAACGAGATTTCTTTTATGACTGGCAAAAACAAAACTGCACTTAGCCATTTAGGTGAGTGGTCCGTAGTTGATTTTGATAAGATGAAAGATAATAAAGGTAAGGTATATTATGCGAAAAAATTAAAAGACCTTCTATGTTATCGGGAAAAAATTAAACGGCCGCTTTTTACTAGAATTGGAAACTTCGATGTCTGCTATTATTTACCGGTTATTTTATATAATCCAAAAACCATGCAGTCCATAATGACTTTAGCTGTGGCCGATACCGGTGCTGATTCCTCTTCTTTCAGCAGTGAAATAGCTGAAGCAATCGGAATTGATTGGAAAAAAGGGAAAAAGGTCAAAGGTTTCGAAAGCGAAAGGCTCATTCCATTTTACGCTTATCGAGTCAAGATTCTCATGAGTATTTTAAATGATAAAAATATTTATGAAGAAAAAATTGATTTTACAGAAAAAAAGCATGCGGTTAATATAGTAGGTTATATTGGTTTTTTTAATCATTATGAGGTTGTTTTTCATCCCAAGTACAGAATGAAATATAAGTTTATAAATAAATAATTAATTATTTACTCATTTTTAAGGTATATGTCTGAATATTATAATCCAAACAGGGATGCTTCCTGGAACTACGGAGGAAAAAATTGGAAATTGAGCCGATCAAAAATCGATTTGTTTCTGGAATGTCCGAGATGTTTTTATCTGGACAACAAACTGGGTGTGAAACGAGTGCCAGGATTTCCGTTTTCCATAAACAGTGCAGTGGACTATCTTTTGAAGCAGGAATTCGATTCCTATCGGGTAAAAAATGAGCAGCATCCTCTGCAGAAAGAATATGGCATTGATGCCCGGCCGATGTCGCATGCCGAACTTGATGAGTGGCGGAGAAATTTCGGCGGCGTGAAATATCTGCATGAACCGACCGAACTTCTGGTTACAGGCGCGATTGACGATTTGTGGATCAATGGTAAAGAAGAATACATTGTCGTTGACTACAAGGCGACAGCCAAGGATGAAGCAGTCAAAGCTCTGGACAAGGAATGGCAAAATGGCTACAAGCGCCAAATGGAAATCTATCAGTGGCTCTTGCGTCAGAATGGCCTGAAAGTTTCCGATACCGGCTATTTTGTTTATTGCACAGGTAAAATGGACCGACAGGCTTTTGATAAAAAAATAGAGTTTGATATTAATTTGATTGAACATAAGGGCGATGATTCCTGGGTGGAAAAAACGCTTTTTGAAATCAAAAAATGCCTGGACAGCGATCGGATTCCAAAATCAGGAGCGGATTGCGACCATTGTGCCTATTGGAACGCCAGAAATAAAATAGAAAAATAATTAATAAATAAAAATATGAAATATAAAAATTTCAAAGTTTTCTTTCTAATTTTTTCAGTGGCAGGATTTTTATTTTCAGGATATATGAGTTGGATTAAAATGTTTTCTTCTGTCTGTGCTTTCGGAGAAACATGCCCGCTGTTTCTGGGATTCCCAGCTTGTTATTTCGGATTTATAATGTTCTGCTTATTGCTTATTTTTTCTTTGCTTCTGTTTTTCAATAAATGGAATGTCGAATCTTTGTCAAAATCACTATTCTTTTCTTCATTTGCCGGTGTAATTTTTTCTGGATATTTTTCGATAGGGGAATTGCCTTTATTTTTGCAGAATGGACCAAGCGCATACTTTTTCGGCCTTCCAACTTGTGTCATGGGTTTTTTATTTTTTATTGCTATTTTTATCGTTTCCATAATTTTTAGAAAAGCTCTTTTAGTTTCTGCTTAATAAATTAATAAATAAAAATATGAACAACGCATACAATTGGTATTCAACTTTAATAAAGCCATCCTGGTCTCCGCCCAGCTGGATTTTCGGTCCCGTCTGGACAGTTTTATATATCATCATAGCGTTCACATTCGGGACGGTTTTTTTGAAAACTTTCACCGGCAAATTGCCTTGGATGGTGGCTTTGCCCTTTGCGCTCAATCTGGTTTTCAATTTTGCTTTCACTCCTTTACAGTTCGGACTCAAAAATAACTATCTGGCTGCGGGCGACATTCTGCTGGTTTTGGGAACTCTTATTTGGGCGCTGATCGCTATCTGGCCGCATTATCGCTGGATTGTCTATGCTAATGTTCCTTATTTTCTCTGGGTTTCTTTTGCTACAGTCTTGCAGCTGACAATAACTTATCTGAATTTAGGCAAATAATTCTATCTAATTATGCGGGTTTGGGACATACATCCAAAACATCTTTGCCGGAAACACCTTTTGGCGGAACACAGGGAACTTCATGGTCTTTGGAATATTCTGACCAAGCACGGCGGAAAAGGCGGATATTCCCGCCATCCGGAAACGCTCCGATGGGTCGGCAAACAGAAGGCGCTTTTTGAAAGGCACGAGACCCTGATCCGGGAATTTTTGCGGCGCGGCTATCATCATCATTCTCCCTTGGACAAAAAACTGGCTGTCGGACAAGGCGGACAAAAAGTTTTCATCAACACCATTGCGGAGCAGAAAATAATTCTCCGCAAGAAACCCTGTGACTGCTTCCTGCATCTCAAATAAATCATTGGATGACTCCTTTTCAAAAAAACTAAAAAATCATATAATTTAAACATAATTTTAAAAAACAAAAATATGCTTAACAAAAAAATCGCCAGCGAAATTGCAATCGGAATTATTTTGCTCGTGGCTATTATTATCGGTGCAATTTTCTGGTGGCAGGGAAAAAGCATCAGCCAACAGCCGATAGTAAACAATAATAAATCAGTAAAACCAGTTGCAAATCAGATAGTGGTTGATGAAATTGCAGGTTGGCAGACATATGCAAATGCAGAATATGGATTCGAGTTTAAATATCCAAAAGATTGGAAAGCAAACATTGCATCTGATGGCGTTGCAGAAAATTGTAACAATGGAAAAACTTCTTGCAGTAATTTGGAGCCTGAAAAACAGAAGGCTTGTGGCAAT
The DNA here is from genome assembly GCA_035390125.1 of Candidatus Moraniibacteriota bacterium. Classification (NCBI taxonomy): domain Bacteria; phylum Candidatus Moraniibacteriota; species Candidatus Moraniibacteriota bacterium. The sequence goes on from DAOOTD010000001.1 coordinate 143,329, forward strand.
ATTGAGGGAGGGGATTACAGCTGCACGGATAGCATAAATTTTGGAATTATAAAAAATGAGAAAAAATTGCAGGTGAGAGATTTTTTAAGCGAAGAATATGGCTGGGATAAGGAAAGCGGAATAATAAAGAATAATGATATTCAAGAGACAAAATTCGGAAATGGGTTTGCATACAGATTTATAGAAATAAGCGGTTTTGACGGATCAGAGTACTCTAATTTTTGGGTAACGCTTGACGATGGAAATTTTTTCAATATGGTAGGCATCCATCTGGATGCAGATGAAAATAAAATATTTAACCAGATTATTTCTACATTTAAATTTACGGATACAATAAATGCACAAGCTGATTGGCGTATATATAAAAATAAAGAATACGGGTTTGAAATTACTTTTACTGATGCGTGGAAGGGTTATAAAACTGAAAAAGAAGACGTTATTGGTGGAATTGCAGAAACAATAGCTATTCAGTTGCCGACTAAGGATCCAAAATGGTCAAATTCTGGATATATGGCAATACCTCTAAGAATTCTTATATATACTCCGCAGAATTGGCCAATGGCGTCATCAGATAATTTTTCTCCCAAATATATTACAAAAAATGATAAATATGTTTTTGCTTACTCTTCATGGCAGAATGTCCCCAGCGATTTAGGGAGCAGCAATGCAGAAGCCAGCAAAGCATTTCAATTTAACGAGGTCATTTCAAGCTTCAAACTGGACTAGCTAGCTAATAATTAAATAAGTAAAAAATATGAAAAAAAATCTTATTTTACCAGTATTAATTTTAGTAGCAGTTTTTGTTCTTTCGGGTTGCGGGCAAAAAAGCGAAACTTCTTCCGGTTCAAAAACGAACAGCGGTGAAACTAGCGCCAAAGAAGATGCAAAAGCGGGTGGCATTGCGGATATTTGCAATTATTTTCCGAAAGAGATAGTGGAAAGCGCCTTGGGAAAATCAATCGCTAAAGTCGAAAAATCAGATCTTGTTGATCCAACTTGCTATTATTACACTAAGTATGAAGATGGCTATGAAAAGAGTTATTCCGGAGCCAAGAAACCGGGCGGACCAAAAATCGTAGTTGTATATGACACTAAAGATTTTGCCAAAGACAGAATTTCAAATGAAAAGGGCGGCAGTAAATACACGAATGATTCTTCCATTGGCATGGATAATTTCGTGGTCCGCAATAATGTGAACAAAATCTGGCTGGTTGCTCTGTCATTGGGCGATGACAAATATATCAGAATGAAAGCTATTGATGATGCGGTGACTGGAGAAGAACTAGTCAAAATTGCCAAAAAATTTGCAGAAAAAATCCAAAGTGCAAAATAATATTACAAACCTATATTCATATGAAAAAAACATCCCTGATAATTATTGGTGCAGTTGCCTTATTGTTTTTGATCATTCTGGCCGTCAGATTTTTTAGCGGTCCAGAAGATGGATGGGTTTGCAATGAGAATAAATGGGTTAAACATGGCAATCCTTCTGCTCCAATGCCCAAAGAACCTTGTGGGAAAATCTCTTCCAGTCAGCCGGAACAAAAACAGCCAGAAACCTTGCGGGTTTATTTTCCCAAATCAAATGATAAAATTACAAGTCCAGTCATAGTTTCTGGCCAGGCCAGTGGCTGGTATTTTGAAGGAACTTTTCCTGTAAAAATCGTGGATGAAAAAGGAAAAGAATTAGGGAAGGGAAATGTGGTTTCCCTGGATGGAAACTGGATGACAACTGAATTCGTGCCTTTTAAAGGAAGCATTAACTTTAGTGCCGAAGGTGCGAAGAGCGGAAAAATTATCTTTGAAAAAGATAATCCATCCGGCCTTCCACAGAACGCCGAATCATATTCTTTGCCTGTAAATTTCTAAAGATTTTTACTGTTTACAATAAATAATATTTAGCCTATAATATTGGGATGTTCTTTTAATAATAAATCCAAAAGGAGAATCTAATGGAAAAAATCAAACAGTGGAAAACAAGCATCATAATTCAGGTGCTGGAAAAGATAATAAGAGTTTTTGAAATAAAGTTAAAAATTTACGCAATATTCTTTTAAGTCAGAAACAGGAGGTGCCAATGTTGTATGTTGTAAAATTAAAACTCGGATACGAAGTAATAACTGATGTGCCATATCTCCGATTTTTTCCTTCGATGATATCGTACAGACCCTTGGAGGATTGAAACAGAAAAACAAACGGGAGGAGAGAAAATAGGGCTTTAAGCTGAATAGCTTTAGCCCTATTTTTATTTGCTAAAAAATTTGAAACAAGTAAATTTTACGAGAAATGCCGGGTTTTTTGTTGTAATTATGACTAAAAGATGCTATTCTGACTCCATAAAAAGGCTTTTTAAGCAATAATAAAGGTTATGCATAAGAAAAAGATATTTGTAGAAATAGCTATTCCGCAACAAATGAGGAAAAGACTTATAGAAAAGACCACCCAGTGGCCTGCTTTGCCGGTCAAATGGGTTAAGGAAAATAATTTGCACATAACCGTTTCTTTTATCGGTTATGTCGATGAAAGCATTATTCCCGAAATTTGTCAGAAAATTAGGGAAGTCACTGATAATTTTGAATCTTTTGAAATAAATTTTAACAGTATTGAACTGGGCCCTAGTACAGAAGATCCTAAAATGATTTGGCTGAGTGGAGAACCAAATCCAGAACTCGGAAGACTGAACGAGGCAATCGAAGATGCTCTTGGGATGCATCCTCAAAAACACAAAAATTTCAGGCCGCACATAACTCTGGGTAGGATAAGAAAATTAAAATGGGATGAACTTCCAAAAAAACCGGTTATTGATGAAAAAATAAATTTGGCTATGACGGCAGATTCAGTTTTTGTTATGGAAAGCAAAGGCGGAGAGTCGGAATATAATAAACTAGAAGAGTGCATTCTTTTGTGATAAGGATATGGATATTTTAGGAATCAGGATTGATAATTTTTCCAAAAAAGAAATTCTTGAAAAAATAGAATTATTTTTGAGTGACGGAAAATTCCATCAGATTGCAACTGTAAATCCAGAATTCATACTGGAAACACAAAAAGATGAAGAATTTAAAAATATTTTAAATTCTTGTGATCTTAATATTGGAGATGGGATAGGAATCAAGTTTGCTTTTTTAAGATTCGGAAAATGGCTGAAAGAAAGAATGCCAGGAGCTGACTTGATGCATGAAATTTTGAAAATTGCGGATGAAAAAAATTTTTCGGTATTTTTGGCCGTAAACAAGAACGGACTAAGTTCCTATAAAGAAGTAAAAAGTGCTTTAAGTTTGAAATACCCTAATGTACAATTTTTCGGAGATGATATTGATCCACGAAGTGTTGGTTATAAACTTCTAAATTCGGATAGTAATTTATTTTTTTGCAATTTCGGGGCTCCAGAGCAGGAAAAGTTTATTAATTCTCTGAAAAATGATATAATCGGATTGGCCATAGGAATAGGTGGCAGTTTTGATTTTATCACCGGAAAAGTGAAGCGTGCCCCAAAAATAATGCAAAATCTTGGCTTAGAATGGCTTTGGAGGCTCATTTTACAGCCAAAAAGAATAAAAAGAATAATCAATGCCGTTGTAATTTTTCCGGTAAAAATATTATTTTCCAAACAAATGAAAAGTTCAGAAAAAAAAGTAAGAGTACGTTTCGCACCGTCGCCGACCGGCTATATGCATGTCGGCAATTTCCGTACTGCGCTTTATGCCTATCTTTTTGCTAAAAAAAATAAAGGCGATTTTATTCTGAGGATTGAAGATACGGACCAAAAAAGATATGTCCAGGATGCTTTAGAAAAACTTATTGATATTATAAATTGGGCAGGCTTTGAATATTCTGAAGGAGTTTTTATTGAAAATGGAAAAGTTTTGCAGAAAGGGGATTTCGGGCCATATGTGCAATCGGAACGTCTGGATATATATAAAAAATATGCCGACGAACTTGTTGAAAGTGGCAAGGCTTATCATTGTTTCTGCACGCCGGAAAAACTTGAACAGATGAGGAATGAACAGATAGCCAGCAAACAAGCCCCGATGTATAACAAGTGTTGCCTGAAATTAAGCGTTGAAGAAACTGCCAAAAGAATCGAACAAGGAGAAAAATATGTCATCCGCCAAAAAATAAACACGGAGGGATTTACGGAATATGAAGATTTAATCCGCGGAAAAGTAAAAATAAAAAATGATTTATTGGATGACCAAGTGCTTCTTAAATCGGACGGTTATCCGACTTATAATTTTGCCAATGTCATCGATGATCATCTGATGGGGATTACTCATGTTATCCGTGGCGAGGAATATGTCTCCAGTACTCCAAAATATGTTCAATTGTACCAAAATTTTGGCTGGGAAATTCCTGAATTTGCACATTTACCGTTGCTTTTGAATTCTGACAAATCCAAACTTTCCAAACGGCAGGGGGATGTGTCGGTGGAAGATTATATCAGCAAAGGATATCTTAAAGAAGCAATCATTAATTTCGTAGCACTCTTGGGATGGAATCCAGGGGAGGGAAGTGTGCAGGAAATTTTTTCAATACAAGAATTGATTGATAAATTCGAGCTTGGAAAAGTCCATAAAGCCGGAGCGATTTTTGACCTGAAAAAATTAGACTGGATCAATGCGCAATATATTAAAAAAATGAGTGATGAAGATCTATATAAAAATGCACTGCGATTTTTTGAGAAGAAGGATTTTTATACTAATGCTCAGCAAGAAAAAAAATCAGCAGAGTATTTGAAAAAAGTTCTGACAGTAGAAAAAGACAGACTCATAAAATTTTCAGATGTCGGAGAGGAGAATAAATTTTTCTTTCAGGATATTTCGTGCAATAAAGAGATGCTGCGCTGGAAATCAATTACCGATGAGGAGATTAAAAATTCACTGGAAACTTCGGAAAAAGTCCTGGCTGGAATTTCCGGCGAGAACTGGAATTTGAAAAATTTAGAAGAGAAGCTGCTGGAAGCTGCAGGAGAAAAACGAGGGGATTTATTGTGGCCCCTTAGAGTAGCTCTAACGGGAGAAAAAAAATCACCCTCACCATTTGAAGTTGCTTGGGTGATTGGCAAAAAAGAAACATTAAAACGCATCAATCAGGCCTTGGGATTAATATAAGTTTAAAAGTGCAGATGAATATAAAAATAAAAAACAGCTTTACGGATAAAATTAAATTTCTCATGGGAGCAATGTTGTTTTTTGCTGCCTTTTTAATTTTTTGCGGGGTCAAAGCTGAGAGCATAAACAATATTTCAGGTACAGGCTCTCTTTCTGCAGATGACAAAGAAGAACTAAAAGAACTAGATGAAAAAGCCGAGACCTACAGAAAGATTATTGAGATCAAGCAAAAACAAGGAGAGACATTAAGCAACCAGATATCTATAACAGATGCCAGTATAGGGCAGATAGAAAATCAGATGAAAATGATTTCAAAACAAATCGAAGATTTAAACGACCAAATAATAAGAATACAGAAAGAGATAAAAGAAAATGAAGCTATGATTGAAGGGAATAAAGAATTGCTCGGTCAGATCATGCAGGTTTATTATGAATCAAGCAACACAAGTCCTTTTTTCACGTACCTTTCCGGCGGAAATCTGAAATCTTTTATGGTAAAAGAAGACAGGATTTCACAGACAGGAGATAAAATAAAGGAGCTGATTGATATAATCAAAAAAATCAAGGAGGATCTGAATGAAGAAAACAATCAGCTTGATCAGAAAAAAAGTGAATTTTTGAGCAAGAATCAAGAATTGCAGGAAAAAAATGATGATTTGAATTCGATAAAAGATCAAAAACAGAGTCTTCTGAGTGAAACTCAAGGCGAAGAACAGCGTTATCAGAAGCTTTTGGCTAAGATTGAAGCACAAAAGAATGAATTGTTAAACATAGATGATTATTTTTCCGCCAGCGGACTTAGTGCAGATTCATATCCCAAACCTGATTCAAAATACTTTGCTTCAACCAGCTGGTATTATTCACAATGGGACAGTAGATGGGGCAATAAAAACATAGGAAATACAAGAACTAAGATGAAAAATTACGGATGTGCAGTGACTTCTGTAGCCATGGTTTTCACTGAACATGGAGGTTCCATAACACCTGGATATCTTGCCAGTAAGCCCATATTTTATGGCGATCTTATAAACTGGCCAAGTTCATGGTCAAGTCCTAAAGTATCCTTAATTTCCAGCAAGTCTCATGGAAATGTAAGTTGGTCAACTATTGATAGCCAGATCAAAAAGGGTAATCCTGTCATTGTATATATTAAAAAAAGCAACGGCAGTCAGGGACATTATGTTGTGATTCACCATAAGGACGCAGCAGGGAAGTATGTGGTTCATGATCCATACTTTGGAGCCAATATATTCTTGGATACTTCAAGAGCTTTGGTGGGTGCCTTAGGTTCTTCCAGTAAAACTTCAATAGATCAGATGATAATATATAATTAATTTTACTTGAATCACCTATTAAAGGTTGTGCGACATAATATAATAGGTTATAAAAAAGGGAAGAATATATAGTTCTATAGCTATAAGGCAATATAAAATAAATATCTTATAAATTATTTTTAAAAGCAGCTCTTCCCTACTGATTCAGATTTTTTTAAGGTCTGATTTTTTTATTTTTTATTTCTGAAAATATTTTTTTATTTTTTTTATTTTTTTAAAAATATTTTTAAAATAATGGAAATCGGGAATACATAGACATATCTCCTGTTAGCCATTTTTGCTTCTGCCTGGTTTGAGTAGTTTTTTGGATAGGTAGATGTATGCCTCAGTGTATTCAAAATAGGTAAAGTTTTTAGAAAGAGGCAATTTCTGAAAGAAATGGGTACAAAGGAGTATACATATATGTATCTAAGAGTTGCTTGAAATTAAAAATTAAAAAATAAAAAGGTTTGGACATATGTAGATATATAGGAAACAGAGAGAAATAAGAAAAAATATTTTTATAATTTTAATTTCTGGAAAATGTAAAAAGGCTATTTAGTAAAGAGTAAAGCGGTTAAAAGGATTACTAGAGGGGTTTATATTTAGATATAATGTCGCAAAAGATATATTGTGCGACGTAGTATACATACAAAGAAAGGCCATTTTTCTGCCAAATGACCATTGTTCCCTAATTTATAGATCCATTTTAAAAACTCCGGTATTATAAATTTCAAATCCCATATTTTTGTATAAATTTCTGGCTGTTATCCTTTTGGGATTGCTGGTTAAATTTATTTTTTTTACTTTTTTATTTTTTGCTATGGCTATAAGTTCTTTTGTAAGCCTTTTCCCATGCCCCTTCCCCCTCCAGGCAGAGTCTATGACAACATCTTCTATTCTTGCCACATAACCCTCACAAGGAACTTGATGGACTATCAATGATCCGAAACCTATTACCTGTTTATTTTCTTCAATAACAATACAATTACAGCCCTTGTCTTTTATAAGGGATTTTATGTTTATCTTCGTCTCTTTTCCTGTCAGCTGGCAGAGAAGTCTTTCAACTCTCTTCTTGTCTTGATGTTTAAGTTTTCTTAATTTTGCCATAGTTTTTGTTTGATGTTTTTTTATTACGGTACTTATAATTTTCAATCGCTTTATGAAGTGCGTCAGCGGCCAGATTGCTGCAATGCAGTTTTGCTGCTGGTAAACCGCCAAGTTCATCAGCGACTTGCTTGTTTGTGATAGTCATAACTTCGTCCAGGCTTTTGCCTTTGGACATTTCGGTGGCAATGGAAGATGTGGAAATAGCTGCACCGCAACCTAAAGTTTCAAATTTAACATCTTTAATTATTTCCCCACCTTTCTTATTTTTGTAAACTTTTATATACATGCGCATAATGTCTCCGCATTTGGGATTTCCAACGATGCCAACTCCGTCAGGATTTTTTATTACTCCCTGATTATGCGGATGGGTAAAATGCTCTATGACTTTTTTAGAATATCTTAAATTCATAAAATTATTTTAATTATTTAAATTCTTTCATAACGTTGCCGGAAATTTTTCGCAGTCTTTTCACAATTTCCTTAAGCTTAGTTATAAAAATATCAATCTCTTTTTTAGTTGTATGCTTGCCAAATGTGACTCTAAGGCTTCCATGTGCCTGCTCATGCTTAAGTCCCAATGAGAGAAGCACATGCGATGGCTCTAGGGCTCCAGAAGAACAGGCAGAACCTGTTGAACCGGCAATTCCTTCTATGTCGAGTGAAAGAATCAAGCCCTCTCCCTCTACATCATCAAATCTGAAGTTGGCATTGTTAGGAGAACGTTTTTCAGCTGAGCCATTCAGATATGATTTTGGAATTTCTTTCAGCACTCTTTTTATTGTATAATCACGCAGACTTTTTATTTCTTTTATTTTTTTCTGCATTTCCGGAGTCTTTATCATGCTGATAGCCATGCTAAGCCCCACGATTCCCGGAACATTATGGGTTCCGGCACGCATCTTATATTCCTGATCGCCACCATCCTGGATGCGTTTTATAGGAGTTCCTTTGCGCACATAAAGCAGGCCAACGCCCTTTGGTCCGTATATTTTATGTCCGGATATGGAAAGTAGGTCTACATTGAGATCATTAACATTACAATTGAAATAATTAACTGCCTGCGTAGCGTCGGTATGAAATGATATGTGAGGCAATTTATTGCCGATTCTTTGACTATTTATTTTCTCCAGCATTTTTCCAATTTCTGCTATAGGTTGCACAGTTCCAACTTCGTTGTTTACATACATAACAGAAATAAGAATAGTGTTTGGCTGAATAGCTTTTTCAATTTCTTTTAAAGACACAATGCCATCGCGACCTGGCGAAATATATGAAATTTGGGCTAAGCCATCTTTCTCAACTATTTTGCAAGCATCTAAAATACAATGATGCTCGAATTTAGTGGTAATAATATGCGGTTTTTCTCCTGCTTTTCTGGGAATTGAATAAAAAGAGTGTATGCTTCCCTTTATGGCTAAATTATTGCTTTCTGTTGCGCCAGAAGTAAAAATAATTTCACTAGGCGAACAATTAAAAAAATTGGCGATTTCTGCGCGTGAATTATCAACAGCCTCCAAAGCTTCCTGTCCGAAACCGTGCACAGACATAGCATTGCCGAATTTTTCTGAAAAATAAGGCAACATAGCCTTTAAAACTTTTTGATCGGCTGGTGTTGTAGCTGCATAGTCTAAATAAATCCGTTTCTTATTCATAGGTTTTTTAGCATTAACTAAGAATTATTTTATTAATTCACTTAATTTTATATTGTATAAAGTCTTTCTTATTTGTTTTCCTAGTTTATCCCAGACTATGCTGGATGGACACCTTTTTTTAGCTGAACAAAACTGACCCACACATCTCATAGGAGCTATTGTTCCTTCTAATATTTCAATAATTTCCCCAACATTTATTTTTTTTGGATTTTTGGCCAGAATATATCCACCGCTCTTTCCTTTATGGCTAATCACTAAATTATTTTTATTTAGAATACCCAAAATACGTTCCAAGTATTTTTGGGAAATATTTTCTTCTTTGGCGATTTCTTTTATAGTTTTTTGTTCAGGAAAACATTTAGCCAAATTGGTTATAGCTCTCAGTCCATACCCTGCTTTAGTTGAAAATTGCATATTTAATCCCTACTAATTTAGTATGCTTTAATAATAAGACGATATTAAATTGCTGTCAATTCCCTAGCCTGTTATAATTACTATGGTTAAAAAGTACGAACTAAAAAAATAAACAAATGCGTATTTCCTATTCAGCGCTGGATACATACCAAAATTGCTCGCTGAAATATAAATTTCAGAATGTAGACAAGATAAAAGAGCCTAAGAGCAAAGAGGCTGTTTTCGGCACGCTGATGCACGCTACTCTGAAATTTATCCATTCTCCTTCCCTGCTTCAGCCAAAACTTGAAGAAGCTCTGGATTATTTTTCCAAAAATTGGAACAGTGATGTTTTTGAAAATGAGCTGGAGGAAAGATCGGCTTTTTCCCAAGGTGTAGCCATGATCCAGGATTATTACAAGAAAAATAATCCGGCGGATGCAAACATAGTTGATTTGGAAAGCCGGTTTGCAGTTGAAATTGATTCTCCTGACGGATCAAAACATATTACTTCCGGGATAATTGATCGCATAGACAAAACTGAAGATGGATATGAAATTATTGATTATAAAACAACCAAAAAAATGCCATCCCAGGAAAAAGTAGACAATGATCTGCAGTTGTCTATTTATCTGAATGCATTTTTGGCGCGCTATCCAAAAGAAATAAAAAATTTAGATAAAATTACAGTCAGTCTTTATTATCTCAAGCATGGAGTAAAACTGAGTTCTACACGAACAAAAGAGCAGCTGGAAAATGCCAATAAAATTTTCCTGGATGTCATTGCAGCTATTGAAGAAGGAAAATTTGAACCAAATGTAACGCCGCTCTGTGATTGGTGCGGCTATCAGAAAATTTGTCCGATGTGGAAGCATAAATTCAAAGAAGAAAGGAAAATTGATACAGCGGAAATCAATGCGGCTATTAGCGACTATATAAATTTAAAATCAGCTATTACTTCCACTAAAGAAAGACTGGCAGAACTCCAGGAAAAAATAACCCAGTATATGCAGCAGGAAGGCGTTGAAAGGGTTTTTGGCGAAGAAGGAGTTATTGCACAGTCAATCAGGAAAACTTACAAATACGATGAAAAAAAGCTCCGGGATATCCTGGAACCTTTGGATAAATGGGATGTAATACTGAAAGTTGATGGCATTGCTCTAAAAAATATAATGGGCGTTCTTTCCCCTTCCGTGCAAAAAAAAGTTGAAAATGCAAAAGCTGTAGATAAAGAAACTAAAAGTCTGACTGTTAAGAAAAAATAATCAGAATTTTATAAATTTTTCCCAATTCTCATATAATTCCTTGGTCGCTATGAGATCGCCGGCATTGTATTTGGCAATTTCGAAAAACTTTTTTTCTTTAAATAGTTTTCCCACATCATCACCAGTTATGCCACTGGCTTTTGGGCTTTTTATGCCAAAAGCGCGTGACCAAAGATGTAGATTACCCTTTTTTCTCACGGCGCCATAGAAAGTAAATTGATCCAAGAGATCAATATGCATGGCGTTTTTAGGTTGACTTGACAGGTAGCGGTTAGCTAGGAGATTTTTTGACGGTCTTATTTCATTTATAGAGCTGCGTATCATTAGAAAAGGCACGTCAAACATGCGTCCATTAAAACTTACGAACTCATTGTATTTTTCAGCTAGATTCCAGAATTGTTCCAGAATTTCTTTTTCTCCCAATACTCTGTATTTGATATTACCCATTTCTGAATTATCTACTTTTCCATCTGGAGCTTGAAAATATACAGCACCTTTATCTTTTTCAGTATCATAAACACCAATAGCCACGATTTCTCCAGTCAGCGGAGAAAATCCAAGTCCGTTTTTAAGATCCTCCAGAGCTTTTTCATATTCTTCCTTAGTATCTGATTCTCTTTTTATCCAACGTGTAAGAACCTCCTGGGTCGTTTGGTCAAGAGCGTCAAAATTCTCTCCTATCGTTTCAATATCAAATACTAATGCCATAAATTTGCAGTTAATTCTTTGTTTTTATTATAGTGTTTCAAATTGCTCCTGTCTATTGTACAATAACATATATGATAAAAGATACTTACCAAAAAATCAGGGCTTTCTTTCTTAAGTTTTTTACACTTAAAGATACGCCGCACAAAATTGCAGCCGGTTTTGCATTGGGAATTTTTTTAGGAATAATACCCGGCGAAGGAATTACGGCAGCTATTGTTCTGGCAACAATTTTTCGTTTTAACAGAGCTTCGGCAACATCAGGCGCTTTAGCAACAAACATGTGGGGTACTATTGCCACGCTTCCTCTGGCTGCGGCTGTTGGAGGATTTTTATTCAACGTGAAACCCAGTCAGCTTGTCAGTCAATTTGATCAAACTTATCATTTGGGATATAGATATTTCTTAAGTAAGGTTATATTTTTGGATTTAGCCTTGCCGGTTATTATTGGTTTTATTATAGTTGCTGGGGCTATCTCAATTTTATTTTATGCTGCTTTATATTTTCTTTTGAAATACAATAAGATAAAATAGCTTTACCAAAAACAACCCATGAGGGTTGTTTTTCTAAAAAGCTAATTCGTTAGTTTAAAGATTAGAAAATTATTTTATCACTGTTCCTATGAATCTTTTCCCATCAAGATAATTTTGCAAGTTTTTCAGTTTCTTTCCGTTAAAAATAGCAACTTCAATATTTTCTTTGGCTGCCAATTTGGAAGCGACAGGATCAAAAGGCACATTGGAACCCGGATCCCATTTATTGCCGACAATTTTCTGGAAATCAATCCAACAAATTTCCTTTATTTTTTTGGCATCCTTGTATTTTTTTGGATCCTTATCATAGACATAATCAATATTGGAAAGATTGGCTACTTTTTTGATTTCAAAATGTTTAGCTAAAAGTATGGAAATATAGTCAGTGGAATTTCCCGGGCGATATCCGGCAGCCACCAAAATATATTCTTTGGCTTTTAAAAATCCTTCCAAGTCATAGGGATTTGTGCAGATTGTCGGATGGGCATATTTCTTGAAAATTGTCCTTATGAAATGCGCATTCAGCCTGGTTGAATGTATGCCGACCCAATCTTTATCCTCAGCGTCAATATCTCCGACTTTAGCACTAGCCTCAATATATTTTCTGGCAGTCTTCCCTCCTCCCGTGACGATGATAAAACGGAATCCTTTTTTAATCTTTCCTTCAATTATTTTCTTGAATTGCTTCAAAAATTTCCAGTCAATTTCCTCCGGCACGATCAGCGATCCCCCGAGAGAAATCACAATCATTTTCTTGTTCATATTATTAAAAAATTTATTTATTAATTATTTTGCAATTCTTATTAATTCTTCCAATGCGACTGGCAATTCTGCGTTTTCAATATGTCCGGCATTGTTCAAAACAATAATTTTAGCACCTAACTTTTCTGAAAATATTTTCTTATTTTCTTTAAAACCGCCGAAAGGATCATTGTCGGAAATGATTTCAGCATAATTCTGTGAAATTTTTCTGAGTTTTTCAAAATCAATATTATTTTGAGTCCATGGCGCAGCAATTTCTATTTCTTCCGGTTCCAGATTTTCCAGCACAAACCAGCCGGCAATAAAAACAGCTCCGCCAATTTTATGATCCATAGTCTGCAGATATCTCATGATTGCCTGGCAGCCGATGCTGTGTCCGACAAAATAAGTCTCTTCATCAGGCGTGCCAACAATTTCAGAAATATGATTTATCCATTCTTCAACAGCGGGTTCATCGGTATTCGGCATTTGAGGTGCAACAACTTCATATCCGATTTTTTCTAATTCATTTTTAAGCCATGGCAAACATGCGCCTTCCGGTCCCCCGCCCCAACCATGAATTATAAATACTCTTTTTTTCATAATTTATTTAATTGCATTTGCTTTCCGTCCTTCCCTGTCCGATAGCTTCTTCGGCACTCTTAAAACATACCACATTTTCCGGTTTTATGCGCTTGGCATATGAACAGGTCGGCGGGTAAAATTTGTTGGAATTCTTACTGCCAACATAGGCACATTTTGCCATATTTGAAGGAGAGCCAGTGTTGTCAACTGTTGTTTGTGAGGTGGCACCTAAAACTGTCCCAGAAGGCTCATAATTGGCTGAATTTAGGGTTTTTTGCTCTTCAGATATGTTGACAGGTTTCTCAATAATAAGGGGCTTTTGTTGCCATTTTTGACCTTGTAAAATTCCAAATTCGTAAGAAATAGCTGAAACAAGGCAAAAAGCCACAATTAGCACTATTTTTTGCTCGTTTTTTAGAAAAAATTCCCTTATTTTGGCAAATACACTCGTTGACATATTTGGTAAATTTGTTAGAATAAATTCCGTATAAGTTGATAAGAATATTTAATACCCCGATCAGATTTGCGCTGATCATGCCATTGGTTATTTTATGTTTTTATATACGGCTTAGACTTTATTAATATTAACATATTTTTATAAAAATATGGCACATCGTAAAGCAGGAGGTTCTACTCAACTCGGACGCGATTCGCGTTCAAAAAGGCTAGGTGTTAAAATTTTTGGTAACCAAAAAGTTAAAACTGGTAACATTATTGTACGACAACGTGGAACAAAATTCCATGCAGGAAACAATGTTAAACGCTGCAATGATGACACATTGATGGCGCTTATTGATGGAACAGTGAAATTTGTAAATAAAAAAGTTCGTAACTATACAGGCCAATTGGTTTATCGCCAGTTTGTCAGTGTTGTTGCTTCAAAGAAACCTGTTGAAATTAAACCTAAGAAAACCGGAGCCAAGAAAGCCGGGCTTAAACTCCGCGTAAACCTCAAGACCAGAAAACCAGGTAAGAAAAAAGGTCCACGCAAACCAGGCGGAAAAGTTATCATCAGCCGAAAGAATAGAAAACATTTGATGGCAGAAAAAGGAAGAATCAGATAAACTATTTTTTAAGTTTATAGCTAATAACTTATAGAAAAATTATAAAAAAGAAATCTTTTATAAGGTTTCTTTTTTATAATCTGTTTTTTAAATATTTCATAACTTCCATAAAATCATACTTTTTTGTGGACCATTTTTCAGGATTTTTATCGATAGATTTTATAATTTCATCTTGGCTCATCCATTTTACTTCCTGAACTTCTCCATCATTAAAATTAAATACCTCATCATTTTCTAAAAAGTTATAATAAAAAACATAGCAAAATTCCTTATTATTACCGCCGTCGTATTTTTTTATTTCTCCTTTTAATAAATATTTTGGATTTATATTAACCCCTACTTCTTCTTGTATTTCACTAACTACCGCTTCTTGTATTTCTTTTCCTGTATTAACATGTCCTCCAAAACGAGTATCCCATTTGTCAGGATCCTGATCTTTAAGTTTTGACCTTAGGTGTACAAGAATACTAATTTTTTATTTTTTATTTTGTAAAAATACACATGAACAGTTCTATGCCATAATCCTTCGACATGTACAACGCTGCGCATTTCTTTTTCTCCAGTTAAGTTTCCATCCTCATTAACTATATCAAGATATTCTCCTGGTGTAATTGGCATAATTTGTAAATAAGTTATTTCTTATTCCTTTCTTTAGCTACTTTTATAAATTCAAAGAATAGAGGATGTGATTCAAGAGGTGAAGATTTGAATTCAGGATGGAATTGAACTCCTAAGAAGAATGGATGCTCAGATTTTGGAAGTTCGGCGATTTCCATAAGTTTGCTGTCAGGAGATTCTCCGGAAAATACCAGGCCGGCTTTTTCCAATTTATCTATGTATTCAGGATTAACTTCCCATCTGTGCCTATGCCGTTCAGAAATTTTTTCTTTGCCGTAAGCTTCATAGGCAATAGTTCCCTTCTTAAGAATTGCTGGATAAGCGCCCAGGCGCATTGTGGCTCCATAATTACTGTCTTCCAGATTCTTTTTCTGTTCCGGCATAATATCTATGACAGGATTTTTTGTTTCACGGTCTATTTCGGTAGTGTTAGCATCTTTGAGACCCAAAACATTCCTGGCGAATTCTACAACTAAAAGTTGCATACCATAACACAAGCCGAAATATGGAATTTTATTTTCGCGACAAAATTGAATGGCTTTTAATTTTCCTTCTATTCCTCTGGCGCCAAATCCTCCTGGAACAACTATGCCGTCATATTCTTTTAATGTTGAAATTTTTTCCGGATCCTTTTCGAAAAGTTCGCTGTTTATCCAATCAATATTGGCTTTAACTCCAGCCTTGAAACAGGCGTGTTTTACGGCTTCTATGACGCTTATGTATGCATCGCTCAAAACAAAATCACCAGTGCCGAAGTATTTGCCGACTATGCCTATGTTTAGTTTCTTTTTGGCTGATTTTATGTTTCTGACCAAAGTGCCCCATTCCTTCAAATCAGAATTATTTAACTTGAGTCTTAATTTTTTCAGGATAATTTTACTCAAATTATCGCGTTCAAAATTGATAGGCACTTCATAGAGACTTTCAATATCAGGCGCGCTTATAACGCATTCTTCAGGCACATTGCAGAACATGGAGATTTTTTCCTTGCGCCGCTGGTCCATCGGCACTTCGCTGCGGGCTATGATTATATCAGGCTGGACGCCGGCTGCATTGACAGTCCTGACAGCATGCTGAGTCGGCTTTGTTTTCATCTCCCCTATCTTATTAGGCACTGGCACATAACTGACGATTACAGAAATAACATCATCAGAGTTTTTTATTTTCATCATGCGGATCGCTTCCAAAAACAAGATATTTTGATATTCGCCGACTGTTCCGCCGATTTCAATAATAGTAACGTCTGCATCAGCTTTGTTGGCAGCGTGCTTAATACGGTCAATAACCTCAAGGGGAATATGAGGTACAACCTCAACGCATTTCCCGTTATATTCTAAATTTCTTTCCTTTTGAATGACAGATTCATAGACACGTCCGGTAGTCATATAATTATCCCGGGAAAGACTTATATTCATAAATCTTTCATAATTCCCCATGTCCTGGTCTGTTTCATCTCCATCATCAAGCACGAAAACCTCGCCGTGTTCCGTGGGGTTCATCGTGCCAGCATCTACATTTATGTAAGGGTCTATTTTTATGGCGGTAACATTATATCCGCGTGCCTTCAATATCATCCCTATGGATGAAGTTGTGATTCCTTTTCCTACTCCGCTCATTACGCCCCCCATAACAAAAATGTATTTTCTGTTTTTCATAGAATTAAATTAAGCAAAAAGCCGCTCCCCTGCGACTTTCAAGATATGTGCTTTTTAAACTTTACCTTCTTGATTATATATCCTTTCTTATTCTTCTTCAACCCCTAAAATTATTTCAGTTTTAATGCCAAAATCCAAGTCAATATCAACATGTTTTTCACCCAATTCTTTTATGTGGCTAATTTGTATGGATTTTTCAGAAAGATTGTAACCAGCCTTTTTTATTTCAAAAGCAATCTCCTTGGAAGTGATAGAACCAAAAAGCTTTCCTTTTTTTGCCTTGGCTTTGATTATAAATTTTTTTCCCTTTAGATCTTCAGCCAACCTTTGGACAACTTGTTTCTCAAGTGCTAATTGAAGATTTCTTTTCCCAGCTTCTATTTTTGTTTGAATTATGGCTGATTGTGTTGCAATTTTAGCAAATTTTTTTGGCAAGAGAAAATTATGTGCATAACCATCAGAAACATTCTTTATTTCTCCTTTTTTCCCTACGTTTTTTACATCTTGCAGAAGTATTATTTCCATTTTAATTAATAAATAATTATGAGACTGTTCTGTATTATAAAATTTATATAAAAAATAATCAAATTATTTTTTTAAAAGTTTCTTTTTTTCTGTTTCTTTGCGAACAAACATGAAAAAGAATAATGCTTGAGCGACTAAAGTGCGTATCATCTCCAGATCCTCAAGTCTTTGGTTTGGGGTTTTCTTTTTTAATATTATGCAGGAAGAAACATCATCTATGCTTTTAGGGGAATTTACAACAACGAACTCATCTGACTCAAAAAAGTTATTTTCCAGATCATTATTTTTGAGAGAAAAGCTCATAGAAACATTTGGAAAACTTTTTATTTCTTTCAAAACTTCTTTGCTTGAAGTACATATAAAACGCAATATAAATTCATCGGATTTCCCAAAAAGCCTGACAGCCTCCATTATAGAATTGTATACTTCCTTTTGTTTCTTAGCCGTAATAACCAAGCTTTCCGGGTAGCTTAGGGCTATGCTTTCTAAGATATCTACCTTGCGATTTATTTCACCTATGTAGGAATAAGAATTTGTCAGATCTTTTCGCATAGTATTAACTTTACGTTGAAAATCATTTTTTTCAGAAACATTCTTTTTAAGTCTTTTTTCCTGGATAGTGAAAACAAGAAAAGCGAAAGAGCCAAGAATAAGAACCGTAAATTCCTGAGTTTGGGTCACATTAAAGCCAAAAAATCCACGCTGAATAATGGTTGGTACGAAAACTATGAACGTAAAAATAATAAGATAGAGCCAATACATACTAAATATGTTTAGCAATTTGGGCTGTCATTGTTTCACAAAATTTTAAATTTGTCAATACTTATTATGAAAAAACCGCCTCCTAGGCGGTTTTTTGCTTTATTACTTTTTTATTTTTTTTACAAAATCTTTAAAGCCTGGCTGTTTGTCTTGCTCATACATAGCCTTTACAGCCAAAGGTGTGGTAGAGGCCGATTTCCAATTGTAAATTGGTTTAAGATTTTTACGCATTACGTAAGCTGTTTTTACCATGAAATTTATATTGCCCTGTACCGGGTTAGCGTATAAATAGTCACAAGGATCACCATTTTGATTGAAAGTATTTTTTACTTCGAAAGTGATTGGCAGGCCCTTTTCTTTCATAATGCGGTAAGATTTTGCCGGGTTAGGATAATGATTGAAATTTTTGTTTAAATGTTTTATATCTTCATTTTTTATATTCTTAAGCTGATTTGTCTCAATCATAATCACGCGCTTTAGCTTCTTGTCGAAAAAACAAGCTCCTCCTTTTTGTGGCTTAAGAGGATTCTGTCCTACAATTTCCATTACCATAGCGTAACCTTTTTTGCCTAAATTCAAAGCCATTGAAAGGCTTGGCAGGTCAATCGCGCATGTAAGATAACCTAGATCGTCAATATTATATGAGAGCAAATCTTCATGTTGTGATAATATTTTTTCAAATTCAGTATTGGAAATGAATATTTTTTTGCCAGTGTTTCTTGGATTAACCCTGAAAATAACATTGTTATGGATTTTTTGCATAAATAGTTGCCCATGATTGTGAAGCCTTTTATTTTTTTCAGTTGTAGAATCATAGTATAAGCAACCTTCTTTTACATAAATGCCATGGAAACTTCGCTGGATCATGAAATAAATTTTTTTCGGGTTCAATCCAAAAAAATTAAAACTTTTAAATTCTTCTAAAATTTCTTCCGCTGTTTGTTCGTTAAGTATGATGAGAGCAGTTTGTCTGCCTAAAACTTTTATAGGATCCTGATTGTTTCTTTTTGCAATTTCATTTATATCAAAAGCCATTTGCAGCATATGTCGGTTTCCTAAAGAAATATCCGCCACTTTTAAAGGATCTACGCTGCAAATTTTCAAAATTTTATCTCTGTTTATTTTTTTATTGATTTTTATTTTTTCTTTGGCTATTTTGGCTTTTGAAAAGCCTTTTTTTTCTAATTCTTTTATATTTTCTTGGCGTATATGCGAAACAATATCGTTTAAGGAAAATCTGGAAAGATTAAGCAGATATTTTGTACCCAAACCTAGACGAGTTGCTTCACCAGCGGCAGCATGCTCCCATAATAATTTTCCATCAAGGATGGCCTTTTCGGCTGGAGCAGTATTTATTTTATCATCATCTAGAACTGTTATTTTACTTTCATTAATTGGTGACAGATAATTGAAATTTTCATAGGCATTTATTTCTTTTTCATGCTTCTTTATGTTTTCTATGGAAATATTCCGAGTATTCTTAAAATAAGAATGAAGCATCCATTCTATATAGCGTAGAATAGAAGTGCAGTATTCCTCGAAAGTTTCAAGATGAATTTTTGGTTTTTTGTTCATTTATTCTTTTTTAAGTTATTAAATTATAATAATTTTTTCTTGGCTATAGTTCTCAGTTCTTCATTAAACTCTTCGATCGCCTGATTTATTATCGGGTCGAATTTTTTATAAAGTTCTTTTTTCTTAACAATGTTGCCAGCTTCCAGGAGAGAATCAAAGGTTCCAGCATCCAGCCATTCTCCCTCAATTTTTTCTACTGCAAGTTCTCCCATTTCCAGGTATTTCTTGTTGATATCAGTTATTTCGATTTCTCCCCTCTCGGAAGGAGACAAGTTTTTGGAAATATCAGAAACTCTTTTGTCATAAACATAGATGCCGGTAATGGCCCAATCACTTAAAAAATCTTTTGGTTTTTCCTTGACTTCTACAGCTTTTCCTTTTTCATCGAACTTGACTACTCCGAATCTTTCCGGATCAGGTACTTTTTTAGCGAAAACCATTCCGCCATCTTTGAAATTTTTTATTTTTTCTCCCAAATCATCCTCAAAGATATTGTCTCCCAAAATCATGGCGATATTGTTATTGCCGATGAAATTTTCTCCTAAAATAAAAGCCTCCGCCAAACCGCGGGGCACTTTTTGAACCTCAAAAGACAAACTAATGCCAAATTTCTTAAAAATTGAACCTAAGAGATTTATGTATTGCCCACTGTGCTCCGGAGCTACAATTATCAAAATATCTTTTATACCCGCTTTTATCAGAGTATTTAATGGATAAAAAATCATCTGCCTGTCATAAACAGGAAGCAATTGCTTTGATGTCGTTGAGGTTAAAGGAAAAAGTCTTGTGGCTGTTCCTCCTGATAAAATTATCCCCTTCATAATTTTTTTATCTTAAATTTTTATAAAAAACTACTAAGCAATTTATTTAGTGTTAGGATAAATTGGAAATTTTTTGCATAAAGCAATCACTTCTTTATGCAGTTGTTTCAGTTTCTTTTCATTTTTATGGTTTTCAACTGCTTCCTTGATCCAGAAACATATTTTTTTAATTTCTTTTTCTTTCATGCCGCGCGTCGTCACAGCTGGAACGCCAATTCTAACCCCGCTTGGATCAAAAGGACTGCGGGGATCATCCGGAATCATATTTTTATTCAAGGTGATACCGATTTTATCCAAAGCTTCCTCAGCTTCTTTTCCAGTTACGCCCTTGGAACCAAAAACATCAACAAGAACCATGTGATTATCTGTGCCTCCGAACATCAATTTAAATCCATGCTTTTTTAGTTCAGTTTCTAAAACCTTAGCATTTTTAATTATCTGCTTAGCGTATGTTTTAAATGACGGTTTTAAAGCTTCGCCAAAAGCCACTGCTTTAGCGGCTGTATTATTCATATGTGGACCGCCTTGAAATCCCGGAAAAGCTGCTTTATCAATAGCTTTAGCAAATTCTTTCTTGCACATTATCATTCCGCCACGCGGACCGCGGAGTGTTTTGTGGGTTGTAGTTGTAACTATGTCAAAATATGGAACCGGATTTGGGATGGCTTTGCCAGCAATAAGTCCGGCAATATGCGCGATATCGAACATAGAAATAGCTCCAACTTTTTTGGCAATGGCTTGGAATTTTTTGTAATCAAGTTGTCTGGTGTAAGCCGAGAAACCGGCTAAAATAAGTTTCGGCTTATGCTTGATTGCCATTTTTTCCAGCTCTTCATAATCAATTTTTCCTGATTTGTCTGTTTTGTATCTGATAAAATTATAAATTTGGGCGGAAAGTGTAACTGGATGCCCATGAGTCAAATGGCCGCCATGTGAAAGATCCATGCCCAAAACTATGTCTCCCGGTTTAAGAACTGCGCTGTAAGCGATCATATTGGCTGGCGCGCCCGAATGAGGCTGGACATTCACGTGTTCAGCTCCAAAAAGTTTTTTAGCTCTTTCAATCGCTAAGTTTTCTGCAACATCAGTATATTTTTGTCCGCCATAATACCGATGGCCTGGATATCCTTCTGAATATTTATTGGTAAAAACAGAACCAAGTGCTTCCAAAACAGCTTCTGAAACATAATTTTCCGAAGCAATAAGTTCCATGCCTTCCTGCTGGCGCTTTAATTCGCCTAACATGCATTTATAAATTTGCGGATCAGATTTTTTTAGATTTTTGTGAATCATAATTTTATTAATTTTTTATTTTGTTTTCTTTTATTGTTTCTGTAAATTGATTTAAAAAATATTGAAGCTTTTGAGAATCATGCTCTTTTTTTATGAGTTCCAAATCAGCGTTAAACTCATCAACTAATGTGTCGTATTTTTTCATTTGTTCCTTATCACTCAATTCTATAATTTTATCAATTACTTCGGGAAAAATCTCTACATTCTTATATTCTTCCCTGTAATATTTTTCATAATGAAGCATGGGCTTAAGTTCCGAAACACTTTCCGGATCTATCAAGGCAAGTTGTATCTGATCCCAAACATCTGCGGCATGATAAAGCAATTTTTGTTTAAAATAATTATCAAGGTATTCCATTTTAGAACGGACCTTGAGTGATTTTTCTGATTCTGGGTTTATATTAGATATATTTTCCATTTATTTATTCTTTAAATAATCTTTTAATGCCAGTTTATAGTTTCTTAGTGGGTTGAGTTTAGTGTTTATAAGAATGGAAACATATGGCCTTTGAGCTGGACGCGGGAATTCATTTGAATTTACGGGGATAATTTTGGCTTTAATTTTGGCTTGCCTATACAATTCTACAACCGCCTCATACCATGTGCAAGCACCTGTATTAGAGACATGATATATGCCAAAAGGTTTTTTTGATTCAATAATTTCCTTAGTTTTTCTGGCCAAGTCGGGAGCATATGTGAAACAGCTGGTTTCTTCGTCAACAACTCTGACTTCTTTCTGTTTTTTGCCTATTTTTAACATTGTGTCAAAAAAACTCTTCTTGGCATCCCTGGCTTTTCCTGGTTTGCCGAATAATTTTGAAAGGCGGATAATATAATAATTTTCACCTTTTTCCTGAACGGCATCTTCTCCCATTAATTTTGTCTTTCCGTATTTTTGGAGCGGAGCAGGAATTGCATTTTCATCAAAGCCTATTTGCGGAATAAAATTTTGGTGTAATCCGCATGACCCGCAAGAGCCGGTACATCCTGCTGGTTCAGTTAATTCAGGCATGCCGTTGAAAACATAGTCTGTTGAATAATGTACAAATGTAGCACCAATTTTTTTGGCAATTTTTGCCAGATATCCAGGCGCCTTACCATTTATTTTTTTAGCTTTTTCAAATTCAGCCTTATCTTTTTCGCATCCATCAACATTATTATATGCTGCCGCATTTAGAATAATTGCGGGCTTTAATTTTACAATTTTTTCTTGAACCTGTTTTTGATTGGTAATATCAATTTTCTCTTTATCCCAAGCTGCCACTTTATAATCTTTATCTTTTCTGAAAACAGAGACTAATTCCTGCCCAAGCATTCCCTTAGCTCCGATTATTAAAATTTTTTGCATAAATTTATTTTTTACTATTTATTATTTCTTCCAAATAAGCCTTTGCATCTAACTGTTCTTCAAAAGTGTTTTCAAGTTCCAAGCTGATAATTGGCGGCAGAAAATCCAAATAGTTTTTCATATAATCCAAGTCTTTGAGTTCATGCATCATGTGACTATCATAGTTTAAAAAACCAAGGAAAGATCTTATTGCAGAAACATGTCCCACTCCCACTCCAAACTTTCTGATTTTTTCTTCAAAATTGCGATAAGATTTCTTTCGGGTAATGCTTCCTTTAATAAAATCAGAGGCCCAGTGGGTAAAATCTATGCAATATCCGGCAAACATTTTTATTTCATTGTCGGTAGGGATGTGTTCCTGATTCTCTAAATAAATCATGTCTTTGTATCTGGAAAGTTTTTCATAGTCAAAATTATATTTTGACTTAAGCGGATGAACATTAAAAACTTGCGTTCCATATTTTTCAATAAAAAGATCTAACTCCCATGTTTCCATGTCACTGCGCAAGTGAACGTGAGGGATGCTTTTAATCGTGCTTTTTTCTAATAATTCATAAAGTTCCTGGCGTTCCTGAAGTTTAAGAAATGTTGGAAAAAGAGCAACTTCGGTTATATTGAATTTCCTACATTCTTCAATTTTATCTTTCCAATCAGAACCGGGAGTGGTTGTTAGCCCTAGTAAAATTTTGCTATTTCCCATATTGCTTTGCATAGTATTCTTTATAAGATCCTGATTTTATATTTTTCCACCAATCTTCATTGTTTTTATACCATTCAATAGTTTTAACTATTCCCTCTTCAAAAGAAACTTTTGGTTTCCAACCCAGCTCATTTTTAATTTTTGAAAAATTAATGGCATATCTCCTATCGTGTCCTGGCCGATCTTTTACATATTCGATGAAATCTTCACTTTTATCCATAAGTCCAATTATTTTTTTTGTAATTTCAATGTTTGGTTTTTCAGAATTTCCTCCGACGCAATATGTTTCTCCTATTTCCCCTTTTTTAATAACAAGATCAATCGCCTCACAATGGTCTTCAACATAAAGCCAGTCGCGGACATTCATGCCGTCACCATAAACAGGCACATTCTTGTTTTCCATTAAATTAGTAATAAAAAGCGGAATCATTTTTTCCGGAAATTGAAAGGGGCCGTAATTATTGGAACAATTGGAGATTGTTATTGGCAAGCCATAGGTATGGAAATAAGCCCTGACCAACTGGTCTGAAGCTGCCTTGGAAGCGCTATAAGGGCTTCTAGGTTCATAAGGCGTGTTTTCACTAAAAGCAGGATCAAATGGACCTAAATGGCCGAAAACCTCATCTGTAGAAATATGATGGAATCTTTTGTTGCCGTTGTTTTTGGCTGCTTCCAATAAATTATATGTTCCAAAGACATTGGTCCGGACAAAATTTTCTGCGTCTAAAATGGAACGGTCAACATGAGATTCAGCGGCAAAATGAACAACCAAGTCAGCGTCTTTGATTAAATCATTAACTAAATTTTTATCACATATATCACCTTTGATAAATTTGTAATTTTTGTTTTTTTCTATCTCACGTAAATTTTCCAAATTGCCTGCATAAGTCAAAGCATCCAAATTAATGATTTGATCATCGGGATATTTTTTCAGCCAATAATGAATAAAATTACTTCCTATAAATCCACATCCCCCTGTAACTAAAATTTTCATATTTTTATTTATAAAATTTTATATAGTGAATCAGGATCTTTTTCCCATCTTATTTCATCCACTTCTTCGCTTTTATTTTTCCCCTTATAAAGCTTGTTGGGCAGATTGATTGACCAGGCATCCTTGTCTCCTATGCATTTATATCCATGAACGACTCCCGGCGGAACAATCACAAGAACAGGATTTTTTTCTCCCACTTCTATTTTCAAATGTTCCCCGTTGGTTTCTGAATCTTCCCGCCTGTCCCAAAGATAAAGTTCAAAAGTTCCCGGACCTATGAAAACAAAGCAATCACTTTGGAATTTGTGTTCATGCGGTCCACGGACGACTCCGGGTTTCGTCGAACTCACATAGCTCATCACTGGCTGATATCCATTAAGTTCATCCTGGCGGAATATTTCGCTAAGCCAGCCTCTTTCATCTTCATTTTTACTGATGTTTTTTATGACTATTCCCTTGATCATATCTTCTTTATTTTTCTTTATTAAAGCTTTTTAATGATACTATGAACGGATATTTTTGGCAAAATAAAAAGGCTGTCTTCGCGACAACCTTTTGTCTTTTTTATAATTCACCTTTCAGTAAGGCATTTAGTCTTTTCTTTAGCTTCTCCATGTCGGGTTCAGGATATGTCTTATTTATCTTTTTTTCTTCAGTTTTTTCCTGATTAGGTTCTTCCATGGTCTTATTTAATGAAAAATCGTCAGCGACAGGAAGATTGTCAGGTGCATCTCCTTTACCCCCATTATATTTAGGGACTTCTGCAAAATTAGGATATTTGGTATTTTTTTCAAGAATCTTTGTCAGCTTTTTCATCTCCTGGAATTTACGGGTAAATATATTTCCCAGCTCTTCTTTAGGAGCGAGCTTTATCTCGGCAGGAATATCAGACATGTATAAATTTTCAAGAGATTTCAATTCATCTTTTTCAGATTTTTTTTCTCCGGACTTATTTTGTAAATCAAATAAAAACTTTTCCTTAGATTCCTTGTAGTTTTCTATCAATAAGTCCTTTCTTTTTATTAGTGTATATTGGAAAATAAAAGCTAACAGAAATCCGAGAATTAAGCTTAGCGGAATCACACTTAAAATTCCGGCAATGCGGGGATGCGTGATCGGTCCTTCAACTGTGAGCAAATCAACATCCTTCTTGATGTCATAATAGAAAGCGGTGAAATAGAAAAGAGTTTCAGTAGTTTTTTCTGCCAGTTTTTCAGCATCATTTTTTTGTTTGGTGTTGATTGAAATTTTTATTAAAGAAGAATCTCTGCCTATTTTTTTGGTTGAAACCAGTCCATTCCAATAGTCTTTTCTTTCTGCCGATGATTTTCCGGCGGCAAAATCTTTCACATCGGAATTGTATTTCAGCAAGCGGTCGTAGAGAGCCAAAGTTTTTGGAAATTCGGAAACATTGCGGATAATCTGGTTTTTTTGCTGAGCTGCAGTTTCCGATTTTGCATTTACTAAAATTATAACACTGGAAGTGTAGGTTTTGGACAGGCTGATGAACAGCAATAAAAATGAAAATGAAAGCACTATGCCTGCAACAAAAAATCTCAGAGAAAAATATTCCGAATCCACGCTGATCTTTTGCCAATATTGATTGATTTTTTCCATTTACCCTGTTAAATAAGATTTGAGTCTACTTTATCGTAGAAACAACTTATTTCTAATATATTTGCAATTTAACTTGTAAATTTTCCCCCTCTTTTTAATCTTAATTTTGCAGAACAAGATTATTTAACAGGGTGAAAATGATTTTTTAGATGACTTGGGAGTATAGCAAATATACGCTATCTGTCAATAGCGTGAGCTTTTTTCAAAAATTGGCATAGAAAAAGGGCGGTCAGTTCATTTGAACTTCCCGCCCTTTGTTAAATTGTTTCGGGGTTATTTCCGTCTTCCTATGAAGAACGCAATTATAATAAAAGCGCCAATCATAGCAAGGACGAAGTAGAATAAATCTACTAATTTCCCCGCTATCTTATTTATCGACCGGCCCTGCTTTATTACAGTTCCGGCAGTCGTGTTGTACGCGCCAGTCAGGTTGGATAACCAACCCTCATGTCTGTCTATTTTAACCGACAGATCCTTTAGCTGGCCGTCGACTTTCGCCTCGATATCGTTGGAAACTTCTTTTTGCGCTTCCAACTCCCCATTTATTCTGGCGAATTGACTATTTGTCGACTTTTTAAGATTAGTGACTTCAGTTTTCAGCTTTCTGAAGTCAGCAGGCGAAACCTCGGCCTCTGGAGGCGGAGGAGCTTCATATTGCGGACCTGCTATCACCTGGCGCTCTCCGTTAATCGTTACGGCTTGTCCCATAGGAACAAACCCCACTACAACTGCAATGGCCACTAAGGCCAGAAAAGTCTTTTTCATTTTTTCCTCCTCTTTATGTATTGAGTTCGGGCGAGCTTCCGAAGAAGCTCACCCGGTTAGTGTTACAGTTGCGGGACTTTCTCAACCCGCTTCTCCTTCGCAAACCGGTCGGCCGCATCCGGTCCATAAAGAACATCAATGCAACCTGCCCATAAGAAATAATCTTGGGCAATCAGCCGATCCGCTTCCGCTTGATTGGCACGAATATCATGCCCACGGAAGTAATTGCGTTCCGCGATCTTAAACTGTTCGATCGCCGAGTTGAGATATCGTTTATCTCCTGTACACTGGTACAGGTCAACATACGCTTCTGCCAACTTGGAGCGCAACTGGAGGTTATTTAAGCACCATCTGGTGCACTCTTTGATACGCTGTTTCAACTCTTCAATCCGAGTAAAAATACTGCTCGGATCGCAAGCTTTCACTTGCGGTGCCGGAGCTGCCGGAGGAGGAACGACCTTAGGCTCAGGTTTCGGCGCCGGAGGCGGAGGGGGCGTACAAACATCAGGTTGGTACCCGACATTCGCATACGCTACCACCTTAACTTGGTATGCCACTTCTGTAAGGGAAAAGGCATTGCCGGTAACGGCTCCTAAAGAGCCTGACCCAGCACCTTTTCCGTCCACGCCGGAGCCAGTGAAACCGATTCCTAAACTGGAACCGGAATTATGCCTGTCAACCACAGAGTCCCAGTAAATTGCTACGTTAGTGGAACCGGTTTCTTCGACGGCCTGTAAAACCGTCTTAGCCAATACTTCATCTACTGGCCAGTTCCAGTCGCCAACGCCTTGGTAAACACCCAGTCTCCTAACTGAAGCGTTAGGGGCTACATTTATAACTTTAATGATAGTGTTATCATCAATGCGATTATTGATTCGGCTACGTACCGAACCTTTAACTTTTTGAGAAGTCATCGCATTCCATATACTCCCGCGACCATCCATTAGCCGACCTGAATCGGCCATGGTTTTCAGCTCACCGTAGGTGAATTGGCTATAGTCTGGATCACAGACAACGCCTTTCCAACCCTTGGGCACTTCGGACGTCGGAGCGCCCACGAAGGCACTCAGTAACGGGGCAACTATGTGATTCGGCGCCTCGTTATTAATCAACATAGAGCTACTGTTAGCTCTGCTGTCGTTCCTGTTCATGTTCAGGTTGTCGTTCCTGTTCATGTTCAGGTTGTCGTTCCTGTTCATGTTCAGGTTGTCGTTCCTGTTGTTGATATTATTTTGGTTATTGAGGTTATTAGCGTTGTTATTGCTAATATCCCCCACATTCGCACTGGCGTCGCCGCCAGTAGCACTGGCATCACCGCCGGTAGCGGTGGCGCGATTGTCATTCTCGAGTTCAATTTCGATGTCATCTGCGAACGCGAAGTTCGCAGACAGTACCATAATCACCGCGGCCAAAATGGCCAGAGCTTTTTTCTTCATGATTCCTCCTTGGCCTTTCGGGCCTTTAAATATGCTATTAAGTTGTGAAAGATCTTATGTAATTTATGCCGGAGCATATCTTACATATACCATTATTTATATTTTTACAAGACTCCAAATCTTTATTATTACTTTTTTATGATTTGTGAAGTCCTGATTTAAATATAAACTTGTTTTCTAGGTACTAATTTAGAACATTATAGTCTATCATATAATTAGGCTTTTGTCAAGGGGGTGGCTATAAATGGCTTATATTTGGCTATTATGGCTAAATCCCTATAAAGGAGGAGACTCAATGCTCTTTCAATGAGATTGAGCCTCCATTAACTTTCAAATATCTTAATTAAATGAAATTAATTAAATATTTTTTTACACCAAATGAAGTGGCTGCTAGAGATATAACTGCAAGTCCGGCTAAAACATTGGTACCAGTTCCCGTGTTAGGTGCTTTTTTTTCACCAACGATAACCCTTGTTTTTCCGATTACATTGTGATTCTCATCATATATATATTTGTATTTATATACATATGTTATTTTTCCATCATGACCATCGCGGCCATCTGTTCCATCATGTCCGTCATGACCGTCTGTTCCATCATGTCCGTCGTGACCATCTTCGCCGTCCTCCCCATCATGGCCATCATGACCCGGATCATCTATGTCTACATCAATCTCAGTATCAGTTCCAGTGGTTGAAGTTCCACCTGTTGTGGTTGAAGTTCCACCTGTGGCAGTGCTTGTAACTCCGGAAACACTGGTTGTGCTTGTGCTTGAAATCGTAGAAGCAGAATTTACAGTTGAAGTTGAAGAATTCATGCTGAAATTGTCGCTGTATGAAGTGCTGTCACTATAGCTAGAGTTTCCACTATTGTCATAGCTATGATCGGATCCATGGTTGTCATAATTATCATGATCATGGCAACCCTCGCCTGAACGGTGGCAATAAGCTGAGGAATCACTATCATTGTTGTTCGTGTTTGAATTACTGTTCGTGTTTGAATTGTAATTCGTGTTTGAACTTATGTTAGTGTTTCTATTACTGATTGAATTGGAATTGTTTACAGTGTTGCTATTGCTGTTAGTGATATCACCAACAGATGCAGTGGCACTTCCGCCAGTGGCAGTGGCACTTCCGCCAGTTGATTCCGATTCATTTTCGTTATCTATGTTTATTTTAATGTCTGCAAACGCCATATTGTTGGCAGCATAGAAAACGACTGCAGATATAACCGCTGATACTACGATAAAAATTATATTCTTCTTTGTCATATATTTGGCCTTTTAGAGCCACGCAAGGCAAGGATTATTCCTATTTTGCGCCTTAAATTAAAAATAAATTAATTATTAAATTCTAAAACATTAGATATTATCATAATATATTAATTTTGTCAAATCTATTATTTCACCAATTCTGTCTTGATAATCAGCCTATTATAGGTTGTTCCAATCGGCCAGCAGGTCGACAAGGTTAGGACCGGACCATTTGCCGGAGCAAATATTCTTTCATCATCTGGAGAAGTGATAAATTTATCAGACACTCTGTATTGGTAGATAATAACTCTTCCATTTGCCTGGATGGTTTTAGCAACTATAATATCCCCTATTTCCAAATCATTTAAATTTTTAAAGATATGATTGTAGTCGCCTTTTGCCCATAAATAATTACTTGAATGGCCGGAGACAACTGAATTTCCATTTTGTCCGAAAGAAGCAGTTTTCGGATAATGGTTTATTCCGTTTTCAAGGTCTTTCAACATGTCATCTTCCTTATCGCTTTTTGACCAGACTACTGGAGCAGCAATATTTATCTTAGAAATTTTTATTTCAACAAATGGTTTTGCTTCTCCCGGCGCATCCGGATCATATCCGTTTATTATTTCCTGCTTATCAGAATATGCATCTCCATCAGTATCAGAGTTAAGAGGATTTGTACCGTGGACGTATTCCAAGTAGTTTGGAAGTTTGTCTTTGTCAGGATCATCATCCAGTCCGCTATTAGAATCGTTTAGTCCATTGCGGTTTTTCCATTCACTGTATGTTTCAATCGAAAAAGTTGTACTGCCCAAGCGGGTGCTTATGTCATTATTTTTGGCCACACTGGTAGCTTCTTTTTCACCATCAGTTACGATTGAATTTTTATTCGGGCTAAAATCAAGGTTTAGGATATAAAACAGAACAATAAAAATAACCAGAAAAAGAATCACTGACAATAGAAACTTTTTTAAATATTTTTTAATTTTTTCAGACATTGTTTTTAGATTATTGGATATTAAATGATAACTGCATAGTCTAGCAGAAAATCAATATTTTGTCAAGTATTTAGCCATTTTGGCTTTATTTAAAGCCAAAATAAAAGAATACGGTTTTTATTAGAAGCAAAAAGACCCAATATCCTTATGGAAATTGGGTCTTCGCTGAATTTTATTTTAGTTTAGTATTTTCTTGCTTGCATTGGTTGCGGAATATAACTTTTCCATTGTTCGGTCTGCCAAATACCTTTTAATTTTTTCTATTTTCCTTTCAGAAACCCCTGCATTTTTTTGAGCCTCCTCCATAACCTCCAAAAGATTATTTACTGCCAAAATTGCCCTTTCATGCTCATCTCTTATTCCCTTTTCTTTTCCACTCACATAAATAGAGTGGATTATAGGAAATACCGTCAAGATGAGTGCAATGAACAACATTATTATGACATTATTTTGAGTTTCCATATCACCATGGGCTTAAAAAATATTTAGCAACTAATGGGTAAATATTTTTTTATTCCGGTTATAATAGTCAACAGAGACATGATTGAAATTACTGATAAAGCAAAAGCATTGCTTCCAGTTGCAGGCACTTTCCAATAGTGTCTGTGCCCGTCCCTATCAAATGTGAAATAGTGTCTGTGCCCGTCCCTGTCAATAGTATAATGATGCTCACGTCCATCACTATCTATGTCTATGTGGACATCTGAATCTTGATCAGTATAGGAAGTTCCGCCTGTTGTAGTTGAGGTTCCGCCTGTAGAAGTGCTTGAAACACCGGAAACCTGGCTTGTGCTTGAGCTCGAAGTTGAAGAACTAGAATTTACACTTGAACTTGAAGAATTTATGCTAGTACTATTGCTATATGAGGTGCTTCTGCTGCAATTAGAACATGTGCTGTTGCTGTTATCTGAGTCATCATTGGAATTATTATTGGAGTTATAATTTGTATTGGAATTATAATTAGTGTTGGAATTGATATTAACATTCCTGTTTGTGATTGAACTGGAGTTACTTACACTGTTACTATTGCTGTTGGTAATATTGCCAATAGAAGCACTGGCGCTTCCCCCTGTTGCACTGGCGCTTCCCCCTGTTGATTCTGATTCATTTTCATTGTCTATATGTATATGCGTATCTGCAAATACAATATCTGCAGTGCAAAACAAGGCAACGGCTAAAAAAGCTATACATGCGATATAAATTACATTTTTCTTATTTTTCATATGTTTAATAAATGAATTTAGTTACCTTATTAGGATTGAATAGGCTATCATAAAGGCCTGTTTTTGTCAAGCATTCTTAGTTTAAAAGGTTCTTAATATAACAAAAACCTTTGCGTCATACTATTAATACAACACAGAATTTTTTTTGTTTTTAGTATGCCTAAATTATAATTGAGCAGTTATATTGATCTCTTGTCCGTTTCTATCAATAACAAATTCAACCCGGCTGCCCTTTTTGTTTTTATTGATTAAATTTGAAAGAGGATTATCCAGATTAACTTCTTCTCCATTGACTGAAATAATGATGTCATTTATTTTAATTCCCGCCAATTCAGCCGGTGATCCTGAAATTATTGCCAATCCTTGTTTGCCAGAGGGTGAATAAATCAAAGCCCCTCGATCACGATTTAATTTGTTTGTTATGGAAAATTCTTTGGTTATGGATATATAATATGCCCCAAAAAATGGACGATAATTCAATTCATTATTTACAGCCAGGCTTATTGAATTTCTGACAGCATTGGAAGGGATTTGAAAATATTTATCCTGGCCATTTATATTAATCATGCCGATAATTCCTATCATATCTCTGCTGTATCCAACAACTGGCCCTCCTATATATTCTTTTTGATTTTTCAAATCATCTTCAAATACGCCTTCTAATTTTTCAGAAACTGCAACTGCCTTGCCTCCTAAATTAAAGTTTTTATTAATATGGCTTAAAAGTCCTGCCTCATATCGGTTTTGGTATTCACCGAATGAATTTCCTATAGCTATCAATTTTTTACCTGGACGTAAGCTGGATGAATCGGCCAATGAAACTGTGGTTAAATTATTGGCATCAATTTTAAGGAAGGCTAAGTCTGTAAACTCATCGATGCCTATAAATTTTGCATCATAATGGCTGCCATTAAAAAGAAAAACTTTGTAATTTGCATCTTTTTCAATTATTGATGTGCGATAAGTGACGATTAATCCGTCGCTTGTTACTATTACACCTGTTCCGCTCCGATTCTCTATCTTATTCTCTCTTGTGATAATATCCTTCTGATTTACTATTGAAACAATATTTACAACTGCGTTTGATGCTAAAGATGCCACCTCATTAATAGAATCATCCTCCTTTATGGTAACTTGTTGAGTATTGTTTATAATCGTCACATTTTCAGCTGCTCGATTCAAAAAATTTATACGGGAAAGATACTTATTTGTCCTGATAAAAGGAAGAATATGCTGGTCAAAATATACCCCGCCAATTCCGCCAATAAAAAAAACCAGGAATAGTATAGATATTCCCTTAGCAATTTTTCTTGGATTTTTCAAATAATTGATCATATTATATTTATTTCAAATTATATTAGATTATACTACGGGTAGCCATTTTGTGCTTAGGAGTATTAAGGTAACTAAAAATCCGAAAAAAATCATATTAGCAACAACGCGTCTTTTTGACAATTCATTAAGAAAATGAGATTTTATTAGGTCCCAAAAGACATAGTAGAAAATAAGACTAATAACGCTGGTTGTCAAGTATCCGAATGGCCAAAAGTTTAAGGTCCATGCAATCTCCGACATTATGAGCCCCAGAATAAGGCTATACTTCATGGCATCCTTCTTGTTTTCATTTATAAGCCAAAAGTATTGAAAACTTATAAATATGGTAGCTATTGTTAATAAAAGTATGAATATCCAGAGTGGAATATCAAAATTTAAATATATGCCATACGACATTGAGTAGAAAGTAAAAAAGGTTGCAATACTTCCTGCTGCAATAATGCCACGGGCAGTTTCATCTTTATAATAAACATGCAATCTATAGAGTGAAATATGAACAAGGTAGTACACGATTGATGAAAGAATAATAAGTGCATATTGCTGGTTTCTTGATTGGACAAAATACAAAAGGCCCCAAGTTGAAAGAGTGAATAATAAGGGCATTGGAGTCATACTGCGTCTTTGTGATACGCGTCTGACAATTTGATAGAAGTATGTGAGAAGGATGATAATTAATAAAATTAAAGCCCATATCCCAGTTTTTGAAAAAGACAAAATGGTACTACTAAAATAATCGGAAGATATAAATTGAGCTAAAAGAAAAAAGATAATACTGTATAGAAATATTTTTATATGGAAAAACATGTGTTTTTAGACAAATTAAAAAAACCTTACTAAGTGTAATTTTCCCATGTTATAAGAGAGATGTCAAAAAATAAAAGAATAATCTTGTTTGTTGAAAAAACAGATAGAATGAAATTATTTAAAAGCAATTTTTCCATTTTCCAGCTTTACATTTACTGTATCTCCTTCTGCTATCTTCTTTTCAATTATTTGCAAAGCTAATTCGTCCAGGATCTCATTTTGAATTATTCTTTTAAGTGGACGTGCGCCATAAATAGGGTCATATCCTTTTTGTGTCAAGTACATTTTAGCTTCGTTGGATATTTTTAATTTTATATTTTTTTCACCAAGACGCTTTTGGACTATATTTATCTGCAAATCAACAATCTGTTGCAATATTTTTTTATTAAGTGGGTGAAAAATAATTATTTCATCAATCCTGTTCAGAAATTCTGGTTTAAATTGTTCTTTTAGACTGGCTTGAATTTTGTTTCGCATCTCATCTTCCCCATCAATACACTCCTTGCGTTCACTTTGAAAACCAAAGGATTGCATTTTATAAATAATATCGCTACCAACATTGGAAGTCATTACGATGACTGAATTTTTAAAGTTAACTACTCTGCCTTTAGCATCAGTAAGCCGTCCATCCTCAAGTATCTGCAATAGAATATTAAATACTTGCGGATGAGCCTTTTCAATTTCATCAAATAAAATTACACTATATGGTCTGCGACGGATAATTTCAGTAAGTTGGCCACCCTCTTCATAGCCAACATATCCGGGAGGCGAACCTATCATTTTTGCTGTCGAATGTGCTTCCATATATTCACTCATATCCAATCTTACTAATGACTTTGGATCGTTGAATAAAAATTCAGTCAATGTTTTAGCGAGTTCTGTTTTTCCAACCCCCGTAGGTCCCAAGAAAATAAATGAGCCTATCGGACGATTTTCTTCAGAAATTCCTGCACGAGATCTGCGTATAGCATTTGAAATAGATTTAATAGCTTCATCTTGTCCTATGACTTTTTTAGCCAATTCTTTTTCCATATAGGCAAGTTTTTCTATCTCACTTTGTAACATTTTTGAAATAGGTATGCCTGTCCAGCGAGAAACTACTCTTGCAATGTCTTCTTCAGTTATTTCTTCTTTTAATATAGAGCCTTCTTTTTGTATTTTGTTAAGCTTTTTTTCTTCTTCTTTTATCTTTTTTTCCAAAATAGGAATTTTTCCATAGCGGATTTCAGCTACCTTGTCTAGTTCTCCTTTACGCTCAGCAAACTCAGCCTCTGACTTCAATTTGTCGATATCTTTTTTGTGTTGTCTGCTTGCAACAATAAGATCTTTTTCTGTTTTCCACTGTAATGTTAAGCTGTTGGATTTTTCTTTAAGTTCAGCAAGATTCTTGTTTATCTGTAATATTTTTTTGCGGGAATCTCTGGCCTTATCTTTCTGAATAGCTTTTTTTTCAATTTCAAGCTGCCGTATTTTTCTCTCCATCTGATCTATTTCGATCGGCATCGAATCTATCTGGATGCGCAGTGCTGAAGCGGCTTCATCAATAAGATCAACTGCCTTGTCCGGAAGAAATCTATCGGTTATATATCGTGAAGATAAATTTACTGCAGATTGAAGAGCGTCATCAGTGATTTTTACGCCATGATGCAATTCATATTTTTCCTTTATGCCGCGCAGAATTGCTATCGAATCCTGAATAGAAGGTTCAGTTACTATTATTGGCTGAAATCTTCTTTCTAGTGCAGCATCTTTTTCTATATACTTCTGATATTCTTTTGTGGTTGTTGCTCCGATTGTTCTTAGATTTCCTCGTGCTAAAGCCGGCTTTAGCATATTTGATGCATCTAGAGATCCTTCTGTGGCCCCGGCTCCTACCAAGGTGTGCAATTCATCTATAAATAAAATATATTTTCCAGAAGATTTCTCTGTCTCTTTTAAAATGGCTTTTAATCTATCTTCAAATTCCCCCCTAAATTTAGCTCCTGCAAGCAGTGATCCAAGGTCAAGAGAAATTAATTCCTTATCCTTTAATGTTTCCGGAATATCTCCGGACGCAATCCTTTGCGCTAAGCCTTCAACGATAGCCGTTTTTCCTGTTCCAGCCTCGCCTATCAAAACCGGATTATTTTTTGTGCGTCGGCTTAAAACCTGCATAACACGACGTATTTCCTCGTCGCGACCTATAACAGGATCAAGTTTGTCCTGGCGAGCTAGACCGGTTAGGTTAATTGTATATTTTTCAATGACCTGAAATTTACCTTCTGGTTCAGGTGAATCTACCTTCTGCGATCCTCTGATTTCAGAAAGTATTTGCAACACTAAGTCATAGGTTATGTTTTTAGATTCGAAATTTTTTTTCACTGGAGAATTAACAGAAAGCAAAGAAAGAAGCAGATGTTCCGTGGATACAAAGTCATCTCCTAAATGTTCCATTTCTCTCTCGGCTTGATCAAGAATCTGCAATAATGTCGGGGTTATAAATATTTGTCCTAAAATACCACTAGATGATTTTGGATATTTTTTAGCTTCTTCTAATGCTTCTTTTTTCAATTCGTCTATATCTGCCCCGATTTTACTAAGTATTATCGGAACTATTGAGCCCGCTTGTGTGATTAATGCATAAAGCAAGTGAAAAAAATCAATCTGTTGCTGTCCAACAGAAAGAGCAAATTCTTGTGATTTTCGTAAAGCCTCCTGGCTTTTCATAGTAAATTTATTTATATCCATGTCGATAAAGTGCCTAAAACTAACCACGAGAATGCAGCTAATTTTAGAATTTAATATTTATATGAAAAGAAAACCTTTTTATTCTAAAGAAATTGCATTAACTGGACAGCTGTCGGCTACTTCTTGGCAATTACAATCAACACAATTATCGTTTATAACACAGGACTTTCCGTTTTCTACTTTAAAAACATTAGGACAAAGAGCTTCACATGCTCCACATCCAATACATAACTCTTCATTTACAACTGGTTTTGACATAAATTTTTTATAATTATTTTAATTTTTTAAAACATTATTGATAAATCACCCGCTGTTTTTGAACGTTCATTTTTCTCAAAATTTCTCATTTCCTCACTTTTAAAATCGACTGAACCGGCAGAGCTATCCCAGGCAAAACCACTTAGAGGGATAAATATGTGTAAATTCTTTTTTTGATTTTCAAGCCAATCTGCAAAAGTGTCTTTTGCAACAAATATTTGCCTGATTTCAATCATATCTTCCCCATTATCCTTTTTTTTGTCTTTTATTTCGATAATATGAAAACCAATGGAAGTTTCTAAGATGCTATTCTTTTCAATGTTTTTTGAACCAAATAATATATCCTGTAATTCTGGTAAAAGCTGGCTTTTCTTAACCCAACCCAGTTCACCACCATTTTCTTTAGATGCCCCAACTGAATATTCCTTCACTACCTGGGCAAAATCAGTTCCTTTTATGAGCTGTTTTTGGGCTTCTTCAATTTTTGTTTTAGCTATAGAAACATCTAGTTCATTATTTGATACATACGAAGACAGTGCTGCTTTATATGCATTTGGCATTACAACAAATTTTTTAAAATCTTCCATACTCCATCCATATGAATTTAATAAATCACTTTTTATATCATTTGCAGTCCCATATTCATTAAGTGTTTGATTAATAACGTTATCAACATCTGCCTGAGACAGTCTTATTCCTTTTTTGTTGGCAAGAACTTCAATTATCTTGTCTTCTATGAGTTTATCTAAAATTTCGCGTTTTTTAATCTGCAATCTCTTTTTCCCGTCAGACGTTGTAAAATCAATTCTCAGTCCTTCATCAGAAAAATTATATGATTTATAAAATCTTTCTATAGAAGCCAGATCTTTCTCAACATCCTTTATGTAAACCAGGTGAGTATAATTAATAATGGCAGCAGGAAAAGGTATTATACTGGAAACCGTTACCGATATTCTCTTACCGATTTCAGTTTGTGTCCCATAAGCCAAAATACTTATGACTCCTATAAATATTACAATGATAATTAAAATAGCATATATCAATGTTGAAAGTTTTACTCTTTTTTCATCGTTCATAATATTTAAATTTTTTTATTTATTATATTTAAAGAAAAAATACCACCATTTTTTATAATTACTCTCGTTGTTGCTTTCTTCAGTTTCTTGATTTTGTTGATTCTCGGCCTGAATCATCTCTGTTTTATTTTGATTTATTATCACTACTTGCTCGTCAGCTTTCTGTAAGTTTATTTTATCTTTTGACACTTTTTCAATAAATTCAGGTGTATTGTAATAATCAATCTGATTTTGAAAAGTGCGATTATCATTTTGTATGCGTTCAGCTTGTTGTTTTAAATCACTAATCTCTTTTTCTATTTTTCTGCCACGATAAGCCTCTTTTATTGCAATTGTAGAAACAGTCAGGGCTATAATAATTCCAATAATAAATAAAAATATTGCGGAGGAAAATTTTCTTTTCATGAATTTTAATAACCTATAAAGAGCGAGGATAAGGAAAATCCAATCATTGATATTATTCCCAATATCGTAATGATAATCCAGATTATCCGCATTCTTTTGTTTCTTTTTTTATGGCTCATAACAGTAGTATTTTAACAAATATAAAACCTTATTACAAGTTTGATAGTTCTAACACAAAACGGAAAATTATTTCATGTATTTTTATCTTTTCAATACAGCCAAATAGGCTTCGGACGGAATTTGGACCTTGCCAATGTTTTTCATTTTCTTTTTACCCTTTTTCTGTTTTTCTAAAAGTTTATTTTTACGTGTTACATCTCCTCCATAAAGCTTAGCAATAACATCTTTGCGGAACGGTCTGATTGTTTCCCTGGCAATAATTTTTCCTCCAATTGCTGCCTGAACTGGAATTGCAAAATTTTGACGCGGGATGGCGTCTTTAAGTTTTTCAACTATTCTCTTCCCTTCTCTATGAGCATTTTCCTTGGGAACTATCCTAGAAAGTGATTCAACCGTATCACCGGCTAAAAGAACATCAAGTTTTACAAGATTTGAATGTCGATAACCAATGAGATCATAACTCATAGAAGCATAGCCCGATGACACACTTTTTAGATCATCATGAAAATTAACAATAATATCAGTCAATGGGACTTCAAAACTGAGAACTATTCTTTCCGTATCAATATATTCCGTATTTAAATAAATTGATCTTAAAGAACTCATTAAATCCATGATAGCACCTAAATATTTGGCGGGTGTTATGATATCAATTTTCACATAGGGCTCTGAAATTTCTTCAATCATTGAGGGATCAGGCATTTGTGAAGCTGAATATATTTTTTTATTTTCCTGTTCACCTTTTAATTTTATTTCATAAACTACGCTGGGCGTAGTAATAGTTGGTGAAAAATTAAATTCCCTTTCCAGTCTTTCTTTAATAATTTCTAAATGCAATAATCCCAGGAATCCGCAACGAAAACCCTTACCTAATGCTGCATTGCTTTCAGGTTCAAAAACAAACGCCGCATCATTTAGTTTTAATTTTTCCAGAGCATCACGCATAAAATTATAAGCATCTCCTTCAAGTGGATACAGTCCGGCATATACCATTGGCTTAACCTCCTTGTAGCCTGGTAGGCTTTTAACTAAGACCCTGTCATCTTCAACAGTGATCGTATCACCTACACGACAATGATCAACGCTTTTAAGTCCTGTGGCGATATATCCGATGTCTCCGGCTGTTAAAATTTCTGTTGCGACTAATCCTGGTTTGAAATAGCCAACTTCCACCACACCACTTTCCTTGTGATTTTCCATCATGCGAATTTCATTATCACGTTTTACATGCCCATCGACAATTCTTACGTAAGCCAGCACTCCTTTATACGTGTCGTATTTTGAGTCAAAAATAAGAGCACGTAGAGGTTTTTCAGTATCTCCTTTAGGCTCAGGGACTTTTTCCACAATTGCGTGCAAAATTTTATCAATTCCCTGTCCTGTCTTACCTGAAGCTTGTAAAATTTCTTCTTCCTTGCATCCTAAGATGTGTATGATTTCTTTTTTTGTCTTTTCAGTATTCGCGTTTGGAAGATCAATTTTATTTATGACTGGAATGATTTCCAAACCTTGTTCAATTGCTAAATATAAATTAGAAAGTGTCTGTGCTTGCACGCCTTTTGTCGCATCAACTAAAAGCAAAGCACCTTCCACAGCAGCTAATGAACGAGAAACTTCATAACCGAAATCAACATGTCCCGGAGTATCTATAAGATTCAAAACATATTCCTGATTATCATAGGAATAATTCATTCTTACAGGCTGAAGTTTTATTGTTATTCCGCGTTCGCGTTCAAGATCCATTTGATCAAGTAATTGCTCTTTCATTTTTCTTTTTTCGATAGTTCCAGTAAATTCCAAAATGCGGTCAGCTAGAGTTGACTTTCCGTGATCAATATGAGCAATTATACAAAAATTTCGAACTTTATTTTGGTTCATATAAAGTTTATTTTATATTAAAAAAACCTTAAAATCAAGAAAAACGGACAAAAAAATATATGCCCGTCCTTCATTTATATATAAAGCAGCTAATTAAATTCCTGTTACTTCCCCTGTATCTTCTTCGATAACCTTTTTAACTCCGAAAATTTTCCTGGTTATCGAATCTTTAAATTGGAAAAATTCTTTTATTTTTAAATAATAACTGGCAAATAAAAATGCGCCTAAACCAAATATACCGGCAATAAAAAATTGCCTAAAGACGGCAAAAAAAGTGTCCAGTTCTCCCTGTGTTCCTACGACATATTTCATAACCTGTGCAACTCCGCCTCCGATTAATGAAGCTGCTAAAATCCTCAGGGTAGAATCTAAAATATTTTTTCCATCAATACTAGAGAGTTTTTTACGCAAAAAGAACATTAAAAGAAACATATTTACAAAACTAGAAAATGAGAATGCGATTGCCAATCCGAAAATGCTGTATTTTTTAATAAGCAAGGCCACCATAAACAAATTAACTGCTTCACTTATAAAAGCTATATAAAGGGGAGTTTTAGTATTTTGTAAGGCATAGAAAGCCCTTGTTAAAAGTGGCAATAGAGCCTGAGCAAGCAAACTTATCGATAATAAACCTAAAACCTGAAATGTTGCAATGGTGTCATTCCAGTCAAATTTTCCAGAACCTAACGCTAAACGCACTGTCTGTGCACGCAGGACATAAATAAAAATACTGGCTGGAATAATGAAAAATAATATTTGTCTAAAAGTGTGGGAAAAAGCGCTTATAAACTCTTCCTTTTTCTTATTGGCAGCATATGAACTTAATGTTGGAAAAACAGCAATTGCAAATGAAATTCCAAAGAGTCCAAGAGGCGCACTCTGTATATTATTAGCGAAATTAAAAACTGCCAAACTTCCAGCCGTAAGCGTTGAAGCAAAGATAGTTATGATCATAAAGTTTATCTGACTGACTGCAATTGTCATTGTTCTAGGTAACATAAGTTTTAAAACTCTTCGTATACCGGGATTATTAAAAACATCTATAAACATTGGTCGAAAATGAAAGCCAGAAAATTTTACAGAAGGATATTGAATTAACATATGAAGTGTTGCTCCCAACACAACCCCCCACGCCAATCCCATGGGCCCTGCCCATTTCACAAAATAAACAGCGCCAATAATAATACCTATATTGTAAAAAACAGGAGCCAGGGAATATATTAAAAATTTTTTAAAAGACATAAGTATTCCTCCGAATATGCCACTTATTCCTAATAAAAAAGGACTGAACAACATTACGCGGGTAAGATTGACCGTTAAATCCATTTTATCTCCAGCGTATCCGGGTGCAACTAAATGCATAAATTGAGGAGCAAAAATAACCAATAAAAGCAGGATAGCTCCAGTTATATAAATCTGTAAACTCATTATTCCTGAAGAAAGTTTCCAGGCATCTTCCTCTTTTTTTTCTTCAATGAATTGGGTAAAAATAGGAATAAAAGCAGCACTGAGTGCGCCTACTATTATTAAATTATAAATAAGATCAGGAATACGGAAAGCAGCATAATAAGCATCAAGTGTATCTCCTGCTCCAAATTGACTGGCTAAAATGCGGTCTCTGAATAAACCTAAAATACGGCTAGCAACACCAGCTAGAGATATAATAAAAGCCGCAGCTGCAATAGATTCGGTCGGTTTTTCGTTTAAAAAATTGTTTTTTATAAGCTTTTTTATCACAAGAATATTTCGAAATTTAAACTAATTGTATTTTTATTCATTTTTTTCAAACACAATTGCTTCAAAACGATCAATTGTTAAATTTGTTTCATTTTTTAAATTATTGCCATAGTCCTTATTATAATCGGGAAAACTCCATTTGACTTTATAATTTTCAGGATAGGAAATATTTGACAAAAAAGAGCTTCCTATACTGCCTGATTGTTTCTGCGCAACTAATGAGTAAGAATCTATGTGCTGAGAATCTTTCACGGCAACTTTGAAAAGTGAGAATGGCAATAAATATTTATAAGTGATGGTAACTGTTTCTTGGGGACTTACGTATACCCAATTTGCAAAAACTGTTTTATCGCGGTCTTTATATATACGAGTACCTGAAATAGGGTCAATTTCTGTATTATTTTCCTCATTTTGTACGTCGATATCACGTTTAAATCCAAGAGCCTGATAATCCAACGGTTCCTTATTAATTTCACGAGTTTGTCCGCTAGTCTCTAACAGTTTAGATCCTTCCGGAACATAAACTCTCATATAATCAGCATTAACTTTATTCAACCAGTCATGTTTATAATTGCCACCATTATGTTTTCGTGTAATAGTAACCGTATCAATAATTGAGCCATCTTCTTTTATTTCTGCATCATGTTGGATACTTTCATTTATAACAGCATCTGTTTTAAATCCGTTTATATTGGTATTTACAACACTCAAATAATCACTTTTTGTTGATATAATTTCTCCAGACCAGCCTTGTTCGGATATTATATTCTGCAAATTATTGTCCTGAAAATAAAGCAATATCTGTTTTTCTTTTAATCCATTAATAAAAACATTGATAACTTTTGATGCCGTTTCTATATTTTTGCTAGATGAAAGTTTTTCAAATACGATCGGAGCTAAATCTGACAGAATTTTCTTTGGTTTATTTTCTTCTTTATCGTAATCAGCTTCTACTTCATATTGAGTGACTTCCGTAAAATTTTCAGAATCAAGAGTAACATCATATTCAGGCATTTCTATAGGTCCTGTTATTTCGAGTAGTTTTTGCATAATTATTGGTGTAAATGTAATTATGCCGTCAGCAGTGGGTCCACCCGTTTTCTCATAAAAATAAATCGCTTTTCTGGCCGAGGTTGGAAAATCTGGAAACCAATTACTATCATGTAAACTCCAAGCAGCACTGATTTTTTGGATTGGCATAGGAGGCACAACCTTTTCTTTCAATTGCCCATCAGGATTGAAGATTCCGTCAATAAAAAATTTCTTTATATTGCCATTCGAGATATCCAAAAGACCATAACTGCCTATAAATCCTCCCGTAGCCCTTATTTCTGAATTATTTTGAAATAAGAACAAATATTTTCTTGGCCCATTACCACCTAATAAATCAACAAAAATATGACTGTTGTTCAAGAAGGAGTCTATTGATTTACGTATTTCAGGCAATTTTTGTTTAAGTAATATGAATTTATCCCGCTTATCTTCAGGAAAATCATCTGCAGATATTTTATCTATATTTTTTTGTGAAGCGTCAAGTTCTTTTTTTGCATAATTAACATTCTCTTCGACTGA
Organism: Candidatus Moraniibacteriota bacterium; assembly: GCA_035390125.1. Lineage (NCBI taxonomy): Bacteria > Candidatus Moraniibacteriota > Candidatus Moraniibacteriota bacterium. The sequence continues at coordinate 187,295 of DAOOTD010000001.1, forward strand.
TTTAAAAATATCCAGCAATGAAAGCTCGTTCTGACTTGAATTATCAATAGGATTTTTTAGCTCAGTTAATATTTTTGCTAAATTATTAAGCGCTTGTCCTGCAGCTGAAAAATGCTTACCAGCTTCAACAGCATTTTTTCCAGAAGAAACCTCGGAAGCAAAGGGAATAAAACGCGCAGTTTCTATAATTACCCCGCCCATAGCATTGATATCCTCAGAAGCCTTGGAAAAATTAGTATAAGCTTTAGAAAATTGTTTCGCTGAACCTTCAAAATTTCGAGCTTTCATTTCCTCTATTGCCGAAGATAAATTATTAAATCCATCTTGGCTAATACCGAGAACACGCTCTTTTATGCCAAAACCTCTACTGGCATATGATCCGCCACCTATAGTAAGCAGCATTGTTAAAGCAACTGCTGCAAATACAGTAAGGGATTTTCTTATATCAAACTGGAATAAAAATTGCGATGGTAAAAAAAATTTACTCCAAGAAAAATTCTGTGGGTAAGTTTCGTCTTTATTATTAAAAATAGGCTTGCTTATTGATGGAAATACTTCTTCTCTTTCGATGAATTCCGTATTATTTTTTAGTTCTTCTTCTATCCATAAAGCTTTTTGTTTTTCAAGTTCCTTTTTTTGCTTTATTATAGTTGCTTCTCTTTCATTCTCTAACTTGTGATTATATTCATTTATTTTTTTTATATTTTCTTGTTGTCTATAAGATTTTATAGGCAATATTTTTTCATATTGAATTTGTTTCTCTGTTTTTTTTGCAATTACTTCGGCTTCCTTTTCCTTGTTGCTGTTTTTGATTTTTTCTAGGATTAATTTAGATTCATTTGTAGAATTTTTATTATCGACTTCTGAAAAATATTTTGCTGTATCTTTTATTGCTTCATATTTTAAAATTTCATCTAAATTAAATTCTGGATCATGAAAAATAGGAGCTTTTTCATTTTCAATGCCAACGCCCAAAATGTAAGCTTTTACAGGTTTTTTCAAGCATATTTTTTTTAATCTGGTATTTTTTTCTACATTAAAATCCCGATTTGAAACTGACCTAATCTTTTTCCAATCCAAATCCCCAGTCTGATTAACCGGTTTTACATCGAACATTTGTGGGATAATTTTGTTTTTATTTTTCACCATTGTAAATTTTTAAAGTTTCAGTCGCCATTTTTTCCCAACTGTATTTTCCTATTTGATTTAAACCTTTTTTTATCAAGCTATTTATCAATACCTCATCCGTTGTTATTTTTTCCATTGCTTGGATAATTTCTCTTTTTTCTTGTCCGTTGAAGAAATAAGCGCTATCTCCTAATATTTCTTTCATGCATGGATGATCCGAAGAAATAACGGGAATATTCCAAGACATTGCTTCAAGCGGTGGGATGCCAAAACCTTCATAAAGAGAAGGGAAAACATATGCTCTGGATTGTTTATAAATAACATCTAAAATTTCATCTGAAACTTGCCCCAAAAAAAGCACATTTTTAATATTCTTTTTTTCAATCAGCTTCTTTAAACGTTTATAAAAATAATCCATTTTCCCAACTAGTGCTAGTTGGTATTTTTGAGCTTTATTCATGCTTGAAAAAGCCAAAACCATCCGTTCTAAATTCTTGTGCGGATAGGCGTTCCCCACATAAAGCATGTACGGTTTAATTATACCATATTTTTTCAATATTTCTACATCCGAAACTTGTTTATTTTTGTCTTTTTTTTCTAAATCATTTCCTGCTTCGTAAGTTACGATTATTTTCTCCTCTCTAAGATCTTTTTTATAATATTTTAGCAATTCTTTTTTGGTGAAATTGGAAACTGTTATAACTTTTTTAGCTTTTTTAATAGCTGACCATATAACAAATTTATAACACCAGAATTTTATTTTATAAAAAATAGGGTTAAGAGCCGTGCCTCTGAAGGTTGGAAATTGAAGCAGGATTAAGTCATGTATTGTTACAACAAATTTTTTTCTATATAAAAATGGCACATTAAAATGAGGAAAATGCACCAAATCAAGATTGAATTTGTTGAGAAGTAGTGGCATTTTTATCTGCTCAGTAAAGGTATACCACTGATAATCCGCCAAAATTTTCCGGAAGTTTTCATTTTTAGGCTGATATTCATCAAAATTTTCTTTACGCAAAAAAACAATATATTGATTTTCCTGATCAATCTTTTCCAAATTTTCAATAAGTTTTTGGGTATAACGCCCTAGTCCTTTGCCGATTGAGCCAAAAAACCGCGCATCAATTCCAATTTTCATATGGCTCAATTTTAGCATTTTTCAAGTGTTTAAAAAAGCATTTAAAAAATACTTCTTAAGATTTAATTTTTATTCGAAAAACTTTAGCAATTCCCTGGCTGAAGCTTTCCAATTGAATCTAATTGCCTGTTTCAGGGCCTTTTGATGCATAGTTGCATGAAAATCACGATTTAGCAGAACCTCTTTCATAGCAAGATAAAGTTCATCCGGCTTGTCTGGATCAACCATAATAGCTCCGCTGTCAGAAACTTCTGGCAAAGAAGAAGTATTAGAGGTAATCACAGGCACACCACAGCGCATGGCTTCTAAAACAGGGATGCCAAATCCTTCAAAAAATGACGGATAAACAAAAAGCGAAGCCATTGTATAAACAGCAGTTTTATCTTTGTTAATAATATTGTTTATAAAAATTATATCATCAGTAAATTTAGAGTTCTGCATAATAGAAATAATATTTTTTGTCTTCCAACCCTTGCTTCCAGCTATTACTAATTTATATTTGTCTAATCTAAAATCTTTGATTTCACGCAAACGATCATAAGCTTTTATGACAGCTGGAATATTTTTTCTTGGCTCAACGGTTCCCAGATAAAAAATAAAATTAAAAGGCAATTTATATCTTTCTTTAATTTCTATAATTTCTGGGCTATTACGATCTAATTGTTCGAAATTAGCCGGTATGCCGTTGTAAATAACTTTCACCCTTTTTTCCGATATTTTCCACCTCGAAATAAGGTCATTTTTTGTAGATTCAGATACGGCAATTATTTTACTAGCAAGTTGGCAAAGCTTGCGTGGATTTATTATTTGATGCCAAAGTTGACGTTTAATGGAAAAAGTTTCTTGAAAAATTTCGTATGATAAGTCGTGTATAGTTAAAATAAGTTTCGTATTTTTTGAAAGAGCAATAAAACCGATGTTGGGCATGAAAAAAATATCAACTCCGCCAAGCATCTTATCAACGTATGGCCAACGTAAATACCAAAAGCATAAGTTAAGCAGCTTATTAGGATAATTAAATTTTTTTATCTTTACATTTTTAAACCTAGAAAACACCGATAAATCAAAGTTATAATTGCGGAAAGAATTTAAAAAGAGTATATATTCATTTTGTTTATCAAGCTCAAAAAGCTGTTCAAGAATATTCATCGTATACTCTTCAACTCCAGTATTTCTGCCGTCAGAAAGGCACCTAATGTCAATTCCTATTTTTGCCATTTTTGTCTATTAGATAAACGATTTTAACGTCATTTCATAATAACTTAATATCAGAAATTATCAAATATTGACTTTTTAAATACTTTTAAGTATAACTTTTAAAGCTTCTGGACAAAAATAATGGTTTAATTTATTATTAGATTTCCCAAGTATTAGTACTTGAGTAGTATTTTAAAAGAAGGAGGATTGGACAATGTTTTACTGTGATTATTGCAATAAACTGATAGAAATTGATGATTTGATTAAAATGGAAAAAGATGAAATTTCTGAGAGCGACAAAGAATGGCAAGTAAGTGAAAAAACGTGCATGGAATGTAGAGAAGAAATAAGAAATGCAAGGGAGGAATTTAGCAGTGACAACTCACCACTGCATCCTGACGAAACAGTGGAAGAATTTGAGGATCATGAAGATCACGACCTCAAATAAAAAAGATAGTAAAGCTATCCAAAAAAAGAATCATTTTCGTAAAATTACAAGTGATTCTTTTTTATTTTCTCTGCTTATGTTTTCCTACTTCTCTTTGAATGATTTCTTTTATTTTCTCCTTAAAAATTTCCCGATCGAATTTTAAAACCCTTGATCTTATATATTTCTGATCAAAGGACATATTATCGAATTTTTTTACAGCTTCTATAATTGCTTCAGGATTTTGCTCTTCAAAAAATACTCCCATTTTTTCTTCTTCCATATGTTCCGGAATATCTCCGCCACGATAAGCGATCAGAGGTTTTCCCGAAGCTAAGGCTTCGATAGCGACAATACCAAAGTCTTCCTCTTGAGGAAAAATAAAAGCTTGGCAATCAGAATAATATTTTTTTAAATCTTCATCATTAACTCTGCTTAAGAATTCAATGTTTGATTTAGATATTTTTTTCAAGCGTTCCATTTCTGGTCCCCTGCCGATTATTTTTAGTTTTAATCCAAGCTTATTGAAAGCTTCAATGGCTATATCATGTCTTTTATAGGTGATCAGTCTTCCTACCATCAAGAAGTATTTTTCAGTTTTTTCTTTAGTCAAGTTATCAGTAATTGAGAATTTTTTTGTATCTACGGGTGGATTTATGACTATGGAATCTTTGTGGTAATATTTTTTTATTCTTCGAGCAACAAAATTAGAGTTAGCAATGAAAATATCAACTCTATCTGCACTTGTTTTATCCCATAAGCGTATGTAATTCATTGCAAAAGGAATAAGTTTCTTTATTATTTTTGGAAAATAAAAGTCGCGCGTATATTTTTGACAGTCATCCCAAGCATACCTCATTGGAGTATGCATATAACATATATGCAATGTATCTGGTCCGGTAATTATGCCTTTAGCATAACTCGAGGAATCCGAAATAACGATATCATACATTGAAAAATCAAACTGTTCTATCGCTGGTGGCATAAGCAACGGGAAAATCCTATGACGTTTGCGTGCAAAAGGAAAATTTTGCAGATAGGAAGTATATATGCGCTTATCTTCAAAAACTCCATGCATGGCTTCCTTATTATATATAATGGTATAAATTGGTGCATATGGATAAAGTTCACAAAGACACTCTAAAACACGTTCTGCTCCTCCGTATTGCACTAAATAATCATGAACAATGGCTATTTTCATTGTTTTTTATTTTATAATCTTCATGTCTACGAGGGATAGTTGAATTTTTTTATTCCCATTCCACTCATCTTTCTGTATATTGCAAAGAATATCAACATTACTTCCTTCGTTTATATCTATAAACTTTTCATAACCATTGAAGCAAATAGACTCAAAAATATTCGAAGATCCGTTAGTTGTTAAAAATAGCTTTATATGTTTATTACCATTACCGACTATTTTCTTTTCTTTAATATTTAAATTTTTTATAAGAAACACAGGTTCTCTGTTTCCTTCTCCAAAAGGCTTAAGTTTTTCAAGATCTTCTACTAAGTCATAATTTATATTTTCCGCTAAAGCTTCTCCGTCAATTTCTATTTCTTTTGAAAGGTCTATATCTTTCAATTTTTTATTTATAATTCTGTCTATTTTTGTGTAGAATTTTTCAACATTTTCTTTTTTAACACTAACCCCGGCTGCTTGAGCGTGGCCGCCAAATTTAACCAGCAAATCTTTGCATTCTTCGATTGTTTCTATAATATTCAATTTAGGAATACTACGGAAAGATCCCATGCAAATATCTTCGCTTTCTTGAAAAATAGCCGTAGGTTTATTGAATTTTTGGGCAATTTTTCCAGCCACTAATCCAAGAATTCCTACTGGAAAGTGTTCGCCTATTGCGAAAATAAATTTTTTATCTTTATATAAGCTTTGTGCTAATAGTTTAATTTCATCAGTTATTTTATCAGTCATTTTTTGTCTTTGACTGTTTTGGTCTTCAATTTCTAAGGCTAATTCCCGTGCCTTAGCAATATTTTTTTCGAAAACAAGATCAAATGCCAAATTAGCATGCTTTATTCTTCCAGCTGCATTTATTCGCGGTGCTACATAAAATGAAACTTTTCTAGTATCTGGCAAAACATTTTCATTAATTATTATGCGCCCGACCTTAAAAAGTTCCTTAAGTCCTACTCTTCTGGTTTTTGTCAAAACTAAAAGTCCAAATTTTGTAAAAAGACGGTTTTCTCCTGTAAGAGGAACGCAATCGGCAATAGTACCAATAGCTACTAAATCAAGCATCCATTTAGTTTGTTCTGTTTTTTCTTTTATTAATTTTTGATAAATGGCCTGTACAACTTTAAAAGCTACACCAACCCCAGCTAAATCTCTAAATGGATATTTTGAGTCACTAGAATGAGGGTTGATAATAGCATAAGCTGGTGGTACATTTTTAGGAACATGATGATGATCAGTGATAATTACATCTATACCTAATGAGTTTGCTTTTTTAATTTCTGTAATGTTTGTAATACCACAATCAACAGTTACAATTAAAGATACTTTTTTTTCTTTGAATGTATCTACAGCAGTAACATTAATGCCATAACCTTCTATGTGCTTATCGGGAATATATACATAAGAATCAATTCCCAGTTTATCAAATGCTTCTTTCATTATTATAGAAGCAGTAATTCCATCTGCGTCATAATCTCCATAAATTACGACTTTTTCATTTTTATCGCAAGCTTGTTTCAGTCTCTGAATAACCTTTTCCATATCTTTAAAGAGAAAAGGGTCATTTAGATCAGTTTCATAATTAGGATCGACAAATTCCCTTACTTCTTTTTCTGTCGCGATACCACGAGAAAACAAAAGCTGCACTATCAATGGATGCAACGGAAAAGAAAAAGAAGAAGGTATCTCCTGCGGTTTATTTATCAGCCATTTTGTCATAATACTTTTTTATATCTAATTCTTTAAACAATAAAACATTTTTTAAATAATTATTTTTACATCAACCGCAAAAGCTTTGCGCCCGTCATTATAAATTAATAACGGGTTTATGTCGAACTCTTTAATCTGTTTGTTTTCTAATGAGAAATCCATAAGGGATTTTACAATTTCAGAAAATTCATCAATATTATAAACAGCTTTTCCGCGAGCACCTTTGAATAAAAAGCTTATCTTTCCTTGTAGAAGCTTTTCTTTTATTTTATTTTTATCCATAGGTGGCACAAGGAAATCAACCATTTTAAAAATTTCTGTGTATATTCCACCTAAACCATATATAATAATTGGGCCAAAGATTAGATCTTTTTTGATACCTAATATAATTTCTATTTGTTTTTCTTTCATGGGTTGGATGATAAGCCTTTCACCTGGAAAATTGTCCTGTAATTTTTTAATGGATAAATTTAAACTGTCCCTGTTTCCTATATTCAATATCAGCGCTTGCTTGTCTGATTTATGTAATATTTTATCACTATCAACTTTTAAAGCTATTGGATAGTTGATATTTTTAGGAAAATCATTATAATTTGAAATTTCATAAAATTCTGAGCATTTTATGCCATATCTTTTCATAACATTTGCTGATTCACTGAAAAAAAGAGAACCCCTTTTTTGTTTATAAGCTTGTGCTATTATTTCAGCGACTTGATTTCTTCTTTCTGCTAATTTTTTTATTCTTTTTCTTGATAATTTGTTTTTCCTAAAAAAGTCCCATTTGTAATATTGATCCAATGCCCGCACCGCATCTTCAGGATTGGAAAAATTAGGAATATTTTTTTCTTCAAGATATGAAATAGCTTTTTTTACTCTTTTTCCACCTATAAAAACAGCTACTATTGGCAATTTTATTGATTTTTTTGATTTAATAATTATTTTACTTATATTTTCAACCGGTGTTTGTTCTTGTGGAGTAAGTAAACAAAGTATAGAACCCGTGTCGCTTCCTTTTATAAGATTAATAACATTTTCATATCTATCTTCTTTTGCATCACCCAAGAGATCTATAGGATTTTGTATGGCTGATTCTTCTGGAAGATTTTTTCTTATTTCAGTCTTTATTTTTTCATTTAATTCTGCTAAAAATATATCTTTGCCTTTAAAAGCGTCTGTTGTAAGAACACCAGCTCCTCCTGCATTAGTGACTACTGTGGCAGTATTATTTCTTGGTGCATTTGTGAATGAAATGAGCTTTAATAAATCAAAAAAATTATTTAAATCATATGCTCTTATTATGCCTGCGCTTTCAAATACAGCGTTAACTACATCATCACTGCCCGCTAACGCTCCAGTATGTGAAGAAATTGCTTGCTGTGACTTTTCTGTTTTCCCTGCTTTTAATATAACAATAGGTTTCTTAACTGAAACTTCTCTGGCTTTTTCCAAAAATTTTATTCCATCTTTTATGCCCTCTAAATACATTCCAATAACTTTCGTTTCCCTGTCCTCAGCTAAATATTCTAACAGCTCTATCTCATTGATTTGCATTTGATTTCCCACTGAAATTATGTTTGAAAATCCTAGATTTTCTTCTGAAGATTTATCCATAAGAGCAACTGCTAATGCTCCAGACTGCGAAACAAAGGATATGTTTCCATTTTTAGGCATTCCACTGGCAAAAGAAGCATTGATTTTTAATTTAGGTACAATAAAACCAAGGCAATTTGGGCCTAAAATGTTTATTTTATATTTTTTTGCTAAGACTAAGAGATCTTTTTCTCTTTTTACTCCTTCTGGACCACTTTCTGAAAAACCAGCAGAAATAATAACAAAATTTCTAACATTTTTTGATCCATTATTTACTACATCTAATACGAACTTTGCTGGTACGCATACTATAGCCAGATCAATTTTATCTTTAATCTCTCCTAAAGAAGCATAGCAACGTCTCATTTTTAAAATTTTATATGCAGGATTAACAAAATATGTTTTCCCCTCATATCCTAATTTTAAAATATTTTCAGTTATAATATTTCCTATCTTACCTTTCTTATTTGAAGCGCCTACAATTGCTATAGATTTAGGGCTGAACAACGATTTGTATTTTTTTATTTTTTTCATATATACCCATTATAATAGCTTTTAAATAAAAAAGCGAGTAGTAAAAACAACTCGTTTTTTATTTTAATACATTATATTAATTACCTTAAATTCCGTATTTTTTCAAATCTTCAATAGCCCTTTTCTGCTCTTTTGTGGTAGCTTTTGGAATGTCTACAATAATGGTAACCATATGATCACCTTTAATGTAGTCACGACCTAATTGAGGCACTCCTTGTCCTTTTATGCGGAAAATTTCACCTGATTGGGTTCCACTTGGTATTTTAATAGTAACCGGGCCTTTAATAGTTTTAACGTTTATCTTATCTCCAAGAACTGCCTGTGAAAATAATATATGCTCAGTTGAAAATATATTACTACCTTTGCGTTGAAATTCATCATGTGGTTTTACATGAACAGTTACATAAAGATCTCCACTTCTAGCACCTCTTTCTCCAGCCTCACCATATCCTTGTAATGAGATTGTTTGCCCATCGGCAATTCCGGCTGGAATTTCTATGCTAATATTCTGTTTTTCTCGGACTCTTCCGTCGCCACCACATTTATGACATTTCTTTGAATATATCTTGCCTGCTCCTTCACAAGTAGGACAGGTGGAAACTTGCTGGAATGATCCAAAAAAACTACGAGTAACTTTCTTGACTTGCCCGCTGCCTTTGCATGTCGGGCAGGTTTCTTCTTTTATTCCTGGTTCACCTCCAGTGCCGCGACAAACGTCGCAAACCACATTTCTCAGCAAAGAAACTTCCCTTTTTGCTCCGGTTACAATTTCTTCAAATTTTATTTCCACATCAATCTGGATATCCCTGCCCGTCTTATGAGAAGATTGTCTACGACTCCTGCTAAAATTATCGCCAAAAATATCAGAAAATATATCTTCGAACCCCCCATTAAATTCAAAGCCTTGTCCGTTAAATCCTTGCTGAAATCCAGAAAAATCAAAGCCTTCGAAGCCACTGAATCCTCCCTGCCCTGCACGCCTACTTTGATCAAAAGTTTGACCAAATTGATCATATTGCTGGCGTTTAGTTTTGTCGGAAAGTACCTGATAGGCCTCGTTTACCTCTTTAAATTTATCAGCATCACCACCCTGTTTGTCAGGATGATATTTATGAGCCAGCCTTCGATATGCTTTCTTTATTTCATCATCAGAAGCACTCTTGTTGACACCTAGAATTTCATAATAGTTAGCCATATTGATAATATTTTTACTAGTATATTTTACACCTAAATAAAAAAATTAGCAATCCCATATTAAGAGTGCTAATTCATAAAATTTTTATATTATTATTTCTTTCTGCACGGTAACTTTTTTTATTTCTACTAAGCTAAAATAAACAAATATTTTAAATATAAAAATAATTATCAGGAACCATAAAATAGTCAGGATTGAACTTAATGGCCAAATTGTAATGAATAAAATAATTGCAACAGCATAAGAATAAAAAGAAAAACTTGAATCATCATTTATTTTTGGCTGGAAAAAATCATTTATTTTTTTATTAATAAGTTCGGCAAATATATCAGACATTTTTTCATTCCCTCCTACAACACGGCCGACCATCTGAGAAAGTTGTCTTCGTCCTTCTTGGACTATCATTTCATTATTTTTTTGCAAAAACTGGATTCGAGAGCTATTTATTTCTTCAGATGAGTTAGTTTTATCGATGTTTTGTTGCGAGTGTATTATAAATTCATCAACAGTCAACTCTCCTTTTGGTATTGATTTAAAACTTGGATTAACAAAAGATAAAACAGGCTCAACAACTTTTGAGGTGATTAAACTGAAATCTAATTTTGGAATAACTTTTTGCCCGTTTGGATTATTTGTTATGAAAAAATACTGACTTGAGATAAGCAAGGATAAAGCCAACACTATTTTGAATTTTCCCATATAAAGAGATTTCCATATATCTATTTTAATATTGAGATCCAGATCTTTTCTTATTTCTCTCAAACCTGAAATTACTAAAAGAATAGCTAATAAAAGAATTGGCAAATACCACAAAAAAGGACTGAAAATAAGGCTAAAAATAAAAGATATTACAACTATAATTTCTACGATAATTCTTTGGCTAATTAAAATAGTTGTTAAGCACATGAAAATAATAAGTAAAGAAAAAAACAAAATCAAAAGAAACCAAGCGTTCAGGTTAGGCATTTTAGATAAATAAAAAATTAAAAACCAAGAAAAAAATCCAAAGACAATGATCAAGCTTAGCAAAGCATACTTTAATATATTTTTTTTCATATTTTTTTATTTATTAAAGTATATCATAAAAAATAAAAATTGTAGCTTTTTTAATTTTAGAGTATAATAATGAAAAATACTAATAAAGGAGGTACTTTAAAAATGGAAATTCTCATGATGTTTATAAGAGCTTATTTATTGAAAATAATAGCCTCCTTTATTATGTGGTTCATACTAAAGAGGGTTTATAAAATAAGCAAAGAAGAAAACTATTACAAATTAGGCAGGCCACTTATTGAAGTATGTGCATTGAGCATAGCTTCTTTTCTGACAGTTTTTTTATTAATTTACATGATCAACTCAAACGTTACCTCACTTGATTTTTTACAGCCAATAAATTTTTTCTTTGCTACAGTAATATCATTATCTTTATTGATTGCAACAATAAAGTTGGGAACCAGGACCCGCACTGGTTATGCTAAAATAATTTTGCATAAAAGTCCCATATCGAATTTTAAACTCTTGAAGTTATTTGCTTCCATTATAGAAAATTAAACAAAACAACCAAAAAAGGGCAGGCCTTATTTAAGACCTGCCTTTATTTTACTACTATTATTATTTCATTTTCTTCTTCTTCCTTATTTTTATAATAAGGACGGGCATCGATAAGAATAATTTCCCTAAGAGGATCGTAGGGATTTTTTCCCTTTGAAAATTTTTCTTCCCTTTTTTCTTCCAGCGGCTTATCTTCCATTAAAACCCCCTTTTTTGTAAAATGTTTTACAAAACCTATGATTATTAATTTAATCACTTTTAGCTCCAACTGTCAACATTAAAAGCACCTACTCAAAGAAAGTTTTAACTATCGCACAGGAACGTTTGGAATATTTGGACTATTTGCTCCAGATGGAATTTTTATATCTTTAGCCATATTCATCATCCCTTTCATCATTTCACACATATCTTGAAACTGAATATTGTCTGGTATGCTAATATCAACTGAAGCTATAGGAGCACAAACAACATTAGTAGCAGCGTCAAAAGCTTTTTCTGGTTCTTGAAATGAAGGAGCTGATTCTTGTCCTTCCATTTTTGGCAAATCTTTTATACAGCTCATTGCTAATTTGCTGGACATTGGCATCCCTTCGCCCCAAGTATAAGACACTTCATCTTTCATCACGGAATACATTTTTCTTCCATCAATTTCTGATGTAGATTTAAAATTCTTTCCATCTGTCTGCATAACAGCTTTTATCTCCTTGCCGTTAATTTTAGTCGTGTAAGTACATTCCATTTTTTTACCCAAACCCATAGCTTCCTTGATTGAAGTAATCGCAGAACTCTTTGATGAATTATCCTGTTGATTCTGTGCTGTACTTTGATCAACAGCACCTGGCTTGGCACAACCAGAAAGAAAAATCACTGCTACAACAACAAAAACACTTAAAAGCATTTTTTTCATATTTGTTTTTTATTAATTATTAACAATTTAATTATACAACACTTTTTAAAAATTGTCAGAAAAATTTTAAAAGCGTTGCTTCCAAATTGAAACAACGCTTTTAATTTTTTTTTAGGCTTTTTCTTTTTTCTCATTTTTCTAAAAAGAAAGAGATTTCCTTTAATTGGCTGGCCTTTTTTAGGCTCACACCATATAGCTGCGCCCATGGTTCACCTCATCATTTTATGCAATAGACTGGGATAAAAATAATAAATTCCTACAGCAAGTATTAAAATAGCTATTAAACAAGGGACTATTATCCTATCCCATATCTTCTGCCATGTTTCCTTGAGAGAATTTTTCAAATTTCCGGCACCCCCTTTCTTAAAACTTCTTTTTCAAATTCTCTTTGAATCTCTTTATTGCAAAAATTGATTATCTTTCCGACTTCTTCAATATATTTCAGGCATTTTTCTCTTGCTCGTGCGGGAAAATTCACAGGAAAATCTTTTTCCGATATTCCATATCCCACACTTTGCAATTCGTGCTGTAAAGCTATGCAATGAGCTATAAAAATGCCACCCTCGCTGCATTTACAAAGGAGCGCAAAAATGCAGGCTTTAATTTGCTCACATTTCTCCTTGTTTTCCTCTCTACCATTGAAAATTTTATACGGAATTATGCCTAATCCTGTACTATTTAAAAGAAGTCCTGCAAAAAAAGAAATTCTTGCTTCTGTTTTGGATCCTGCCCTTAAAGCTAATGACTCTGCCATTAAAGCCAATTTTTCAGAACATTCCCTTGCTTCATCGTCAAAACTGGCTGCGCAAAGTTGTCTGAAAGTGGCTAGATCGAGTTTGTGAAACAAACAATACCTTTCTATCTTTTCTATTATTTCTTTACTGAATAAAGACATACTCCTAAAACCCATAGATCTCGCCTCCTTTCTTTTAATTTAATGATATTGTTAAGATAACTGCTTAAAAATTAAGCAAAAAAAAGAAAAAAGTCAAATCATAAAATAAAGGCGCTATCTTTTATAACGCCTTTAAAACTAATGATTTTTTAAATTATTGACTATCTTATTCTGTCTTCAATTTCACATTGAAGACCCCTAAGGGCAACTGAGATAAATAATAACAATATTAAAATACAGATAGATAGTGCAAAGCCAAAATCTTTAATCTTTTCTATCATAATAAAACTCCTTTCCGGTAATTTTTTGAACTTTTTAAAATAACTATTGCTAAAGCCATTTAAGCATCACCGATTTACAATGTCAACTAATTCTTTCGCGCTGGATAAAATTATATCTGCCTGTGAAAAATCATGGTTTTTTGTGAATTCATTTGGGATAGCTATGCACTTTAACCCGGCATTTTTAGCTGCTTCAATGCCTGTTTGCGAGTCTTCAATGGCTATGCATTCTTCCTTGGAGCGCTCTAATTTTTCCAAAGCTTTCGAATAAACATCCGGAAAAGGTTTTATTTTTTCAACATCTTCTCCTGTAATAACAACTTCAAAATATTTCCTTACATTAAACTTATCAAGCACATGTTCGACTGACGCCTTAACGCCCGAAGAAACTATTGCCAGGTCGTATTTTTTAGAAAAATTTTGCAATATCTCCAAAATCTCTGGCATCAACTCTCCTTTTTTATCTAATATTTCCCAGTAGGCTTGTTTTTTTCTCTGTGATATTTCACTTTTATTTATTGGCATGCCGAATTTTTCAGACATTTTTTCATAGAGAATATTGTCTCCCTTTGCGACACCAAAACGCATATAATCTTCCAGAGATAATTTGATTTTATACTTTTCTAAAACTTTTTTATGCGCCTCAAAATGCAGCGGTTCGCTGTCTATAATTACTCCATCTAGATCAAATAAGATTGCCCTGATATTGTGCATAGACTTGTTTTATTTTTTATTATTAATCTATATTTAATTATAACACACGACTTGATTTTATTTTTTATATATGTTTAATTTTAACCAGGACTAGGAGAAAAAGTGGACGTTTGTTATCGATGGATTTACGACCCAATCGGTAGGCGTAAGCGCTATCTTAAAAGGCTGGATTTATATCCAGGGGTTCTTAAACCCTAGAGCACAACTTTTTCTCCAAGTCCTTTTATATTTCCCTAAATATTTCTTGGATACACTTTCAAAAACCCTTTTATACAACAAAAAAGCAAGGTTTTTACACCTTGCTTTTTTATCTTAAAAAGGCTTATTTTTTCTCTGTCTCATCTTTTTTATCAGACTCCACTTCGGCGTCTTTTACATTATCATCTTTCTTTTCGCCTTCTGGACTTGCCTGTCCACCCTGGGCAGCCTGCGCCTCTTGCGCGGCTTTGTATAATTTCTCCCCAATCTTCTGTGCGGTTTGGGAAAGCGCTTCGGTTTTGGCCTTAATGGCATCCAGATCATCGCCGTTCTTTACTTTATCCAATTCTGCAATAGCATCTTCAACCGGCTTCTTTTCATCGGCTGTGATTTTGTCGCCGGCATCAGCCAAAGCTTTTTTGGTTGTATAAACAAGTGTGTCGGCCAGATTGCGGGCTTCAACCAATTCTTTTTTCTTCTTGTCTTCTTCCGCATGCATCTCGGCATCTTTCTTCATTTTTTCAATTTCATCTTTGGAAAGTCCACTTGAAGCTTCAATTTTGATTGATTGTGATTTGCCAGTAGCCTTGTCTTTGGCGGTTACATTCAAAATTCCATTGGCATCAATATCAAATGTCACTTCAATCTGCGGAATGCCTCTTGGAGCTGGTGGAATACCATCCAGAATAAATCTGCCCAGAGTTTTGTTGCCAGAAGCTACTTCGCGTTCGCCTTGCAAGACATGGATTTCAACACTTGGCTGATTGTCAGCGGCAGTTGAAAATACTTGTGATTTGGCTGTTGGGACGGTTGTGTTGCGGTCTATAAGCGGAGTTGAAATGCCTCCCATAGTCTCAATTCCAAGCGTCAGAGGCGTCACATCAAGGAGTAGCACATCTTTGACTGAACCTTCCAAAACGCCTCCCTGTATCGCAGCACCGAGCGCCACAACTTCATCAGGGTTCACTGTTATGTTTGGTTTCTTGCCAAAGAATTTTTCTACAGTCTGAAGAACTAATGGCATCCTGGTCATTCCTCCGACCAAAACAACTTCATTGATATCCTTGGCGGAAAGTTTTGCATCTTCCAAGGCTTTCTTGACCGGACCTAAGGTTTTTTCAACTAAATCCCCAACCAATTCTTCCAGTTTCGCTCTGGTCATTTTCATAACCAAATGTTTCGGACCGGATGAATCGGATGTAATGAAAGGCTGATTGATTTCGGTTTCCATGGAAGTTGAAAGTTCAATCTTGGCTTTTTCTCCGGCTTCCTTGATTCTTTGAAGAGCTAAAGGATCCTTGGAAAGATCAATGCCTTCCTGTTTTTTGAATTCATTTATAATCCATTCAATTATTCTCTGATCAAAATCGTCTCCCCCAAGATGGGTGTCGCCGTTGGTTGATTTCACTTCCACTGTGTCGCCGCCTACTTCCAGAACTGAAATATCAAAAGTCCCGCCTCCAAGATCATAAACAGCAATTTTTTCGTCAGCTTTTTTGTCAAAACCATAAGCCAAAGCTGCCGCTGTCGGTTCATTGATAATTCGGCGCACATTGAAGCCTGCGATTTCTCCAGCTTCTTTGGTGGCTTTTCTTTGTGAGTCGTCAAAATAGGCAGGAACTGTGATGACCGCGTCAGTAATTTTCTCGCCCAGTTTTTCTTCTGCATCCTGTTTAAGTTTCTGCAGAATCATGGCAGAAATTTCCTGAGGAGTATAGTCTTTATCTCCCATGGTAATTTTCACAGTTTCTCCCGCATGCACAATTTTATATGGCATGAGCTTCACATCGCGCTGAACCTCAGCGTCATTATATGAACGCCCAATGAGCCTTTTAATTGAAAACAAAGTGTTTCCCGGATTGGTTACGCCTTGGCGTTTAGCCAAAAGCCCGACCAATCTTTCATTAGCCTTAGAAATTGCAACCATGGAAGGAGTTGTTCTGTTACCCTCCTTGTTTTCAATAATTTCCGGCTTGCCGCCCATGACGACAGCCATGGCGCTGTTGGTTGTGCCTAAATCGATTCCCAATATCTTACTCATATGTTTTGTTTTGCCGCTTGATTATTAAATAAAATAATAACCAGCAGTTTAAATTAATTTATTACTTATTTATTATTCAACTATTACTTTTACTGCCCTCAAAACTTTCCCGTTTAATTTATATCCTTTAAATGTGATTTTTTTAATTATTCCCTTAATTTCTTCTTGTTTTCTCTCCCCTTTTTCCTGACTGCTGTCTTGTATTGCTTCATGTATTGCTGGATCAAATTTATCTCCTTCTTTGGTCAGAATTTCTTCAACCCCGTTTTCTATCAGAACATTTTCCAGTTGTTTCTGAATATGCATTATGCCAACTACCCAGGCGTTATCTTTCTGATCTTCCGGAATATGATCGGTAGACATATGAAAATTGTCCAATACTGGAATAATCTGCATAACAATATTCTGTCCGACATATTTCATAAATTCTTTCTGCGATTCTGCCTGCATTTTCTTGTAATTCTCAAAATCTGCCTGACAACGCTTCCAGCCGTCTAAAAAACTTTTTTGTTCTTTATATTTTGAATATTTTTCAATTGCTTGCTCAGTTCCCACTGCTAAATTCATTTTTTTTGCTTCTTCAATGGTTAGCCATTTGTATCCATCTTTTTTAAATTCTCCATTAACTTTAACCTTTTCATCTCCTTCATATCTACATACATAGTCAAGGAAAATAAAATGTTTTTCTTCATGAAAATCCTTATCAAAAATACTTTCTGAAAAATCCAGCTGGGCTTCAACTTTTACATCCAACCCTGTTTCTTCTTTTATCTCCCTTGCTATTGCTTCTTCCGTTTTTTCTCCTAATTCCACATGTCCGCCAAAAACAGTCCATTTTCCTTTCCATTTCTTACTTTCTCCTAAAAGTATTTCTTCTTTACTGTTTATTATCAATGCGCCAACAATAGCTTCGGGATATTTTTTTTCATTGCTTTTTTGTTTTTTATCTGTCATATTTTTATATTATATTTACAAAAATTACTACAACCATTGAGGCTCCTAATAACTTTTTCATATATTCCATCATTGATTTGTTTTTGGCATATTTCATTCTTTTTGGTCCAATCAGCGCCAAGATTCCTTTTTCTCCAGTTTTTAATTTATATGGCGAAACCATCATAGAACAATTATTAATTCCTTCGATCGGATTTTCCTTTCCGATAAAAATCTTAGTTTCTCCGTATTTTATGTTTTTCATCAATTTATCAAATTTTTCGTCCACATAGTCCAAGGTTTCAACTAAACGGCACATATCATCTAAATCCTGAAATTCGGGCTCTTCCATTAATTCTCTCATTCCAAAATCGGCAAATTCATCATTATCAATTAATCCACTAATAGCCAGATTGCCACTGAGATGAGAAAGCAGTTTGGCCGATGTTTTTGTCAGTCTAGTATTTTGAGCTTTCAGTTTTAAAAATTCACGCTGTAATTTGTGCTGTTCTTCTTTAGAAAGTTCTTTATCCTTCATTATTTCCTCGACAAAAAAACGATAGCCTTTGTCAGTCGGGATTCTGCCCGCGCTGATATGCGGCTGATAAAGATAACCTTCTTTTTCTAAAGACATCATATCATTTCTGAGTGTTGCCGGACTGACATTAAAACGATATTTGCTTGCCAAAATTTGCGAACCGGCCGGCACAGCAGTTTTCGTATATTCTTCTATTACGGCTGATAATATTTTTTGTTGCCTGATATTCATAATAATTTAATTATATAGGATACATTAGCAGTCGTCAAGTCTGAGTGCTAACTTTTATTTTTTTAAAATAAAACAAGCCATCGCAGCATTTTTGCATACGATGGCTTTTTTAAATTATTTCAATATCAATTTATTTCAAATCTCCTAATTTACGGTTAACGCCGGAGATTGAATTTTTAAAATTTGCTTTGCCTTTAAATAACTCATGTCTGGCCGTAACAAACAGCCAAGGCAAGCTTTTTTTGGGATTTGACAATCAGCTTTTTTAACTGACTTGCCACACTTCCCCTTAACTGGCATATTTTATACCTCCTTTTATTTTTTTAATACTAATAGATAAAAATCTTTTTTGGATAGCCTCCTTACCTATCCCTTAATTAAAAAATTTAAAAGAACCAATAATATTTTTATTTTGCCTTTTTTCCCATGCATCCTTCGCAAATCTGATCTTGGGGATGTTCTGCCTGATACTTCTTACAGGCTTCTTGGCCTGATGGAATTATCAAATATTTCCCACACTTGCCCTGACCAACTTGTACCACAGTTTCATTTTCCGATCTTTCTTTCTTCATTCGTAAAACTCCTTCCTTTATTTTTTTGTATTATATTAAATTAAATTTCTTTGCTTTCAACTGGATCAAATCCGCCTTCATTCCAAGGATGACACCTGGCAATTCTTTTAATTGCTAGCCAAGTTCCTTTTAAAATTCCAAATTTTTCAATTGCTTCATAAGCATATTGACTGCAAGTTGGATAAAATCTACAATATCTTCTATTCGAAACTTTAGATAAAATGCCATGATCAAAAGAAAATACTTTTTGATAAACCCTTATAACAAACAATATGCTCTTTTTCATAGACATGATTATATTTTAATAACTATGCTTTGTCAATAAGAAAAAATAGTGTATAATTTAAGCAAACCAATAAATTAACAAAAAATAAAATAAATAAAATAAAGGGTTTCTTTCGGGCATAGCTCGTAAGATTTCATTTTGATTAATGAGGACTATTTCATTTAAAAATGTAACTTGGATAGATTTTGAAGATCCTAGCGCAGATGATGTTGTTTACATGCAGGAAAACTTCAATATACATCCAACTGCAATCGAAGAATTTATCACCCCGACCTTTCGTCCAAAAGCCACACACTATGATAATTGCCTGTTTCTCACTATTCACATACCTCTCTTTGACACAAAGTCAAGAACAACTTATCCAGGAGAACTCGACATAGTGATTACTAAAGATCACATCATTACTGGTCATACGAAAAATATTTATAGATTAGATAGTTTTTTCAATTTATTGCAGGAAAGTGAAGGCAAACGCAGATTATATATGAGCAAAACTCCAGCTCACCTGTTATATAACATTATCGACACTCTTCTTGACTCTTTTTTCCCAAACCTTGACCATATTCATGAAAAACTATTAGATATTGAAGAAAAAGTTTTCAGTGGAAAAGAAAAAGAAATGGTCTTTGAAATTTCTGTTGTTAAGCGTGATATTCTTAATTTTCGTAGAACTCTCAAACCACAAAGGCATATCATAGAATCTATTACTCAGATGAAATCCGAATTTATTGATAAAGAACTTATACCCTATTTTCAAGATCTTGTCGGTACAAACATCCGCCTTTGGAATGCACTAGAAAGCAATAAGGAAACAATTGAATCTCTCGAAGAAACAAATAATTCACTGCTTTCCAATAAATTGAATTTCACAATGAAAGTTCTTACTGTTTTTTCAGCTATAATGATGCCTATGACTGTATATTCTAATATTCTTGCAATGAGCGCCAACATACCTTTCGGCAATAGTCCACACGCTTTCGCAATACACGTTTCTATAATGCTTTTAATTTCTCTTTTTACTATTATTCTTTTTAAGATTAAGAAATGGCTATAGTTATGAAATTCTACAATACTTTATCAAAAACTAAAGAAGAATTTAAATCAATAAATCCCGGCAAAATCGGGATGTATACTTGCGGACCGACTGTTTATGATTTTATCCATATCGGCAACATAAGAGCTTATTTGCTTTCTGACACTATCCGGCGCTATCTGGAATACAATGGATATGAGGTGCGATTAATTAAAAATATTACAGATGTCGGCCATTTAACTGAAGATGATATCTCACAAGGAGATTCCGGAGAAGATAAAATGATGAAAGCTGCTGATAAAGAAAAGAAGAAGCCTGAGGATATAGCTAAATTTTACGAAGATTATTTTCGCCAAGTTGAAAAAGAAATGAACATTCTGCCGGCCCAGTATTTTCCCAAGGCTACTGCCCATATTCCCCAAATGATTAAAATCATTAAAGGCCTTTTGGAAAAAGGGTTTGCTTATGAAAAAAATGGTAATGTTTTTTTTGATGTAACAAAATTTCCTGATTATGGAAAGCTTTCTGGAAATACTTTAGAAAACCTAAAAGTTGGTGCACGTCTCGAGGAACATCCGGACAAGAAAAATCCCTGGGATTTCGCCCTTTGGCTTAAGGCCCCCAAAGAACACCTGCTCAAATGGGAATCTCCTTGGGGAGTTGGTTATCCAGGCTGGCACATTGAATGCACTGCTATGAGTACAGAGTATTTAGGAAATACTTTAGATATCCATACTGGAGGTGAAGACAATATTTTTCCCCACCATGAAGCTGAAATCGCACAAACTGAATGCTATACCGGGCAAAAATTCGTAAATTATTGGCTACATCTTCGTCACCTCATGGTTGACGGACAAAAAATGTCAAAATCAAAAGGTAATTTTTATAAGCTGGATGATATCAAAGAGAAAGGTTTTTCGCCTATGGATCTGCGCCTGCTGCTCCTTTCTGCCCATTATCGATCACAGGTCAATTTTACTTGGGATGTCATGGAGCAATCCCGCAAAAACCTGCAAAGAATAAATGATTTTGTTTTAAACATGGAAGTTGTTGTTGCTGGAAACATATTAGCTTCTGAAAGTTTCAACTTAAAATCTTTTCAGGAAAAATTTGAAGCTGCCATGAATGATGACCTGAACACGCCTTTGGCTTTGAGTGTTTTATATGAAATGATAAGTGAAATAAATAAATTAAGCGCTACTAATTCTCTCTCTTCCGATGATGCCAAAAAAATTCTGGCTTTCTGGAAAAAAATAAATTCCGTTTTTGGTTTAGTGCTTTCCGGTCAGGCAGAAATCCCTCAGGAAATAAAGGATTTAGTTCAGAAAAGAGAAGATGCCCGCAAAGGAAAAGATTTCAAAAAATCAGACGACCTCAGAGAGTTGATTGAAAAGAAAGGCTATATTTTGGAAGATACTAAGGATGGAACATCGATAAAGCAAAAATAACTATCTTTTTTACAAAAATAAAAGGCGAGGATAAAAACTTTATCTCGCCTTTTTAAAAACAATTTATTTTTTTCATACTTTTTACATCAGTTTTATCACCATAATAAAAGAGATGATAAAGGCACCAAGAAGCAATGTTACTATAATCACCGCTGTTTTTTTACTCGAAGACATATAGATAACCTCCTTTTTCTGTTAAAATATCTTAACTTATTTACCTACCAATTTTAAACTATTCAATGCTCTTATATTTTTAAGTTACTTTTCAATGTTTTATATAATTTTTTTCAGCACTTGTCAATGTGTTATTAAATAGTGTATAAAAATGAAATTTTTATAGTTGCAGAGATAAGCAGGATTGGTATAATAAACTAGCTTTTAAAGCTTATTAAAATTTATGGCAGCTATAGCTAAAAATACCAATAAAAATGATCTCCGTATTCCTCCGCATAATATTGAAGCTGAACAATCGGTTTTGGGTTCTTTGATGCTGGAAAGAGATGCTGTCATAAAAATCGCAGATCTTTTGAAAGTTGGAGATTTCTATAAGGATATACACAACACCATTTATGAAGCGATGCTGGAATTATATGAACAGCGTGAACCTCTGGATGTTTTGAGTATTTCCAATAAACTTGATGAAAAAAAGCAACTGGAAAAAATCGGCGGCAGTTCTTATTTAGCTTCTCTTGTTGCAACTGTGCCTTCAGCAGCGCATATTGTGCACTATGCAAAAGTTGTTCAGAAAAAAGCACTGCTGAGACGCCTCATTGATGCTGCCACTGAAATTTTGGAAGCTGGATACAATGAGGGTGAAGATATTGAAAAAGTTCTTGATGAAGCCGAACAAAAACTTTTTGGTGTTTCGCAGAAATATATCAAGCAGGATTTTGTACCAATCAGATCAGTTCTGGAAGCAGCTTTCAATAGAATTGATGAACTTCACCGTGATGGCAGTAAATTTCGGGGCATTCCGACAGGTTTTGCAGATTTGGACAATATTATGGCTGGACTTCAAAAATCAGATCTTGTTATCCTAGCAGCACGCCCTTCTATTGGAAAAACATCTTTAGCCCTGGATATTGCCCGCCACGTGGCAGTCAGAGAGAATGTTTCGGTTGGCATGTTTTCTTTGGAAATGTCCTCCGATCAATTAGTTGATCGTATGTTAGCAGCTGAAGCTAATGTTGATTTGTGGCGGCTTAGAACCGGAAGATTAAAAAGCGATGGAGAAAATAATGATTTTCAAAGAATCGGAGATGCTATGGGAGTGCTTTCTGAAGCTAAATTATTTATTGATGACACTGCCAGCGCAAATATAATGGAAATGAGAACTATGGCACGTAGGCTTCAGGCAGAGCATAAGCTAGGATTGATTATTATAGATTATCTGCAACTCATGGAAGGACGCGGAGGAGACAATCGCGTCCAGGAAATTTCTGAAATATCTCGCGGACTTAAAAATCTGGCGCGCGAACTTAATATACCTATTTTAGCTTTATCGCAGTTATCCCGTGCTGTTGAGTCCCGTTCTCCGCAAATTCCAAAACTTTCAGATCTCCGCGAATCCGGATCTATCGAACAAGATGCTGATGTGGTATTATTCTTGTATCGTGAGGATCGCGAAAAACCTGATACTCCGAATAAGGGTGTTGTAAAAGTTATCATAGCCAAACACAGAAACGGACCGGTTGGCGAAATTAACACTTACTTCCAGGAAAATTGTGCTTCCTTCAGATCACTTGAAAAAGCAAGAACGCAACAATAAAATATGTATCCTAAGGCTTTCCAAAAACTAATAAAAAATCTAGCTTCCCTTCCATCTGTCGGACCAAAAATGGCTGAACGGCTGGTTTTGTATTTATTTAAACAAGATACTGAAAAAATAAAGGATTTTGCCGAAAATCTTCTAGAAATAAAAAGTATGAAAATTTGCCACAAGTGTTTTAATATAGCTGAGAGTGAACTGTGCGAATATTGCAAAGACTCAAAACGTGATCAGCATTTAATCTGTGTAGTTGAGGAACCATTGGATATTATTTCACTGGAACGCACTGGAGCTTATCATGGCTTGTATCACGTTTTAGGAGGAGTTTTGCAGGTGGGAGACAATACTGGAAGTGAACTAAAAATTCCTCAGCTCTTAGACAGGATCAAAAAAGACAAAATAAATGAAATTATTCTAGCTATGAACCCAACAACTGAAGGCGATGCTACTGCACTTTATCTTAAACATAAAATAGAACCATTACATATCAAGGTTACGCGTCTTGGCCGCGGACTTTCAACCGGCGCCGATCTTGAATACGCCGACGAAATTACTCTTTCTGAGGCATTAACAAATAGGAAAGAATTATAAAAAACAAATAAAATAAAATCCCGATTGCTCGGGATTTTTTATTTATGCTATTTTTGTAATTTCTACCTCCGTAAAAAGCTGTTTGTGTCCAAACTTAACTTTATATCTTTTCTTAGGCTTATGCTTGATTCCCCATACTTTTTTATGTCTTCCCTGTCTTACGATTTTAGCTTCAACTTTGGCGCCTTTTACCAAGGGTTCTCCAATTTTTACATCTTTTTCATCTCCAATAAAAAGGATTTCATCAAATGCGATTTTTGCACCAACCTCTCCTTCAATTTTTTCAACCTTAATTTTATCGCCCTCTGCCACCTTATATTGCTTTCCGCCTGTTTTAATAATTGCCAACATGTCTTTAAGTTATATTAAGAAAATTAAATGCACGTACTTCAGTTTACTTTAATATAGTTTAAGTGTCAATCCCACACTAACTTAAACCAAAATTTACTCAAGAATCGCTTTTATGCGCCTTACTCCAGCTGAAGACGATTCTTCTTTATTAATCTTAAAATGGCCCAATTCTCCAGTATTTTTAACATGTGGACCGCCGCAGACTTCAATGCTGAAATCACCTATTTTATAAACTTTAACAATATCGCCATATTTGGAAGCATCAAAGGATGTTTTAGCAATTTTCAAAGCTTCTTCTTTAGGCATTTCTGTCATTTCAACTGGAATATTTTCCTGTATTTTTTCATTTACCAAATCTTCAATTTTTTTTATTTGTTCCGGCGTAAGTTTTTGCGGATAATTAAAATCAAATCGCAAACGTTCCGCCGTAATATTGGCACCTTTTTGTATAATATCCTCGCCTAAAATTTTCCTAATCGCTGCCAGCATCAAATGAGCTGTGGTGTGATACCTTACAGTTTCTTCTGATGTGTCTGCCAATCCACCTTTGAATATTCCGGCAGAAGCAGTCTGGGAAAGTTTTTGATGTTTTTCGAATTCATCTTCGAACTCTTTCTTGTTGACTTCTACGCCCTTTTCTTTGGCTAATTCTTCTGTTATTTCCAAAGGAAATCCATAGGTCTGGTATAAATTAAATGCATCCGCTCCAGAAATAAAAGGTAATTTATTGAATTCTTTCAATCCTTGTTCTAAAGTTTTTCTGAATTTATTTTCTTCTTTTTCTAATTCTTCAAATATTTTTTCTTTATTGTTTTCTAATTCTTTGTAAAAATTTTTATACATTTCAATGACAACTTCGGCAATTTCTTTTGTAAAATTATTTTCTCCACCTAATAATTTTCCATATCTTATCGCGCGACGGATAAGTCGGCGCAACACATATCCCCTGCCAATATTTAAAGGTTCTACGCCTTCAGTAATGATGAAAGTTGCTGCTTTTATGTGGTCGGCAATAATCCTGAATTCTTTTTTATAATTTTCATATTTTTTTCCAGACAATTTTTCTATTTTTTCAAATATCAGCTGGAACAATTCTGTTTCAAAAACATTTTCTTTGCCATTCAGAACTGCTAGTGTTCTTTCGACTCCCATACCAGTATCAACATTTTGCTGCTTCAGTTTTTCAAAAGTTCCATTTTCTTTTTTATTAAATTCCATAAAAACATTATTCCATATTTCAATCAACCGTCCTGAATCAACCAAATCAGAAAAATTTCCCTTTATTTTCCCTTCTTCTGGTCTCGTGTCATAAAATATTTCTGTGTCTGGACCACAAGGACCTGTTGAGCCAGCAATCCAAAAATTATCTTCCACTCCTAAGGGAATTATCCTTATGTCTTCTTCTATATTTTTGTTTTTTGCTATCTCCGCCTTTAAATTTGTTCTTTTAAAAACATCCTGCCAAATAAAAATAGACCTTTCATCACGCGGAATATTACCGTCACCCTCGAAAACTGTGACATATAGCCTATTTTTATCTAATCCGAGCCATTTTTTGTCGGTTAAAAATTCAAAACTCCAAACAATCGCTTCTTTTTTAAAGTAGTCCCCAAAACTCCAATTCCCCATCATCTCAAAAAAAGTAAGGTGTCTATTATCTCCAACTTCATTAATATCTCCCGTCCTGACGCATTTTTGGACGTTTACAACTCTTTTGCCTCCTGGATGATCATCTCCTAAAAGGTATGGGACTAAGGGATGCATTCCAGCTGTTGTAAAAAGCGTAGAAGTGTCGGTTTCGTGCGGAATCAAAGAAGCCGAAGGAATGATATTATGCCCTTTCGACTCAAAAAATTTCAAATATTTTTCCCTTAATTCCTGCGTTGTCATAAAATTATCTTTTTGATGCCTCTATTTCTTTTTTAATATCATGTTCGATTTTTCTCCAATTTTCATTTATCCAATTATAACCGAATATGTATCCTATTAATTCTTTGGCTCTTTTCAAAGCTTTATTTTCATTTGTATTTTCTTCATTTAAAATACTATCTACCTCCACTTCTACAGTATGGAATTTGCCTTTTACGCTGTTCAATAATTTTTCATCTTTTATATTATTTTCTAAAACTTCTCCTATGTTTGAATGTATGGCCATATTTTTATATTTTAAAAAATTAATCATGTGATAAAGCACTCATTTTGTGCTTCAGTTTTATAAGCTCGTTTTGCAGTTGAATAAATTCAGCTTCAAATTTCTTTAATTCATTTTCTTTTGAATTGATTTCCATCTGGATTGAAACACTTTTTCGCTTGAGATCATGAAGAGTTGTTTCTACATCTATTTTGCTTCGCATGTTTTTCTTTAAGTCAGACTCTTTGAGAATAATCTCTAATTGCATTTTTTTTCTTTCAGCAGCTACTTGCGGATCTTGATTTTGCATATGATTATTATAAATTAAATTATAATTCCTCCTCCAATAACCTCTTTGTTTTTAGCATAAAACACAGCAGATTGTCCTGGTGTTATAGCTTTCTGCGGTTGTTTAAATTGTATTTCATAAAGATTATTCTTGACTTTCTTTATTATACCATGCACTAATGGATGTCGATAGCGAATTTTTACACTTATTTTCAAGGGGAATTTAGTCTGTGGAATAATCCAGTTTTTTATTTCAACCATCATTGACTTATTATTTATACCAAGATCACTTTTTTTATCAGTAACAATAAGCTGTTTTTTCAGAAAATTTCTGCCAATAACATAATAGGGGCCCGTTCCACCTATTTTTATTCCTTTACGCTGACCGATAGTGTAAAGTTCTAGCCCCTCATGTTTTCCGATTTTCTTTCCATTTGTTAAAACAATATCTCCCGGAGACAAAGAAATATTTCTTTTTATAAAATCCGACGGTGATTTTTCAGAAATAAAACAAATACCCTGAGAATCATCTTTATTGAAAACAGGCAAACCTGCTTTTTCAGCAATTTTTCTTATTTTAGATTTCTTATATTTTCCAACAGGAAATAAAATGTGTTTTAATTGTTTCTGCGTTAATGAATAAAGAAAATATGTTTGGTCTTTTTCTTTATCCGATGGAATATACAGATGATATTTTCCTTTTATTTTCTTTATTTCCGCATAATGGCCTGTAGCCACATAATCCGCTCTCATCTCAATCATTTTTTTTAAAAGAAAATTAAATTTAATTTTTTCATTACAAACAACACAAGGGTTAGGAGTTTTCCCATCTTTAGTTTCTCTAATAAAATAATTTACCACTTCTTTTTTAAATTCTCTGGCAACATTTATTGTATAAAGAGGAATACCTAAAATTCGCGCAATTTTTCGAGCATCCTGCTGGGATTCAATAGAGCAGCATTTATTTTCACGAAACACATCTTGACTAGGTTCTTTCCAGAAGTGCATAAAAACGCCTATAACATCATAACCTTGTTTTTTAAGCAAAACGGCCGCAGAAGAAGAATCAACTCCAGCAGACATGCCCAAAATTACTCTTTTTTTGTCTTCACTGATTATACTCATAATTATCTGCCTATTTCCCTTTTGTCTAAATCATAATCCTCATCATCCTGAGTTTGAGTAATCTTACTTTTATTTTGAGCATTTTTAATTATAAGATTTCTCACTTCATTTAAATTAATATTTGGCTTATGGCGTTGTGGTTTGAATTTTTTTGGGGCTATATATTGCATCTGGGAAAGAGCCATTGGTTTCTCATTTGGAATATATGCTTTATGCTCAAATTTATTTTCTTTTGGGTTTTCTTTTTCTCTTTTTACTTCATCTTCAAGAGATATGCTTTTTTTAAAATATTGATTTTTGATTGTCTTGGTATGTTCATTATTATTAAAATATTTATTTTCTTGTATTTCTTCAGTTTCTCTTTGTTTTTTTCTTTCTTGGGCAATCTTCTCCTTAGCTGTCATACGCTGGTAATCTTTAAGACATTCTTTGCAGAAAGTAGGCCTTTTACCATCAGGCTGAAAAGGTACCTGGATTTCACTGGCACACATATCACATACAGCACCGAACATGGGTCTTTTATTCTCTGTGTCTTTTTGTGAATCTTGCTTGTTCTTTAAAAAATCTGTTTCAGTTTTTTTTGTCTGATTTTCTTGAGCAGGGCGTGCTTCTTGAGACTGTAAAAAAGAAACATCTTGATGAACTTGTTCAGGAGCCTTATTGACTGTTTTAAAGCCATCAGTCGGCATTATACCAGCCCATTTGGCTATTTTTTCCTCAACTTCAATTTTACTTGAGGCATAACGTTCACGCGAAACAGTTATTATTTTTTCTTCATTTTCCAGGGTATCTTTAATATAAATAGGAGGAAGAACTGTTGCTGAAAAAGCATCACCAGCGATTCCATCTATCATCAGTTTTAAATAAATCTGATATTTAGGAATATTCACAAGGTCATTCTGCATAAAAACTGGAGAAAATTCTTTTTCTAGAAACTCAGCATCTGTTGCACCCACACGGAATGAAACGATAGTTCCGGTATTTCCAAAAATAGCATCACGAACTTTTTCGTCTATTTGGGCTATATATTGATTGGCTAAAATAAGATTTAATCGATATTTTCTGGCTTCAGAAAGAATATTAGCAAATGATTCAGTAGCAAAATTTTGGAATTCATCAACATATAGATAAAAATCCTTACGGGTTTCTTCAGGAATATCAACTCTTTCCATGGCGGCTAATTGTATCTTGGTAATCATCATAGCTCCAAGCAATGCACTATTGTCTTCACCTATGCGACCCTTAGAAAGATTTAATATTAAAATCTTCTGGGAATCCATAACTTCACGTATATTAAAAGAAGATTTTGTTTGTCCAACTATATTTCTAATAAGAGAGCTGGATAGAAATTGTCCGACTTTATTTTGAATAGGAGAAATAACTTCCTGTAAAACCCTTTCATTCCATTTGCTAAATTCTTCAATCCAAAATTGCTTAACTACTGGATCGGATACATTATCAACAACTTTTTCTCTATATCTTTTATCAACAAGTATTCTAGTAACGCCAAGAAGTGTGCTTCCTGGATATTCAAGAAGCGCTAATATTGCATTACGAAGAATATATTCAAGGCGTGGTCCCCATGAATCTGCCCATATTTTTTTGAATACTCCAATTAAGCCTGATGCCACAAGATGTCTGTATTCTGGGTCAACAGCTTCCATAACGTTGAAAGCTAGTGGAAAATTCTGATCTGCCGGATTAAGATATATAACATCATTAATTCTACTAGAAGGCATTGCTTTTATCAGTTTTTCTGCAGTATCCCCATGAGGATCAATGAAACATACGCCCTTGCCACTGCGTATGTCCTGAACAGCCATATTTTCCAGAAGATTGGTCTTGCCCATACCAGTCTTACCAATGACATACATATGGCGTCTTCTGTCGTCTGTTTTTATGCCAAAAGCCCGTTCCTGATTGCGAAAATTAGTTTTAGCAAAGAAGTTGATTTCATTATCCATAATAACTATCGTTGTAGTTAATTTTTTATATATGCTTCCTTAATTTATTCTTCTATTCTACAGGCAAATTAGAAGGTGCCCCGCCATGTTTTGATTCTACTCTTGCCAATGAAGGCGCTAGTACATTCATGTCTGGCAAATGAAATACTGTCGCAAGTTCTTCAGTGCTCATAACAAGCTTGCCTCCTTCTCCATCCATGCTTCTACCTCTGTATCTGCGTAACAATTTGCGTTGTAAATAACGTAAACGAGTTTCTATAAAAATATGATACGCAGTGGTCTTTGTAGTATTAGGTTTAAGTGAATTCAGATTATCATCAGAAAATTGCCTTATGGCACCAAAAAAAGAATTAATTCCAACTGCTTTATCATAGTTTTCGCGACGACCTATGTAAAGATAACGAGGTCTTACATAAAACTGTGGTTTTCCAAGATTATCTTCTACGGCTTTTAGGACATCTTTTTCAACTGGAGATAAGCGGAACTCCAATGGTTCCTTTTCTTCCTTTTTGGCACTTTCAGCAAATTCTACTGGATTACTAAAAGCTTTTGGAATACTGCTTAAAATTTCAAATATGTCCTTCCATATTTCTTCAAATATGCTTTTTCTTTCTGTTTCCCTGCCCTTTAACTTATCTAGCGTTGGCTTGCCCTCCTTTGAAGACCAGCTTGTATCTGTTGGCTGAATTATCCATTGCAACCATAATTTTTGATTTAGTCCGAGTTTGCCCATTGTTTCTATAAGACCAGACAAGGGATCTATCATTTTACCGGTTATAGATTCTTCAAATTTTGGATAAGTTTTAATAGGGTAAGCATTATTTTTTGTAAATCCAAGATCTGAACCCCATAAATCCCACTGACTGTTTGGAATAATTTTAGGAACATCGTTTACATAATCAGGAACTTCAATAATTTCTACATCAGGATATTGTGCGTAAAGATGAGCTTCCACCAAATGGCGATACTTTTGCATGACCCTGATATAAAAATGCACACTGCCAGAATCACCTACTATTTCCAAACTCATGTAATCAGTAAAAGCGCCGTCTATATAAATTTCCACTGGGTTAAGTGATTTTTGCACCCCGCAAAAACCATTATATAAAGCTTCCATAGGCTTTGGGCTTTTTTCGATATTTTTTGGAGGAATAATCTCAAGAACAACCCAGTCCGGCATAGCTGCAAATTTATCCTGAATGTGCTTCATCCAGATTAATTTGAAAAGGAAATAAAAAAGGGGCGGCAAAACAATGAACCATACATAACTCATCGCCTCTGATGCCGTTTTCAAAGAATCCCCTAATTGTTGAAATGATTCAAGAAGAATATTCATGGTATTTTTTGTTTTTTATAGAAACTAAATGGCTTTTATGTGCCATCATTTAATTGAGTAAGTACCCTCTTTTGATTTAGAGAAATAATTATTCAAATTAATAACTATAGTTGATTCTTTAACCTGCCTTACAGCAAGAACTTTTTCAATAATTTCTTCCTTTTTTAGCGGTTTTGCGCTATTTTTTATAATTTCTTCAATAACATCCTTGACTGTGCCTCTTTTGTACCCCCATTCAACTAATGCATAAATTCCTCTACCAACTAGAACAAAATTACTGTCTTTTATAAGTTCATTATGCACTGTCTGTGGATGGGTTTTTTTCTTGTTTAAACGATTTTGATCTATTTTCTTGGCAATTTCTCTAAAATGAAGCGGTTTTCCGAACTCTTTTATGACAAGATAAGCTTTTTCACGTGTTCCTTTCGGAGAAATTTCTTTCCAATCTACAATACCCCATTTATCAAAAGCATTTTTACTTAATTCACCAGAAACTTGCAAAAAATGCTTTAACGTTTCTTTTGGTATGTCTAAATTTTTAGTTTTATTTATATGTTCAAATAATATATCAAATGGCAAGGGCTTTTTATGATTCTTTAAGGTTTCTATAGCTGCATTTTTTACATTTTTCCAGTGATCAAATTTAAAATCTTTAAGAGCATAAGAGAATTTAAGCTCATTTTTAACTTCATTACCTAAAACATCTTCTAAACATTCCAAGAAAAAACGTGCAGCAGCTTCTTCATTTGTGTTGCCTTTTCCTAAGACAGATATAATGTGACTTTCTTCCATTATACCACTATTTGATTGCAAAGCCAAGGTTATTTTTTCCTGAATTTGTATAAAAACAGGGTGTTCTTTCTTGTCTCTTATTTTTTTTAAAACTTCACGTATAATCTGACGTACACGTTCGCGGGTGATGCGGTGTTTCTTGCCAATTTCTTCAAGAGTCATTTTATTAGGTAAAAATACCCCATACCTATTCAAAATAATCTCTTGAGATCTTTCGGGAAGGTCAAAAATTAGCTCTCTTAAGGAATCAGAAAAAAACAGATTTTCGTCTGCTGTGTATTTTCCGGCTTGTTTAAGTGATTTTTCCATATTTATATTTTTAAATAAGATTTGAATTTTAAATAAAAAAACAAACCAACTTATTATAATGAAAAATTAACTTCCGATTATAATCTTGCTTTAAAAATGCACCAAATCTTTTATTTATTAAGCAAAATAAACTAATAGGGCGAATTTAAATTGCTTTATTGGCAATTTTAGAATTCAAGCTATATTACCACATAATTAATTTTTTGTCAACATCCCTTTTTAATTACAGAAAATGGTATGTAATAAAAGCATAAACTTAATTTTAAGTCAATATCCATAAAAAAATCAGGCAATGTTTTGAAAATTCCTGATTTTGTATTGTGGTTATTTTTTATTTTTTCACCTTCACCCTTAATAAATTTATCGCAGTACGGCTTTGAGATCCTGTTCGGTTTTCTTGCGGATTTCTTCCTGAATTTTATTTATTTCTTCATTAGTGAGTGTTCTTTCCATGGAGCGATATGTGATGCGGAAAGTATAGCTCTTCTTGTCCTTGCCGAATTTTTCTTCATTTTCATATTCATCCAAAAGTTTTACTTCTTCAATCAAATCATCAGCAAAATCGCGGACAATTTCGTAATAATTATTAAGATTAATATTCTTGTCAATGATGAAAGAAATATCTCTTACTGTTTCCGGAAACTTACTGACTTCTTTAAACTTGCTGTTTATATCCTTGAATTGACTAGTGATTCTGGGATCATCTGACCACAACACTCTGATGTCCTGTATATTCATTTTTACCATTGCCCATCTATCTATTCCAAAACCAAACGCCCAACCGTTATAAATTTCCGGATCCAATCCGAAATTTTTCAAACATTCTTTGTGCACCAATCCAGAGCCGGACAATTCCATCCATTTATCGCCGAATTTAACTTCAATCTGAGTTGAAGGATCGGTAAAAGGAAAAGTATCATCTAAAAAACGGTATTCACAATCTTCGCCAAAGACCGCTTTGGCTGCATCAGCTTGAATATCCTCTAGCTCTTTACGGGTTATTTCATGGTCCGATTTTTTACAAATATAAAGACCATCTATCTGATTAAATGCTGGATAATGACTTCGGTCAATTTCATCTTTTCTGAAAACGATACCCGGTCCCATAATTCCAATTTTTCCTTCTTTTTCTAAAATTTCAATAATTCTTTCGTCGCGTAAACAATAGGGCCACATGGTTGTAGTCTGAGTGCGAAGAATATTTTTTTTATCCAAATAATATGTATCCGATTCCCTTCTGGAAGGATGATCCTGGGGAGTGTTTAAAACATCGAAGTTTTCTTCAACTGTAACAATTTTCGGAAAATCAACCACATAAAAATCTTTAAATCTTGGTAATTCCAATATAGCATCAACTAAAATTTTAACTGGCGAGTTTTCTTTTTTGGTAAGATCCGGCAATGCTAAAAGTTTTTTTATGCGCTCTGCCTTTATATCGCTTCTTTTGTTTAGTTCCTCTATTAAAATTTTTTCTTCTTTGTTCTCAATGACAATTTTTTGCATATGCTTATTTTATTGTGAATTTATTTATTCAAGTTAGGATATTTTGCAAATTCCATTCCAATTTCGGCATTTTCATCTAAAATCATAATTCCCGTATGATCATCGCCTAAACCCAGTTCGTCCTTGGCACAAAGCATTCCACAAGATTTTACACCACGGATTTCAGCTTCTTTTATTTCAATTCCATTTGGCAATTTTGCACCCAAAAGTGCAACTGGCACTTTTTGTCCTGTTTCAATATTTGGCGCCCCGCAGACAACCTCTAATTTCTTGCTGCCTATATCAACCCTCACCAATCTTAACCTGTCCGCGTTAGGATGCTTATTTATTTCCAAAATTTTCCCCACTACAATATTTTCGAAAGAGCGCGTTATATGACTTTTTAAAGCTTCTTCAGCTGATTTTCCTGTATTGAATAATTTTTTGAGCCAATTATATAAAAATTCCATAAAAATATTTTTACGGCATTAATTTTTAGAATATTATTTTTATAAATCCCAATTTTCCTATTTTTAAAACTTTTTTATTTTCTTTTTGCGTAATTATAGTCTGAATGTCTGTTATTTTTTCATCATCAATAGAAACACCGCCTTGTTCAATTTTTCGGCGAGCATCGCTCAGACTTTTCGCATTGCCTGATTCAACCAAAATTTCTGCCAATTTTTTTGATTCTTCATTTATCTTAAATTCCGCAATATCACTTGGAATTTCCTTTTTTGAAAAAGTATTTATAAAATAATCCTGTGCTGCTTTGGCTTTTTTTTCACCATAATTAATTTTAGTTATTTCATAGGCTAATTTCAGCTTAGCATCGCGTGGATTTTTTTTCGTATCAATTTCTTTTAATTCTTCTGCTGGAATGTTTGTGCAAAGTTCAAACCCCGGAATTATAAGTCCATCTGACCAAGCCATTACTTGTCCGAACATATTTTCAGCAGTTTCGTCTAAATTTACTACATTGCCTTCGGTTTTACCCATCTTTTTACCTGTCTCATCAGCCAAAAGTTTCATTGTTAAAACGAATTTTTCCTTATTTTTCACGGCTTTCATTAAATCCCTGCCGCACATCATGTTAAACATTTGGTCATTACCGCCAATTTCTAGGTCTACATTCAACTCAATACTGTCGTAAGCTTGAGCCAATGGATACAAAAATTCATGTAGGTATATAGGCTTCTCGTTTTTTATCCTTTCCTGAAACATGTCTCTTTGAAACATTTGCTGAGCGGTAAAATTCGAAGATATTTCTATTAAGTCTTTAAATGTGAGTTTATCATTCCATTCACTATTATATAGAATTTTAACTGGATTTTCTCCATCAAATTTTAAATATCCTGAAGCTTGTTTTTTGTAGTTTTCGCTATTTTTTAGTGCTTCTTCTCTGGTTAATTTTTTTCGCACTGCACTTTTATCAGTTGGATCGCCTATCATTCCCGTAAAATCACCCACAAGAAAAATGACTTCGTGTCCCAATTTTTGAAATTGGCCAAGCTTGTTTATGGAAATTGCATTTCCAATATGAAGAGATTTGGCTGTAGGATCATAACCGCAATAAAGTTTTATCTTTTTCCCAGACATCAAGACCTCTTTGAGTGCTTCTTTGCTGGGATAAATATTTTCAACTCCCCGCGTCAAAATCTCATCTATTTGTTTTTCAATATTTTTATCCATATGAGCTTATAATACCAATTAAATTAACCCAATGCAATACTTGTTCTATTGTATTAAATATGGTAATTTTAGCCTATATTAAGGAACATAATTTAATTTTATGGAAAAAATGTTTGAATCTCAAGCCCCCTTTAAAGAAGAAAGTGCATTGAAACCGCCAAAAGACAAGCGGGATA
The DNA here is from genome assembly GCA_035390125.1 of Candidatus Moraniibacteriota bacterium. NCBI lineage: Bacteria > Candidatus Moraniibacteriota > Candidatus Moraniibacteriota bacterium. The sequence goes on from DAOOTD010000001.1 coordinate 223,045, forward strand.
TCATGGAACAAAAACTTTTTGAAAATGAACCGGATTTATCAAATTCAGCGCTCTGTTTCCGGGTATTTAAAATTGGAAAATTTGACGAAAAATCTTTAGAACAATTTCGAAAACAAGTCTCATCAATAAGCAATTTTAATCAACTTATTTCTAATAAATTAGCAGAAAAAGCTCCTCAAACAACAATTATAACGAATTCTGACTTGGAGGAGGCAGGCAAAAAAGAACTTGATTTTTCCGGATTAAATATTTTGTACACTGAGCAATCCAAAGCAAAAAGAAGGTCGGATCTGGGCAAAAAAATAGTTGGAGATAGAAGTTCAGCTAAAGGCGATTTTAGTTATGCTGATATGCTTAACAAACCCATCAAGGATGAAGATTTTTCTGATTTTATTTTTGCAAGTTCTGATTTAGCAAATAAACCCAAGGAGTTGCTGATACAAATTTTAGCTATGAAAAAAACTAAAGATTTTTTTGAGGCATCTCGTCCAGAAAAACTAGCCATAATGGGGTCTGCTGTTAAGGGTGTACACGACATAGAATTAATAAATAAAATAATTAAGGGAGAAGATGATATAGATATAAATAATTTGAGCCGTGTTTTACACAATAATACCCTTTCTTTAGCGGGAAAAAACGTAAAATTTTCAGGTATCACAGATAACGCCCTTGCTGGAAAATTAGAAATAAACGGAAAACAAGAGCCTATTGGCGGAAATGAAGATTTCCTATATGGATTAAATCAGATGTTGTACCACGACAAAGATTGTATATTATTGATAGAACCTAACATCATAGATGAACGCCAAGGTGAAGTTATGGGCGTTGATGCTAAATATTTAAGAAGAGTAGCTGTATATAAAATTTATGCAGAAAGAGCCATACGACAGGCTGGAAAACGTGGAAAAATTGATTTAGGCAATGAAGATAAATTAACAGAAGAAAAAATAAACACAATCTTGGATGACTTAGTGGATAAGCATTTATTTTTTTCACGTATAAATACTGAGGGTAATCCTGAAATAGTTCTGACAAAAAGACAGCAAGAAAAAGGAATTTTATCTCCTATATAAAATAAGATGTATTGGTTTATATTATCGCTGTGTTCAGCATTAAGTAAATCTTTTTCTGATGTAGCTAGTAAAAAAGTCATGCAGACAATGGATGTCATTTCAGTTGGCTGTGTGGCTAGAGGCTTGGTTGCTTTCATAGCCTTTTTAATTGTTGCCTTTCAGGGTATTCCTAATATCGGTCCCGCATTTATAAAAGCAGTCATTGTAAGTGGATTAATAAATGTTTTCACAACTTTTCTCAGCTTGAAAGCTCTAAAGGAAGGTGAATTGTCTTTAGTATCACCAATTCTTGTCTTAAGTCCTGTTTTTCTTCTCATAACTTCCCCTCTAATTAACAACCAATTCCCTACAATTTTAGGAACAGTTGGAATTCTTTTTAGTATGGGCGGAATTTATCAAATGAAAATAAAAGAAAAAAAGCTTGGTTGGATAGAACCGATAAAAGCTATTTGGAGAAGTAAGGGAGTTAAATCAGCCCTAATAGTGGCTTTTTTATGGAGCATTTCTGCTAACTATGATTCCGTTGGCACAATAAATTCTTCTCCATTCTTTTTTATTCTAGTTGTTAATTTTTTTATCTTTGCCTGTTTTTTACCTTTTGCTTTAATTAAAAAAGATTTTTTTACATCAATTAAGAAAAATTTTAAAGGGCTAGCTGCCTTATCTGTTTTCATGACAAGTGAAGTTGGCTTCCAATTTGCTGCTTTTGAACTTGCAATTGTACCTTATGTAATTTCAATAAAAAGAACTAGCGCACTTTTTTCTGTTTTTTGGGGAAAACAAATATTCAAAGAAGAGAGCGAATTTAAAGATAGACTCAGTGGGGCTATTTTAGTTGTTATAGGTTTAGTTTTAATAAAATTATTCGGATAAAAAAAGACTGCACAAAACATGCAGTCTTTTTTATATATATTTTTTTACAATAAACCCATCCTCTTTTTAGCTTCAAAAACCTGATGTGAATTCATTTGCCCCGATTTTTCCATCTGTTCAAGTGTTTTCAGAATATCCTTTTTATTCTTCTGTATATTCTCAGGAGTTACAACTTTCTTAATAAGTTTTTCCCTTTCTTCTGGACTCATTTTTTCCAGTTTTTTCATGGCCATGCGCTGCATGAAACCCATATTTTCAGGATCCATCGGATTGCTGGTTTTTTTCTTTTTTTTGAATACATCTAAGATTCCCATAACTTTATTTATTTTTTAAGGTTAAATTGTAAAATGTTACCAAAAGTGAAGAAGCTATAAATATAGATGAATATGTTCCAAAAGTTATGCCAACTAGCAATGCGAGCGCGAAAAATTTTATAGATGCTCCACCAAAAATATAAATGGCTAACAGGGTAATTATAACTGTCAAAGAAGTATTGATTGAACGAACCAATGTTTCATTTAAGCTCTTATTAACTATATCTGGAAAAAGTTCTTTATTGGAGCTTTTTAAAAGATTTTCCCTGGTTCTATCATAAACCACAATTGTATCATGCACTGAAAAACCTAGAATCGTTAGCAAAGCTGCAATAAATGGTATTCCAACTTCAACGCCATAAAAATGTCCCAGCCCGGAAAATATTCCGGTTGTAATTATAATATCATGAGCCAGAGCAATCACGGCCCCTAATCCGTATTTCCAGGATTCAACCGGGCGAGAAACCTTGCGGAATGCCCAGGCTATATAAGCCATAATCATAACTATAGCAAATGCAATTGCCTGAAGAGATTTAGATTTTAATTCTTTAGAAACAGAAGAATTAGTAAAATCAACACTTACTTGTGTAGCTTCCGGGTATTTTTCTTTTATATTTTTCCAAACATTTTCATTTATTTGGTCATCTTCAACTGCATAACGGATAAACATGGTATTGTTTTCTGAGTTCTGCATAGTCAAGCTTCCCAAATTTAAATCCTTGAGTATATCTGCAATTTCATTTTTTTCCGGAATTTGATTGGTAAATTTTACGCCCATACGCGTACCCCCAGTGAAATCTATATCATATTTAAGTCCCCACACAAATAAACTCACAACACTTAATATTGTAAGTATTATCGAGAATGCATAAGCATATTTCATTTTATCAATAATGTTATACATAAACTTTTATTCTTTAATGCTTTTTTTATTTACTCCAACCATCCAGACTCTTTCATGTATCCATTCACCAATGATAAATTTCAGCATTGTCCGCGTAATTGTGATAGCTGTAAACATAGAAATTGCAACTCCTATAAATAATGAAGCGGCAAATCCCTTAACAAATCCTGTTCCCATAAAATAAAGTATGCCGGCAGTCAGGAGCGAAGAAATATTACCGTCACGAATTGATGTCCAAGCTCGTTTAAATCCCTCGTCCAGTGAATTAGGAATATTTCTGCCACTCCTTATTTCTTCTTTAGTGCGTTCAAAAATAAGAATATTAGCATCCACTGCCATACCAATAGAAAGTACAAAACCGGCAATTCCAGATAATGTTAATGTTATCCCTGTTAGTTTAAATATTGTTATCATTAAAACGGTATAAATAAGCAAAGACAATGAAGCTACAAATCCTAAAAATCTATAAAACACTAACATGAAAATAATTACTGCAGCCATTCCAATTGCACCGGCAATTAAAATACTTTTCAATGAATCTGCTCCGAGTGTTGCTTCCACGCTTTGCTGTCCAACTAATGTCAGCGGTACAGGAAGTGCTCCTTGGTTCAATCTATCGGCTATATCCTTAGCTTCTTTAAATGTATAATTTCCTGTAATTACAGCTTGCCCATTTGTAATTTCAGCCTGAACAGTTGGAGCTATTTGCAATTGCCCATCCAGGAAAATAGCTATTTTTTTGCCAAGATTTTTCTTTGTCAGTTCTGCAAATAATTTTGTCCCCTCATCATCAAATTGTAAAGCTACTTCTGGTTCTCCCAAACCTTGGCCTTGTGAATATTGAGCTGTGGCATTTTTCAAGTTTTTCCCGGTAAGACCTGTGTCTTTATATTTGAATTCTTCATACTGCGCTGCATTCTGTTTGCCAAAAAGTATATGCTGGACATGAACTTCCTTTTCATCACCTTCGCCTCTGGATTCAATGAATTTTATGATATGCCATCCAAACTGAGTTTCAACTAAACTTGAATATATTTCTCCGGGTTGCATATTGCCTTCAAAAATGACTTTGTCGAATTCTGGAACAAATGTGGATTTTTTTACAAAACCTAAATCCCCTCCTTTTTCTTTTGATCCTGGATCCTGACTGTTATCCTTGGCTAATTGTTCGAAACTTATTTCTTTTTCCTTAGCCTGAGTAAGTATTTCCTCGGCTTTCTTTTTTGACTGTGCATTCATTTGCTCGAACATTTGTGTGATCTGAGAATCAGGTTCTCCTTCTTCCTTGAATTCAAGCAATGGTGCATCTTTTATTTTCTTTTTTGCTTCCTCAATATCAGTAACCCCAGGAAGCTCTATAATGACCCGATTATCATCCCCTTTTTTTGTAGTCTGGACTAAAGGTTCTCCGACGCCGAAAGCATTTACTCGACGCTCAATTACATCTTGTGCAGCCTGCATAGCATCAGAAATTTTGGAAGAATCTATTTTGGAAACATCGGCTTTATATTCCAGGTGAATTCCTCCCTGTAAATCAAGACCTAGCTTCATGTTTAATTTATTAATTTTATCATAAACAGACGGTATATTTTTTACCGCCTGAGGATATGCCATAACTGCACAAACCACAAACAAAATCACGATTCCGGCAAATTTAAGTTGTAATTTCTGTTTTATATTCATGTTTTATATTATATTTCAGTAAAATAAAAACTGCAAGGTTAAACAATAAACTTAGTTTCTAAATATACTTTGATAAACTTTTTATAACATTACTAAACCCTGGTAATAACCTTAGTTTTTTTATATTTTTCATATAAATCCATTTGAAATTTTCTGCTTCCCAGTCAAGCTTTATTTCATTGGTTTTCACTTCAACTAAAACAGGGTGGACTATCCAAGTTTTTTTATATTTTCTCTCTTCCTGATCGAAAATTTCTCCAATTTTTATGCTTTTTATTTTGTTTTTGGAAATTCCCAGCTCTTCCCCTATTTCATCGCAAACTTTTTCCTTTAGGCTTCTTTTATCATCTAAAAAACCTGAAATTCCATTCCAATAACCAGGATAAAAATTAAGATTTTTATTTCTTTGAACTAATAAAATTCTATTGCCATATTTAAGCACACAATTTATCACTGGTGTCCATCTTGCATTAGTATAATCAATCTGCCCCTTTTTTGGTTTAAATTTTTTATTTTTCATATTATTTTCCGCAGCATTTTTTATACTTCTTACCTGATCCGCATGGACAAGGATCGTTTCGTCCAACTTTATTTTCATTTATGATTGGTTTTTGCTGAGCAGGAGCTTCGTTAGCGTCATTTTCTCTGGCTGCACCAAATTGTTCCTGGTTTTCTTCTGCTCCTTTATACTGTATATTTTTCGGTTGAGCTTGTGCTTGCATTTGATTTGGGACTAAAGAAATCCTGAAAATAGTCCTAACAGCCGTGGAACGCACATTTTCCATAAGATGAGAAAATAAATGGAAAGCCTCACGTTTATATTCAACCAATGGATCGCGCTGTCCGTATCCTCTAAGACCTATCCCCTGGCGTAAATAATCAATTTCATCCAGATGATTCATCCATAGAGTATCGATTGTTTGCAGTATTATAGCCTTTTCAACTTGTTTAAAATTTTCTGCTCCTATTTCTTTTTCTTTCTGAATATAAGCTTCTTTAGCTTTGCCCATGACATATTCAGTCATTAGTGAAATTTTTTCCGCTACATTTTTGGATTTATCATCGCGTATTTGTTCGATTTTCTTTTTATCTTGGTCTGAAAAAGGAAAGATATTCTGGATTTCAGCTGAAATAATTTCTGTATTCCATTCATATTCTTCCCCCAAAGAGTGCATGGAAATATTTCTTTCGATTTCTTCGTTAATATAACTCATCATTTCATTTCTAACTTCTTCGGCTGCTAAAATTTCCTTGCGTTTTTTATAAACAACTTCTCTTTGTTTATTCATCACATCGTCATAATCCAAAACGTGTTTTCGAATATCAAAATTATAACCTTCAATTTTTGATTGTGCGCTCTCAATAGTCTTTGAAATAATTGAATTCTGAATCGGCTGATCTTCCGGAAGCCCAAGCGTATCCATCATATTTTTCAATTTATCGCCACCAAATCTGCGCATAAGCTCATCTTCAAGCGAAACATAGAATTGGCTGGTTCCAGGGTCACCTTGTCGTCCTGCGCGTCCCCGGAGCTGATTATCAATACGTCTGGCTTCATGACGTTCTGTACCGATTATACAAAGCCCGCCTACCTCCCTAACGCCTTCACCAAGTTTTATGTCAGTTCCTCGTCCTGCCATATTTGTGGCAATAGTTACAGCTCCCTTTTGTCCAGCATTTGCCACAATTAGAGCTTCTTTTTCATGATGCTTAGCATTTAAAACTTCATGTTTAATACCTTCTCGATCAAGGAGCGCGCTAAGATACTCAGATTTTTCAATGGCAATAGTACCAACCAAAATCGGTTGGCCTTTTTTATTAAGTTCTTTAATAAACTGAGTAATCGCATCGAATTTTCCTTTTTCAGTTTTATACACCACGTCCGGAAGATCCTGACGAATCATTTGCTTGTTGGTTGGAATCTCCAGTACATCTAACTTATATACTTTTGAAAATTCCTCCGCGCTGGTGGAAGCTGTTCCTGTCATGCCGGCTAATTTTTTATACATCCTAAAATAATTCTGAAATGTGATCGTTGCCAGCGTTCTTGATTCTTTTTGGACTTCCACTCTTTCTTTAGCTTCAATAGCTTGATGGAGACCATCGCTATATCTCCTGCCCTCCATTAAGCGTCCGGTAAAATCATCAACAATTATTACTTGTCCTTCTTTTACAACGTAATCGCGATCGCGCTTAAAAATAACTTCAGCTTTAAGAGATTGCTCTAAATGATGGACATAATTTATTTTCCCCAGCTCATAAATATTTCCGACTCCTAGTTCTTTTTCCACCTTGGAAATGCCAGCTTCTGTCAGTGTAGCTGCTTTCATTTTTTCATCCACTTCATAATCCTCTCTTTCCTTGAGTCTTGGAACAATTTGGGCAAAACGCTGGTATAATTTTGTTGATTCACTGTCGGGTGCAGAAATAATTAAAGGAGTTCTGGCTTCATCAATCAAAATTGAGTCAACTTCGTCAACAATGGCATAATTTAGTCCCCCATTTGAGTCCGGTCTTTGTGCCATTTGTTCAAAACTCTGCACCATATTGTCGCGCAGATAGTCAAATCCAAATTCATTGTTGGTTCCATAAGTTATATCAGCTGCATAAGCTTCACGCCGGGTAATTTCTTTGAGATTTTCCATTTCTACACTAACTTCCTCTTTATCAACAACTTTTGGTTCATATAAATAGGAGACATCATGCATTATGCAAGCTGTTGAAAGTCCAAGAGCATAGTATACGCTACCCATCCAATTACAGTCGCGTTTCGCCAGATAATCATTAACTGTAACTACATGCACTCCTTTGCCTTCCAGCGCATTAAGGTATATTGCCAATGTTGAAGTTAAAGTTTTTCCTTCGCCAGTTTTCATTTCTGTTATTGTCCCTCTATGCAAAGCAATTCCGCCCATGAGTTGCACATCATAGTGGCGTTCACCGATAATTCTCTTTGCAACTTCCCGCACAACAGCAAAAGCTTCCGGAAGAATATCATCCAGAGTTTTACCTTTATCAAGCTTTTCTTTAAGTTCTTTTCTTTTATTTTTTAATTCTTCATCTGAAAGAGCGCTAATTGTTTTCTCAAGCGCGTTAATAGAATCTACAATGGGTTGCAGTTTTCTTATTTCCCTTTCATTTGATCCAAAGATTTTAGTTAAAAATTCCATAAAATAAACACAACATAACCCTATTTTAGGGTTATTTTAAAACATCAATTTCTTTGTTTATTTTACATCAAAAAAACCCCTTGGTCAAAGGGATTTTACGTTTTTAATAAATTTCTTTTTTTATAATCATCATCCTTAATATTTTTCAAAGTTACTAAAATACTTCAAAAATAATCGAACCATCTGTTTCAATACCTGTGCATTGTCCCTTTAAAGCTACTATTTCTCCAGGAATAATTCTTTGTTTTATTTGATCCAAATTTTGAACATCAAGTTTTACTATAACATGCACAGGATAGACAGGATTGCTATTTAAAAAACCTTTCGCGTAATATCCTCCAAAAGAATTGGTATCAGAAATTTTAATATTCCAAGACAAAATTGTATCTGCAGTTATGGTTTTACTTTTGCATTGCTGCCACTGATTAATGCTTTGTGATTTTATCTGATTCGCATCCAATTTTTCAGTCTCGCATTCTTTCCTAAAATACGCCCATTCTTCGCATTCTGACCCATCGCTAAATTTACAGTATCCGGTTTGACCTCCATCAAACGCGGTTCTGATTTCTAATTTGCCGCCATTCTGTTCGCAATAAACCGAAGCAGGATTTGCCATTTGCTGTTTACTGTCTGCTATATCCTGTTTACTGGCCACTGGGCACGGTGCAAATTCACAATTCGGTCCAGTCCGTCCGACATAAGATCCGTCATCGCAAAGTTTGGCTTCCATGGTACAAGCTTTTTGTTCTGGCTGTTTATTATCAACTTCTGATATCTTCTGGTTCTGCCAATAAAATATTCCTCCGACCACTATAGCTAAAAGCGAAATTATCCCAATTGAAACTTCACTGGCGATTTTTTTATTAAGCATTTCTTTATTTTAATTTTTATTTGATTGTCTTTTTCAAAAAATATGCAGACTTATTGCCATAAAGACTCCTGACCATTCCGCATTTTTTAAAACCAAGCTTTTGATAAAAAGCAATTGTTCCCCTGTCTTGAGTGCCAGTATCAAGAAAAATGCTTTCGCCTTTCTTGGTTTTGCCGAATATTTTTTGCAACAATGATTTGCCCACACCCTGTCTTCTGTATTTTTTTTCAACAATCAAATACCTTATCCAGTTTTTCACAATATCTTCATAGACAAAAATAATTCCTCCAATTACTTTGTTTTCAGATTTTGCCACATAACTTGTGCCCGGCTGGACAAAGGAGGATTTTATATAATTTTTTGTAAGCCAACTTTCATCCTTCCAGTGAGCCTTGCCCATTTCCAGTAAAGCATTGATATCTTTGGCTGACATTTTTGCAATTCTTATTTCCGGCTTCAATCTTCTTTTATTGTTAATCATATTTAAAATCTGGCACCATTATCAACCACCATCTTCTTTTTCAGTGACCTAGCACCGCGTTTTTTGAGCGTTCTGAGCTTGTCTTTCATGTGAGTCATCTGATCCTGGAGTTCGTCCACAACCATATCAGTTGAAGCTTCAATGCTGTCTGTTGTATTATCAGCCCTGAACAAATTACGCGAGGTGTGTATCATTACCTCTACTCTAAATTTTCCTTTTTTATCTAAATCTATTTCCACCTCGGTTTTTAAAATATTATCAATGAACTTATCTAGAGTGCTTAGTCTTTTCTCTACATATTTTTTAGTGCGTTCATCAATTTCAACTCCCTTGTAAAAAAACTTCATGTTTTTTTCTGTGATCATATTTTTTATGTTAAAAAATTAATTTTTAAAATCCTAAAAGCTTTACCTCTTCAACCAGTTGTACCCCAAATTTAGTCCTGACTTTTTGCTTTATAATACTTGCTAACATTATAACATCTTCGGCTGTAGCATTTCCTATATTAACAATAAAATTGGCATGTTTTTCGCTGACGGCCGCTCCTCCAATTTGTTTTCCTGATAATCCGGCTTCCTGAATCAGCCAGCCAGCTGGGATTATATTATTTATATTTTTTTTTCCACTGTCTTTTTCGAATTCTTCCAATAATTTTTTATTGTTTATGACTGGATTTACAAAAAAAGATCCTGCATTTTTTGATTCCCTTGGATTTTTTTCTTTCCTTTGCAGTATAATATTCCTCATTTTATTATTAATTTCTTCTCTATTGCCTTCTTTTAGTTTAAAGATCACGGAAGCAATTATTAAATCTGGATTTTTTTTAAATAAACTATTCCTGTACGCAAATTGACATTCTTTAGCTGAAAAAATTTTCTTTTTTAAATTATCATCAGTATAAATGCATTCGACTCTATCAACTATATTTTGCATGTCTCCACCAAAAGCTCCGGCATTTCCCCTAACAGCTCCCCCAACTGTTCCAGGAATTCCAACGGCCCACTCCAGACCTGATAAAGAGTTATCTCTGGCAAAATTTACTATTTTTGCCAAACTTTCGCCCGCAAAACATTCTATTGAATTATTTTCATTAACTTTTAACTTTAAATCTTCTGTTTTTAATTTTATGATTATTCCATCAAATCCATTATCGCTTATTAATATATTACTTCCACTACCCAGAACAAAAAAATCAATTTTATTTTCTAAAGCGTACTTTAAAGCTTCTTCGAGTTCATTTTCATTCACAACTTCTACAAAATATCGGGCCTCTCCGCCAATGTTAAAGCTTGTATGGATAGCCATTTTTATGTTTTTTTGGATATTCAACATAATCTTATAATTTTAATCTTTAATTTCCGCTTTCCTACCTTCTTCAAAAATAAACACCACTATTACAGATATAATAACCGCCACCCAATCCTGCCAAGCTATCGGCAACATGTGCAGATATTTTTGGCAAAAAGGAATATACATAAAAGACAATAGTATTCCGATAGAAACAAGTATTGATATTATAGCAAATTTATTTCTAAAAAAACCTATTTTAAAAACTGAAAGTGTTTCACTCCTTGCCTGCAATAGGTTTGCCATTTGTGTCATTGCAATTACAGCATAAGCAGCAGTTGTCGATCTGATATATAATACGCTATTAGCGTCTACTTTATCTCCAAAATCCCAGCCTCCTCTTTTCATGGAAAGAATAAAGGTTATTACTGCTCCAATTGCCATTATAAGACCAACCTTTATAAGTCGCCATATTCCTTGTTTATTTATTATTTTTTCCTTTATATTAAAGGGTTTTCTCTTCATAACTCCCGGCTCTGAAGGTTCCAATCCTAAAGAAAAAGAAGGAAAAATATCGGTGCCTAAGTCTACAGCTAAAATCTGCACAGCAGCTATTGGTGGTGGGATTTGCAGTAAAACGCCGATAATCACTGTGAAAAATTCACTCACATTGGAAGTAAAAACATAATAGACAAATTTCTTAAGATTCTGATAAATAGTACGACCCTCTTTCACAACTCTTACAATTGATGCAAAATTATCATCCAATAGAATCATATCAGATGCCTCCTTGGAAACATCGGTTCCTATTACTCCCATAGCTACACCAATATCAGCTTTTTTAAGAGCTGGCGCATCATTAACGCCGTCTCCTGTCATAGCAATGACTGCATCATTATTTTTAAGAATCGTAGCAATGCGCAATTTCTGCTCAGGCGCAATTCTGGCAAAAACAACTTCTTTTTGGGAAATTTTCTCAAATAACTCTTCATCCGTCATCTGATTCAGTGTTTTTCCATTTATAATTTCTGAATTTTTAGATTTTAAAAGTCCTATTTTTCTGGCAATAGCTTCGGCTGTAAGCTCATAATCTCCAGTAATCATAATTACTTTTATGCCTGAGTTAATGCAATCTTCAATAGCCTTATGCACATCCAACCGTGGAGGATCTATCATTCCCATCATGCCAATCCAAGTCAAATTTTTATCTGCTTCATTTGTAAAATTATTTTCTGCAACATTATTCATATTTCTCTCTGCAAAAGCCAAAACTCTCAAGGCTTGCTTGGACATTAAATTATAGCTGTCCCTGACTTTTTGTTTCTCTCCATCGGAAAGAGGAATCACATTTCCATTAATTTGTATTTGATTGCAGAGATCCAATAGCACATCTGGAGAACCTTTTACATATGAACTTATGCTTTCATTTTTTTCGTTCTTATAAACAACACTCATTCTCATTTTTTCTGAAGAAAAAGGAATCTCATTTATTTTTTTCTCGTCTTTTAATATCTTTTGAAAATTTTCATTATATTTTCTGGCAGCTACAATTAGGGCTCCTTCGGTTGGATCTCCTGTTATCTCAAATTTTTCACCATCTTTTATAAGTTCAGAACTATTGCAAAGACTAGCAATACGCATGATTTTTTCTAGAACAGGGATTTTTTTATGATCAACAATTCTGCCAAACTGATAAAAATTTCCTTTCGGTTCATATCCCTGACCATCAACAATAAATTCATCTTCGCCACCAGCAATAATATTAGTAACCATAAGTTCATTACGAGTTATGGTTCCCGTTTTATCGGTACATATTATATTAACTGAAGCTAAAGTTTCAACCGCATTGAGTTTTTTTGCTAATACATTATGCTTCAGTAATTTTTTCATTCCTAAAGAAAGAGTTACAGATACAGCTGCTGGCAATCCTTCGGGTACAACTGAAACAGCCAAGGCTAAAGCGAAAAGAAAATTATCATACCATGATTTTTCATAATAATACCCGGCAATTAAAACAAGAATGCCTACACTTACTGCTAAAATGGTAACATCACGACCAAGAACTCTCATTTGTTTTTGAAGTGGAGTTTCATCTTCTTTAACATTACTAACCAAATGGGCTATTTTTCCAAGTGCCGTGTCCATACCTGTTTGAGAAACAACTGCAACAGCTTCGCCACGCGTTAAAGTGCTGCCCATAAAAATCATGTTGGAAATATCGGCAACACTTAAATTTTCTCCCGAAATTGAACTAATTTGTTTTTTCTTGGGTTTTGATTCTCCAGTAAAAATAAATTCATTTGCATAAAGATCATATCCTTCCAGTAAATAGGCATCTGCTGGAACAGTATCGCCGGAAGAAAGACAAATAACATCTCCAGCAACCAAAAAGCGTGAATCAATTTCTATTTTTTTACCATCGCGCATAACTATAGCTTTGTCGGTTGTGAGTTTGCGTATATTTTCCAATGTTTTTTCTGCTCTGAATTCCTGAAAAAAACCAATTATAGCATTAATAAAAACAATCAAAAGTATAATTGTAGTATCGCGATATTCTTCGAATAATAAAGCCAAAAAAGCAGCCACCAGCAAAATCCAGACCAAGGCATCATTAAACTGTCGAAACAGTAATGAAAACCAACTCCAAGCCTGTTTTTTGCGAACCATATTTGGCCCGTTTTTTTTCAGCCTCAAATTAGCCTCCTGTGAAGACAGTCCTTTTTTAGTCGCAGAAAATTTTTCTAAGATTTCATCAGCATTTAAATTGTATATTTGTTTTTCCATTTTAAATTTATATGCTTAATAATTTGAACTATTTTTTTATTTTTAAATCATTGGAACATAAACACCAATAATAGCTTCTTTTAAATCTACCTCATTGGCAACTCTGAGTTCTGTTACCTTCTCTGGGACATTTTTATGCCCGGGCAAAAATTGTCTATATAAATCCTTATCTTTTTCCCAAAATTGAGAAATAGCCTTTTTTATATTTTCTTTTCCTGTAATAGTGTGCGGCTCAACAACTTTTTCTTTCAATAATTTTATCAGTTTTATTCTCAGGTCTACTGGCATAATTTCCTCACCTAATATTGCATCCCTTTCTATCGTAAATTGATCGATAACTTCTTTTGCCGCGCTAATTCCATTAAATCCTTTGGCTTTTATAGCATTAAAAAAATCCTGGATCCTGTCCTGACTATGATCACCAAAATATTTTTCATATATGCCATACCCCCCTTTAAAGGCATGTGCAACTCTTTTTTTAAAAATATTTTTCAATAAATCTCTTTTTTGATTTATGACTTCCATCATTTCTTCCTTGTGTTTTTCAAGAAATTCTTCAACTATTTCTCCTTCCATATTCATCAAGTCTTCCTTTACAAAACTGGCGTCTGACATTTTAGCTAATTTTTCAGCACTAAAAACAAACCCACAGGTGTCTTTTCTCATATAACCCTTTCCTAAGGCAAAAAAAACATTTTCATCCATACCAATTAATTTATCAATTTCATATGTCATAGCAGAAATACCTGATTTTTTAGAACTTTGCAATTCGCCAGCTTCTAATATTTTTACAAGTTTTGCAGGATCACTTATGATAGCGTGACTGAAATATGGCTCGTCGCCTAAAATTTCATCTATATTTTCTTCATTCAAAATAGGAATATTAAGATTTCCGGCTTTCTCAATTATATTTTCTCTATTTTTTTCTGCTTCTAATTTTTCCGTAACTTTTTCAATTTCTTCCTGATCAACTTTCTCTATGCTTTTTACAGTAGGTTGTGGATTAAAAATATTGCTCTCATTCATATTTAAAATTCAATATTAATTATCTTATTTCAATATACATAAACTATTTTTTAAAATTTGTTTTTTGCTTCTTTCATTTTTTCCAAAGAAGATTCAAATTTTTTAAAATTTAACCTGAAAATTTCTGAGATATTTGATTGCTTGATGTTTTGTGCATAGATTCCCTTTTGTTCTTCAAGTGAATTTAATAACTTTCCAAATATTATCTTTTCTATTTCAATTAGCGGTGCGTTAAAGTCTTTGGACATTTCTTTTAAAAGTCTTCTTAAATCATTTTCTTCTGCTGGCAAAAAAAATCTGGGAATATTTTTAAGTTCTTTTTTTACCAATTTTTTTTCTCCTGTTTTTTTATCTTTTTCCACTGTTATGCCAAAACGTAATTCCCCTCCCTGACCTCCTCGCGCATCTTTTTTAAGTTGCTGTAACTTTTTTTCATACCTATCTCCTCCAGCTCTGTCATTAACCAAATCAATGGCACAAATAACTGCACCGCTTTCTTTGTCGACAATCACAGTGTCTGTTTTGTTTGTATAATCATCTAATTCTGATGATCTAAGTACGATAAAATCATTCCCCAAAACTCTGGATAATAAAACTGTTGATGCTTTTTCCCACCTAAAACTTAACTGACTTTCTTGTTCTCTTTCGCGATATTTAATAATCTGCTCATCTGAAACCTCTAAACCTTCTGATGAATTGCTTTTCTCCCTAATTTCTGAAACATAAAAATTTTTTATAGATTCATTATTAATGCCAAAATTTTCATATTTTATATCTTTTATAAATTTTTCATCTTTTTCCTGATCATAACTATCAAAAACCTCCATATTAATACGTCCGTCATTTAAAACCAGATTTTTTTCGCCTGGCTCACAATATTCATGATTAATTTTATCCGCTAAAGCTGAAAATAGTTTTTCAAATCCTTCTTCTGGATTTCTCTCAAAATCATTCCTCCTTTTCGGATTCTCAAATTTAAATTGTGGATCCATATTTTTCATTTTTATGAATTATTTTTAGTGCATTATATTCCAGGATTTATTTCGTGATTTTTTTATTTCTTCCAACTCGTCTTCAATAAATTCTCCTACTATCCTTGGATTTTTGTAATACAGCTCACACAACCATTAAATCCTATAGTAAATAACTTTACCATCCGCCTCCGCCGCCTCCGCCGCCTCCGCCGCCAGAACCGCCACTACCGCCCGAGCCTGAAGGCGCAGAGGTGTTAGAAGAAATATCTGAAGATAAATTATCCATAGCACTAACAAAACTATCAGTATTAAAAGAAGAAAGGCTTCCTGCATACCAAGCTGGGGCATAAGTGTTGTAAAAATCCTTTCCGTAGATTTCTTCCATCCTTTTTATCCATTCTTCGGTTATTCCGAAAACAATCGCATACGGCAGAAATTTTTCAAAAATGTTTTCTTTTTCATAAAATTTTGCCCGATCCTTATCTACTGTCTCCATGAATAATTTAAATCCTTTTATTTCCCAGTTAAGGTTGGCTCCTGCTATGGTCCGCTTGGGCATAAAAATAGCAAAAATGAAAATTTCCAAAACAGATAACGCACAGCAATAAAAATATATAGAACTGAGATTAAAAATATTCCCCAAGATAACCCCTATAAATACAAAAATGATAACAATAATTCCAGTCAGATATCTTTGTATGCGTAAGCCTTTGGGATCAATTAGCTTCTTATCTCCTAAAATTTGCTGGGTTGCTAACTTGATTTCCTCAATATTTTTATAGAAAGAGTTCTTTAAACCTGATATTTTTTTATTTTTTTTATCCTCGAAAATAAAATTTAGAATTTCTTTTTGAGCTATATTTAGATTTTTTTCAGCTTCTGCACCTTCCTTTTTCTCCAA
Organism: Candidatus Moraniibacteriota bacterium; assembly: GCA_035390125.1. Classification (NCBI taxonomy): domain Bacteria; phylum Candidatus Moraniibacteriota; species Candidatus Moraniibacteriota bacterium. Next base: position 239,386 of record DAOOTD010000001.1, read on the forward strand.
CTCATAATCCTTACTTTCAAAAAACAATATTTTTTCCGAAATTTCCTTGATATTTATGATTCCTCGCGTTGCGAAATAAATTATTTCAGCCGTGATTAAATTATTGTTAAACATCCCGTTTTTCATCAGCATCCCGAGTTCAATTGGGCTTAAATTTCCTGGTGCATCATATTCTGGAATTATGGCTTTATCCACTTTCGGATCCTTGCCAAATTTCCACCATAAATAAAAACAGATGATAAATGTTATAATCGGAATAATTATAAAAATATATTTGCCATACAATTCCCAGAAGCTGAACTGATATGGTGTTAAAATATTTTTAGGAAAAGTTATAGAAGCGGTAATTCCCTCTCTAACTAATAATGTTCTCTCAGAGGTAAATTCTAAAATATTCGGGCTACTCCAATAAAAATTCGCTAAGCCTTTGCTTTTTGAACCAAGTGCTCCTGTATAATAATCGACGGCGCTGTTTTCTCTGTTTATTTCTTCGGGAAAAATAAATTTAGCATGAAATTTGTCCGTTTCAATATCCCAAAAGTTTCCATTCAGATTCCAATATAGCTCATCAAATTGGCTATTGCTGAAACGTATAACATTCTTGACTAAATAGCGAATCTTATAAACATTGACTCCTGAAACTGTTTTATCTGCATCACCTATTTTCCAAGTAATGGTATCGTCGGAAGAATTTTTTGTTTCCTGATAATTATAAGGCTTTCCATTTGCATCAGTAATGCTTAAAAGAGTCACTGGTGTTTTTATAGTTGCCCCGTCAGTTATTTTTATATTAGTCGGCAAAATCCTGAATATTCCATGCTTGCCAGTAGCTTTGCCACAATCAGCAACTATTGTTTCGGTAATATTTAATGTCGAATCTTTGTTAACAATAATTTCAGAATTAAAATCTTTAATATACCAGTCATAGACATTTTCCCGCGCAAAAGCAACGCCCGGAAAAATAAGGAGTGCCACCCAAAAAAATATTGCACAAAATTTAATTTTTTGGAAAATATTCGCTATTATTTTCATAAATTTTTTAATTTTTCCCCTATTTTCCAGACATCTCCCGCGCCCATTGTTATGAGTACATCATATTGTCCTGATTTTTCCTTTAAATATTCGATTACTTCATCAACATGCGGAACATATTCAGCTTTACCAGGCTGATATTTATTGATAAGATTTACCAAATCATTTGAAGAAACTCCGCCCTGTTTCTCGCGGGCGCTTCCATATATATCGATAATTATTACCTTTTCAGTGTCATCAAAACTTTGCGCAAATTCCGAAAGCAAAGCTTTAGTTCTTGAAAAAGTATGCGGATGAAAAACCGTCCAGATTGTTTTTTCTTTAAAATATTCGCGCGCTCCCTCCAATGTCGCTTTTATTTCATCTGGGTGATGGGCATAATCGTCAATCAGAATAATCTTTCCAAACATTCCTATTTTTTCAAATCGACGGGATGTTCCCTTGAAATTTTTCAATGATTCTCTGACTTTTTCCATATTAACTCCCATTTGATGACACAATGCAATCACCGCTGTTGCATTAAGAACATTATGTTTTCCAATAAGAGCTATTTCAAAAAGTCCCAAATTTTCTTCTTTATAAAAAACTTCAAATTTTTGTAAGCCATCCTGCTTTACAATTTTATAATCGCAATCTTCTGAATACCCATAAGTTACCTTGCTACAATTAGCTTTTTCAGCAACCTCTAATGCGCTAGAACTGTCTCCCCACACAATTAAAAATCCTGTTTTTGGAATTTTTTGGACAAAATCTTCAAACACTTTTTTGTATTCTGAAAAGCTATGAAAAAAATCCGGATGATCCCAATCAACGCTCGTAAGAATAACAGACCATGGATTATAGTACTGCAACTTATTTTGGTATTCATCCGCTTCAGCTATAAAATAATCTCCTTTGCCTGCCAACGCGCTGCCCTGCCAAGAAATAACCTGGCTGCCAATAATTGCGCTTGGATTCAGTTCCGCATATTTTAAAACTTCCGCAAGCATAGCTGACGTGGTTGTTTTTCCGTGGGTTCCTGAAACAGCAATACCTAATTTTTCTCCTAAAAGCATACCTAAAAATTCAGGGTAACTAATGAGTGTTATCCCCATTTTTTCTGCTTCAGCTATTTCCACATTATTTTCCTTGTTGTATGCCGTTGAATAAATCACCAAATCTGCATCCTGCGGAATGTGCTCTGGAGCAAATTGCTCAAAAAACGGAATTTTACAGCGCTTAAGTATGGCATCGGTATAAAAAATTTCTCCAGTATCGGATCCTGACACTTCAATATTGCGGCTTTGTAAAATCTGAGCCACACTTACCATGCCAGCTCCCTTAATTCCTATGAGATATGCTTTTGAAATATCTTTTATCTCCATATTTTAGAAAGTACCATTTTTTAATATCTAAGAATTAGCTACTTCTATTATACTGTTCGCGATAACCTCTGTAGCATTTGGATGATAAAATGTTTTCAATCTTTCAATCATTTTTCTCTTGAGATTTTCATCATTCATAATAGTGTCTATTTTCTCAATTAATATATGCTCGCCAAGATTTGCCTCTTCAAGTACTAATGCAGCACCTATACCAGCTAATGCATAAGCATTCATTCTTTGATGATCGTTGGCACTATGAGTAATTGGAACAAGAATTGCAGGTTTTGCATTTGCAGCAATTTCAGTAATAGATGTGGCCCCAGCTCTGCTTATAATCAAATCGCTTGCAGCAAAAGCATCTCTGAGCTGGTTTGCATTCATGAAAGGAACAGCATAATATCCTTCACGTCCAGACTTTATTCCCAGGTATGCAGCCTCTTCAATAACCTCATTAAAATGTTCTTGGCCAGTTTGATGAATAACCTGATAATAAGGTAAAATTTTCGGAAGAATTTTTATTATAAAATTATTAATAGTTTGAGAACCCTGACTTCCTCCTAATACTAATATTGTTTTTTTTGACTCAGTAAATCCAAGTTTTTTTCTTAATATTAAAGGATCGCCTTCGGTAACTTCAAAACGTATTGGATTTCCAATTAATGCAGTTTTTTCTTTTGGAAAATATTCTTCAGCAGAAGGATAAGCTACTGCTATACGATCAGCAAACTTAGACAGAAATTGATTTGCTATTCCAGGAATACTGTCTGATTCATGAATCATTATTGGTATCCGGTATATCCAAGCAGCTATCACTATAGGTACTGCTACATATCCTCCTTTGGAAAAAATAACATCAGGAGTAAACCACAGTAAAATCCATAATGACTGGAAAAATCCTATGGGCAGCTTAAAAAAGTCTAAAATATTTTTTAATGAAAAATAGCGACGCATTTTTCCGCTTAAAACAAATTTTGCCGGAATATTTTTTTCCGACATTATTTCCTTCTCCATTTGAGCACCTGATCCTACATATAAAATTTCAAGATCAGGACCAATCTTTTTTCTAAGCTCATCTATTACTGCAATTAGAGGCGTAAGATGACCACCCGTTCCACCTCCTGTTAATAATACACGCATAAATTTTTATAAATCATTTATTTTTTATATTTTTAGACTTTGCTTATAAAAAGCATCGTTATTAATTATATTATAGCAATATGATGCTAAAAAATCTACTTCTTTAATTAGTTTACTTGCAGTTAATATTCAAATGTTTTGAAATGTTAAGCAAAATTCCTACGGCTGACATTAAAAAAATAAGTGATGTTCCGCCATAACTTACAAATGGAAGAGGAACGCCTGTGAGTGGAACCAACGCTATATTAGCACTTATGTTAATGAAAGCCTGAAAAGCTATCCACATTATTACGCCTGTTGCCAATAATCTTCCAAACATGTCTGGCGAATTCTTTGCGATTTTTATGCCACGTAAAGCTAGCAAAACTATCAAAACAACAAGGGTTACGGCTCCGATAATTCCTAATTCTTCTCCTATTATGGCAAAAATTGAATCACCTACTGGTTCTGGTAAATAGTTAAATTTTTGCCGGCTATGGCCTAAGCCGACTCCCAAAAGACCTCCCGATCCTATAGCTAATAAAGCTTGATTGATTTGATATCCAATTCCTTGCGGATCAAAACCTCTGTCAAGAAAAGTTGCTATACGATTGAAACGATAAGGTTCAATTTTAACAAGTATCCAAAGCAAAAAAAATCCTAGTATGCCCATTGAAAAAATATGCTTCAGGCTAGCTCCAGATATAAAAAAAATTGAAATAGAGGTAAGTAAAATTACACCTAAAGTTCCTATATCTGGCTGCTTTATAATTAAAAATCCTATAAATGCCATAATTCCTAAAAAAGGCAGAAATCCTTCAAGAAAATCTTTTATTCTGTGAACTCCTCTGCTTTCAAGCCAGGCAGCTAAGTAGATTATTATGGAAAGTTTTGCCATTTCTGAAGGTTGAAATGAAAATGAACCAAGCTGAATCCAGCGACTGGCACCATATATTTTTGTTCCAATCCCAGGAACAAAAACCAAAATAAGAAATACTAATGAAATAAAAAATAAAGGCACGGAAACTTTTTTCCAAAAATGATAATCTATCTTAGAAAAAGTATATAGGGCTATAATTCCAGGAATAACACCAAAAAATAACTGGTGTTTAAAAAAATAATATTCGTCAGCAAAACGCGTTTCGGAATAAATAACTCCTGCACTGGCAATCATAACCAGCCCGAAAGCCAGCAGGATGAGCACAACGGTAAGCAATGTTTTATCTACTGACTTTTCATACATAATTTTTGTTTTGAATTTTTCTTTCTCCATTTTTCTATTTCCTTGTGATTTCCGGATAATAAAATTTTTGGCACTTTCCACTTATTAAAAATTTCTGGTTTTGTATATTGTGGAAATTCAAGATAGCCTTCTTTTGAATGTGATTCTATTTTTGTGCTTTCGTTGTTGCCTAGAACCCCAGGAATTATCCTAGAAACGGAATCTGCTACAATCATAGCTGGGATTTCGCCGCCAGTCAGAACGTAATCTCCTATAGAAATTTCTTCATCGGCAATATATTTAGCTACCCTTTCATCAACTCCTTCATATCTTCCACAAATAAAAATAAGTTGATCGTATTTTGAAAGCCTTTTAGCATCTTTTTGTGTATATTTTTTACCCTTAGCGGAAAATAAAACAATCCTTACTTTTAACTTTCGACTCCTGATTTTTGATTTTAAAGATTGAACACATTTATATATTGATTCAATCTTAAGCACCATTCCGGCTCCTCCGCCATAAGGCGTATCATCCACAGTTTTGCGTTTGTCAGTCGTATAGTCACGTAAATTATGAATGTTAATATCTATTAAGCCATTTTTCCGCGCACGCTTGAGGATTGACTCATTGAAATACGAATCAAAAATCCTAGGGAAAATTGTGATAATATCAAATTGCATATGATTTCCTTTTTAGCTTAACTATGGCCATTTTATCATATTTTTGGGAAAACAAAAACCCCAGTTACAGTTGCTAAATATTTTTTTTTATATTATCCTTATTTCAGATAATTAATTATTAAAAAAATAAATTATATGACAGGAAACATATTTTCATCCTTAGAAAAAGGGTCTCGATTACCAGAGGAACCGTTAAATCTTCATGGTGATAAAAATGGAAAAGAACAAGAACCTTTAACAAAAGAATTTCATGTGTGTGATTCAATGAGAACACAATTACTAGAAGAAATTGAACAAGCTATTAGACTTCTTAGTAACTTTGATCCAGACTACAGTCCAGAGGAATTAAAAGGAATAACAGAAAAATATCATTTGATACCAAGAAACAACATTGATGTTGTACTTGGGGAATTAAAAAATATGAAAAAAAAGTTCGAAGATAATACTTTTTACATGAACTCTTTAAGGAATATGAATTTTAAACTAGTATTATCTGAACGGGAACCCAAAGAAGCTGATAAATATTTGATGGATGGTTTAATATCAGGAGCTGCTCAGAAACACTAAAATTCAATAAAATTAAAAATAGCAAAAACCCCAGCAAAAAACTGGGGTTTTTATTATATAAAGAATTTTTGAACAAATTACATATTTCCTAAAACATCATCGATGCTTTTCTTGGGTTCATCTGATGTTTTAGCTGGTCTTTCACCGCGATTTGAACCTTCCGGTTCATTAATCTTAAGATTTACGCGTGCATTGTTCCTTGCTCCGATAACTCTCAAAATTGTGCGGAGAGCCTTGGCTGTCTGGCCTTCGCGGCCAATTACCATTCCCATATCAGCGGGATTTACATCCAGTGATATCAGGACGCCCATTTCATCAATTTTTCTTTCAACCTTTACATCATCAGGATTATCAACGAGTGCTTTTACAGCAAACTCCAAAAACTCCTGATCAGTAGCTCTTTTGTCTGTCATAATTATGCTTTCTTTAATTACTGATTAATAATAAGAAAGATTCATGAAATAGTTGACCAAACCATTTCTATTCTATCTTTCTAGCTAAAATTATAATCTGATTTTTTGTTTTTGTCAATCACGCTAAAAATAAAACAAATAAGTAAAGATAGTTTGAACTAATTTTTCCTTCTTTTAAATAAAACTGTTACCGTTTTTAAGCATATTTGTATATCAAGCCATAGTGACCAATTTTCTATATAATAAACATCTAACTTATACTCATCTTCAAATTGCAAATCGCTACGTCCTGATATCTGCGCCATACCCGTAACTCCCGGTTTTATAGTAAGTAAGCGCCTGTGATATTCATTATACTTTTCAACTTCTCTTTTCTGGTGTGGTCTTGGACCAACAATACTCATTTCCCCTTTTAAAACATTGAAGAATTGAGGTAATTCATCTATTGAATATTTTTCTATAAAATTACCCACCCTGGTTTTGCGAGGATCATTTTTTATTTTATACAAAGGACCATGACGTAAACTATGTTTTTCTATTAATTCCTTTTCATATCTTAAAGCCTCTTCGATTTTTTTATTTTCTTTAGTGACACAATATTCCCACTTCATATAACGGAATTTATAGGCAAAAAATTTTCTGCCATCATTGCCGACACGTTCATTTTTATAAATTATCGGCCGTCCAGTTTCCATCCAAACAGCAGCAGCAACAACTAGCATAATTGGAGAAAAAAGAATAATAAGCAAAATCGATCCGATAATATCAAAAGTGCGTTTTAATATTTTGCCCCAGCCATCTAACGGAGTATGCTTAACTTCTATAATTGGTTCTCCATTAAAAATACTGGCTTCAAATTTCGCCGTTTGTAGGGTTGTTGGCATAAACTTATAGGCGATATTATTTATTGCACAATAGTCTATAAGCTTTTCCTGTTCTGAATCAGTTATAGATGCATCACACGTTATTATTTCATCAACTCCTAACTTGTTCCTTATCTCTTTAATTCTGTGAATACTGGCTGAATCTATATTGGAAACAATTTTATAACCTGAATATAGATTGTTTCTTATGGCTTTTTTAATAAGTTCAATCTTGTCGTTATTGCCTATAAGAAGAAGTCTGTGAACACCTATACCTTTGTATCTAAAGAACAATTTTTGTATTTCACGCAACATTGACCTTCCAATTATCACATATACCGTTGCCAAAACCCATCCCGCTAAAATTATAAAACGAGAAGAAAACCACTCTCTTTTTAAAAATATACTCACAATGATAGCGACTAGACCTATAGATGTAGCAGAAAAAACCTTTAAGGATTCTCTTCCAAATTTACGAGTCACTTTCAAGTCATATAACCCCTCAAGAGCATAAATTAAAATAAAAAAAGGAACTATCATAATCACAACAATAATGTAGCTCCTAAATGGAAAATTATAAAGTTTTGGCTGAAGCGCAATGATTTGGGGAATATCACGAATGGCAAAAGCACTAAGCGCTGCCAATATTATCATGGCTATATCCATTGGAACCTGTATTGCACTGAAAAACAATTCACTGCGTTTTTTCATTTTTATTCTTTAAGTTTAAAATTTATCAAGGCATCTCATAAGCCGGATTCTGTCAAGGATAATCATTTATCTATTTCCGATATTGCTATTGGAAATTAAGCGACACTTCCAGTACTTCCTAGGGGAGTGCTAGATACGGTCTTGCATCCGGGTAAGGTTTTAGCCGTTTCACCTCTTATATTACTATAAGAACTTACCCTATTTTTTCAATAGGATAATTTAATTCTTTCGAATTAAATCGTCTCTGCTCGCACCTCTAAAATTACTTTCGACGGGAGTTACCCGCTACCCCGCTACCTGTCATTTATAAGTGACAGGTGAATGTCCGGACTTTCCTCTCTAATAAAAAATTAGAGCGATTATCTCAATGCCTTGATAAATTATAATCTCAAAGAACTCTATATATTATAGCATAATGTGACTAATCAACTTTATATAAAAAATACTATTTTGTCAAGTTTCATTGATCACTTCTAATGCTATATTATGGCTTATTTAAAGCAATATTTTCATTTTTAATTAATATTTTTCCTTAAAATACCATTCATAAACCTCTTTAGTAACTGGTAAAGCGCTAGAATGTCCTTCTCCGCCCCCTTCAACAAGTACTACCATTGCAATCTGAGGATTATTATATGGTGCAAATGATATAAACCAACCATGCGTTTGATTATTTGACCCAAATTGTGCTGTACCAGTTTTTCCCGCAATATCAACTGGAAGATCCTTGAGCGACTGTGCTGTTCCTTCTGTCACAACCTGGCGCATACCTTCTCTAATAACATTTATTATATCAGGAGAAACAAAATTCGAACGAATAACTTGTGGCTGTATTAAAGTCAATATTTCATCACCTTTTTTTATTTGAGAAACTATATGAGGTTTAAAAAGCGTACCACCATTCGCTATGGTTGATGTATAATTAGCAAGCTGAAGAGGAGTTGCTGTTATATATCCCTGACCTATAGCAGCATGATAGCTATTACCAATAGACCATTTTTCCCCAATTTTATTCTGTTTCCATTGTTCATCTGGAATAAGCCCACTAGATTCTCCCCCTATATCTATGCCCGATAATTGGCCAAATCCATATAAGTTATACCATTTTTTCATTCTGTTCATGCCAAGCCCTTCAATTTTACCATAACCACCTCCGATAGTATAAAAAAATATATCATTACTTTCAGCAATAGCTTTGCGTACATCGCTTGGAGCATGCGCCTTCCAATCACCAAAGGAATAATTGCCTATTTTGAGCACTCCACCTAAACCACTTATAATTGTTGAGGGGGTTATAATGCCTTCAGATAAAGCAGCTGTAGCAATTACAGGTTTTATTGTAGAACCAGGAGGATATTCACCGGATATTGCACGATTAAAAAGTGGCTTATTTGAATTATTTATTAATTTTGAATAATCGGTTTCTGATATTTTTTGAGCAAATAAATTATTGTCATAACTTGGTATACTTATCATAGCTAACACTTCTCCATTTTGTGGATTTATCGCAACTGCTGCAGCAGTTTTTGTTTTTGTTTTTTCCAAGATATCATTAAGACTGTCATATATTTTTTTTTGCAAATTAGCATCAATGCTTAATACTAAATCACTCCCAGGATTTGGATTTATTATTCCTAATTCCCGCTTTATATTTCCCATTGAATCAACCTCCATTTGATTAGCGCCACGAGTACCCCTTAAAAATTGTTCGTACGACTTCTCTATGCCATGTTTACCAATATAATCAGTAAGTGAATATCCTTGTTCTTTTTCGAGTTCTTTTTTTTCAATTTTTCCTTCATATCCCAAGATATGAGAAAATATTGAACCATCCATATATGAACGAATCGCTGTTTTTTCAATACTGACACCTGGAATAGAATTATTTTTTTCAAGCAAAACAAGAGATTCATCTTGAGAAATGTGTTCTTTAAGTAAAACAGCATTGAGAGAATTTGAAACACTATTTTCTAATTTTGTTCGAATTTCATTTTCGTCCATTTTTAAAACATCTGAAACAATATTCGCTATTTCTTTTATTTTTTGTTTATCTTTTGGAATGTCGGCTGGTATAATAACAGCATCGATACTTGGGATATTACTAACTAAAGCATTGCCACTTCTGTCAAAAATTCTTCCCCTTGATGCTTGTATAACAACTGATCGAATGCTATTGCCTTTAGAAACATCTTTGTAATAAGCTCCTCTTATTACTGTCAAAAAAAATATCCTGCAAAAAAGAGCTCCGAAAGCAATTAAAATAATCCACCAAAAAACAGTAAACCATTTTTTCTCAAAAGGTTTTTCCATTCTGGCAGCTTCTTTTTCTGTAGCCGTAAGCACATAATCTTCAATCTCCATCCCGGAAAAAAACTTTATAATACTACGTTTACGTTTTGGCATAATTATTTTTCTAATTTAAAGAATTCTTTGATTTTTTTAATCAGAAAAAATAAAAACAAAAACAATATCGAATTAGACATAATCTGAAAAGCTATATGTTTCAGACTGCCGAATATTTTCCAATATAAATGAAGATCTTGAAAATTCCAGACTGTTATTAAAGCTATTATACTTTTAGAAAGAAGAGTGGCAATGATAACAAACATGAACAGCAATACCCACCCTATTCCTTTAACCTCCAGGGACAAGCGTCTGGAAAAAAAACTCACAAAATAAACAACTAATGAGAATATTAAAGCGTGTTCTCCTATTACTGAATAAGAAGCTAAATCATATAATATACCGAGAATTATAGACCAGCCTAGGAATGCAAAAAATCCATCAATTACAGATAGCACCAGCACTAACATTAATACTATATCTCCATTAAAATTTGACCCTAAAATAACCGGCAATATACTGGTTTGAATTACTATTGCTATAAAAAAAATTAACAAATAAATAAGCTTTTTTTTCATTATTATTTATTGTTTTTAATAACAAAAACCATGCGTATATTTGAAATTTGAAGCGGAGCTGTTAGCACAGCTTGTTGAAAAAGATGGTCTTCGGATTGATGTATTTCTTGAATAGTCCCGACATAAAGTCCGCGTGGAATTTCGCCGCCAATGCCAGACGTAATTACACTATCACCTATACTAATAGAATCTGTTTGAAGCACCATATCGAATATAATTCCAAGTCCGTATTCTCCTTTTGCAACCCCTTTGGCACCGCTTTCAACGTCTATTATATTTACAGTGCTTTTAGGATTAGTCAGGAGCATTACCTGTGAACTTTTTCTATTAACTTCATATATACGCCCTATTATAATTCCTTTAGAAACAATTACTGGCATCCCTGGAAAAATTCCATCTTCGCTTCCTTTATCAATCTCCAGCCAATTGCCGGTGCCACTTGGATCATAGCTAACTATAAAAGCAGCGGATAAATCATATTTGTCACGTGGAATCAGATTTAATTGTTCGCGAAGTGTTGTATTTTCATTTTTTATATCACTAATTGATGCATTTTCAAATAAAAGTACTTGATTATCCCTGATAAGTTGTTCATTTTCGCTTTTAAGTTGATCTATTGATATGATAAATTCCTTAATGTTATTAATTCCAACAGAAAATGAATAGAAAAACTTTTGAAAAGGTTTTAGTGAGGCTAAAAAACCAGAGCGAACAGGTTTAAAAATATCAGAAGGATTTAAAAAAATAAGCAGCAAAAATAATGCTGCAATTATAATAATTTTGAAAAATTTAGTATGAATAAATTTCTGCATTTATTTTATAATTTTTATTTGAACGATTTTTCTCTTTGATCCTCCACCAGAACATCTTTAAGTGTTTCTATATCTTCAAGAACTATGCCGACACCACGAACAACTGCAGTTAGGGGATCCTCCATCATTCTTACTGGCATTTCAGTCTGATTTGCAACCAATTTATCCAAGCCACGTATCAAGCTTCCACCGCCAGCTAAAATAATTCCTCTCTGCATTATATCAGAAAGCAATTCTGGAGGTGTTTCTTCAATAACTGTTTTAATATTATTAATTATGATTCTTATTGAACGTGAAATTGCTTCTCTGATTTGTTCATCATTAATAATAGCTTCTTTAGGCAATCCACTGACTAAATCACGTCCACGCACTGAAATTTTTAAAGACTCTTTAGGTGGATAGGCACTTCCAACGGCAATCTTTATATCTTCAGCTGTTTTTTCACCTATTAGTAAATTAAATTCATCGCGGCAATAACGTATAATATCTTCATTCATTTCATCACCTGCTACTCTTAGGCTTCTAGCACTTACCACTCCGCCTAGGGAAATTACGGCAATTTCTGATGTTCCACCACCAATATCAACAACCATATTTCCTCTTGCATCTGTAACTGGAAGACGAGCTCCTATTGCAGCAGCCATTGGCTCTTCTATAAGAAATGCTTCACGGGCTCCCGCATTTAAAGCAGCATCGACTACAGCTTTTTTTTCAACTTCCGTAATGCATGAAGGAATACCAATTAATATTCGCGGGCGCGGTGAAAAAGAAAAAGAATCTTTGTTTATCTTTTCAACAAAATATTTAAGCATCTGTGTTGTTACTTCAAAATCGCTAACAACTCCATCTACAAGTGGCCTTGTTGCAACAATATGACCTGGCGTTTTTCCAACCATACGTTTAGCTTCTCTTCCAATTGCAAGAACCTGCCCGGTACGCTTATTGATTGCAACTACTGATGGTTCATTAATTACAATTCCCTTGCCCTTAAGATAAACAAGTGTGTTGGCGGTTCCTAAATCAATACCTATATCACGAGATATGTTATTGAAAAAATTCCCAAAAATACGTTGAAATATGTTTTTTACTTTTTCCCCCATAATATATTTATTTAAATAACACAAAAAGGCTTTCCTAAAGGAAATATTTGCTTTTAAACTTATTGTGTTTTTTGTTTTTACCTTATTTTATAATAAGGCAAGCTAACCTTAATGTCAAAAAATGAAGCTATAAACCAAATTTAAGTTTATTAGCAACATGCTGTTCAAAAGTGGCTGAATAAACTGTATTTTTTGGATTTTTTGGATCAGTTAAGAAATAATTATAATTTGTCTTTTCGGGATTAAGAGTTGCATGTATAGTATTTATGCCAGGATTAGATATAGGACCTGGAGGCAAACCCTTGTATTTATAGGTATTGTATGGCGATTCAACTTGTGTATCTTCATATGTATATTGAGCCTTATTTACACCTAAAATATAGGCTAGAGTGGCACAAGACTGAAGATTACGACCATCGGCAATTCTTTTCCAAAATATGCCTGAAACTATTTTGAAATCTTCAATTGTGCTGACTTCTTTTTCTATTATACTTGCCATGGTCAATATTTGAAAGATAGATTTTTTTTGAATAGCGATTTCATTTTTTATATCATCATTCATTTTTAATTCGGTATTATTTAAAATCTTTTTTAAAATACCTTCTGGAGTAGCATCTTTTGAAAAATTATAAGTGTCAGGAAAAAGATATCCTTCCAGCGAAGCGCTTTCAGGTTTATCTGAAAAAATAGAAAACTGGGAAATGATATCTTTAGGAGGATCATTTACTAAGTTTAAAAAAGCTTTTCCATTAAAACCTTTTTCGTCCAAGCGATTGGCCATTTGTTTTGCTGTCCAACCCTCAGGAAAGGTTACGCTCACGAAGGCCTTCTGCGGATTAGTTATTAAAGTAGCAACTTCTGGAATTGTAAGATTTCCACTTAATAAATATGCTCCTGGATAAATTTTGTTCATTAGATTATGCGACTTAAGATAGAGCCAGAAATATATTTTATTGGAAATAATTCCTTCTGATTTAAGATTTTTTGCTATAGCAGTATTACCTTCCCCTTTTTCTATATTAAATATTTTATTTGAATTTCTTGTTCCATGAGAAAAATATATTTGATTATAAATATAAAAAAAAGTTCCTATAATGGCTACAGCAATGATAAATATTATGATTATTTTTTTTCCTAATCTCATTTAGTTTGTTTATTAATTATTTTCGTCATAAATAAATGGTACAAAAGAAAAACCCGGATATTTTTCTATATAAATATCATCTTCCCCCCTCTTTTCAACATACCAAACTGAATTCCTTACTGGAATAACCATCTTACCTCCTATGGATAATTGTTTTTCAAATACTGGGGGAATTTCATCAACTGAAGCACTAACCAGAATCCTGTCATAAGGAGCATTTTTTTCAAATCCATTTTTTGCCGATTCACAGTAAACCTCCGCTATTCCTTTTTTAATGAAACCAAATTTATTAATATTCTTCTTCCCAATTTCGCATAAATCTTTTATTTTTTCCATTGCCGTCACCCTCCCTTTTTCTCCCACAATATGGGCTAAAAGTCCTGTTGTCCAGCCTGAACCACTTCCAACATCCAATATGTTTTGTCCGCGTTTCGGATCTAAAAGTTCAAGCATGAAAGCAACTGTCAGTGGCTGAGATATTGTCTGTCCGCATCCTATGGGCAAAGGTATGTTTGCATCCGACTGAGAAGAAAGGTCTTCTGGAACAAACTCAATCCTGTGCACATTAGAAAAGGCATCAATAATATCATCATTGCGCAAGTATCCGTTTTTTATTAAATCATTAACAAGGCGACTCATAGAAATTTCTAATAATTTTTTAAAATTATGAGATTTTAAAATATGTATTTAACTATATTCCTATTACTTGCACTATAACATCGCGCTTTCTAGAACCATCGAATTCAACCGCAAAAATACTTTGATTTTTACCAATTGTAAGTTTGCCTCTTTCGATAGGAATTGTCTGACTAACTCCTGTTAAAAATGATTTGCAATGCGAGTGTCCATTACTCCTGCCGTCTGAATGCGAAGCCTTACGCAACTCAAATAAATCATGCGAATATTGGTCATCAACTGGAGCAAGTTTATATAATACCTTCATGAAATCCTGCATAAGCATAGGTTCGTTATGATTAATAACAATGCCCATAGTAGTATGCGGAGCAAAAACAATCGCACATCCCTCTCGGACTCTTGAATCATCGATAATTTTTTGAATTTGTTCAGTTAAATCAAAAAATTCTACTTGGCTTTTGCTTTCCAGATCAATTTTTTGTTTGTATATTTTTTCCATAAATTTTTTTATATTAATTTAAAAAATTACTTATTTTTGTCGTATATTTCATTTTTATTTTACTACAATTATTGTTTTATACAAATGTGATTAACTTTTATTTTCAGTAAGTTTCATTTTTTTATAAACACTTCCAGCTGCAACTGCACCTTCAGCTACTGCTGTAGCAATTTGGCGAAATTTATTTGAACCTGTTGTGACATCTCCTGCTGCATAAACATGTTCAAGATTTGTGCTCTGATCAGATTTTACAATTATATAATCATGTTCATCAGTTTTAACCCCTAATTCCTTAGCAACTACAACCCCAGGCGCAGAACCTATTTCTATAAAAATACCCTGCGTCTCGATTTCTTTTTTTTCTCCATTTTTTGTTGTATATGATAGTCCAGAAACTTTTTCATCTCCCAATATCTTTTCAATCTCGCTGAAAGATTCTTCTTTTATTTTTTCGTTACTCTTTATTTTTTCTTCCCAAGCTGGTTCAAAACATTTTGTCCCTTCTTTGTATAAAAGATGTACGGAATTCGCAAATTCAGCCAGATGAAGCGAGGCCGTGGCTGCGCTGTCGCCTCCACCTATGACAGCCACATCTTTATTTTTGAAAAACATTGCATCACAGATTGCACAATAGGAAATACCTCTGCCAATAAATTTTTCTTCATTTTCAATATCAAGCTTTCTTGGATTCATACCAAGCGCAAATATAATGGATTTGCATTCATATTTTTTGTCTTCGCCAATAAAAACAGCAAACCCGCCAGGAACATTATCAATGTTTTCCACTGTCGCAGATATTATTTCTCCTCCCAGAGCTGTTGCTTGTTTTTTAAAGCGTTCTGTTAATTCCTGTCCTGAAATTGATTCAAAACCAGGATAATTTTCTATCTGCCAAGCTTTTGTAATCTGTCCTCCGATTTCAGCTCCTATAACAAGATGTTTAATTTTATAACGAGATGCATAGATAGAAGCTCCTAGCCCTGCTGGACCTGCGCCGATAATAATAAGATCGTACATAATTTTATATTGCCTTTTTTAATATTTATCATTGTTTAGTAATTATAGTATAAATATGTTTTTAAACAAAATTTTAAAAAGCCTCGGAAAAATCCAAGGCTATTTTTAAAAATTTTCCTCTTTTACATTAAACTTTCCAGCTCTTTCTTGAGTATTTCTTTATTTTGCACGCCCGAAAATTCTTTTATAATTTTTCCGTTTTTGAATATTTTAAGAGAAGGAATAGACATAACTTCAAACTTTGAAGCAGCTTCTCCGTTTTCATCCACATTACATTTGCCTATTCTAATTTTTCCTTCCATCTCCTTGGCTAGTTCATCTATAATTGGTCCCATTATCTGACAAGGTCCGCACCAGGACGCCCAAAAGTCAACTAAAGTCACCTTGTCGTTTTTTATAACCTCCTGTTCAAAATTTTCATCAGTAAATTCTATAGCCATATAACTTAAATGATAAGCCTTGATAACCTTCATGAAAAAGATCACCCTGCTTATTTTTATTAA
The DNA here is from genome assembly GCA_035390125.1 of Candidatus Moraniibacteriota bacterium. Lineage (NCBI taxonomy): Bacteria > Candidatus Moraniibacteriota > Candidatus Moraniibacteriota bacterium. The sequence continues at coordinate 255,986 of DAOOTD010000001.1, forward strand.
TTATTATATTAATGTCCTTTTATAAATAACTAACAATTATTAGCATTAATAAAAAATTATCTTTATTTATTTACCCAACCTTCTGCCGCGACTCAGGAAATCATTGATAGCTATTTCGAACTCTTCTATTCCAAAATCAGGATAATATTTTTCTGAAAAATAAAGCTGAGCATTAGCGGTGTCCCACATCATAAAACCGGCACTTAAATGAGGCTCACCGCCAGTACGAATCATAAAATCAACAGCCGGCAAAGATTTGGTCATAAGATTTTCCTTTATCGTATCTGCAGAGATAGCTTCTGCTGGAATCTCCTTATTAATAATCTGTTTTATAGCACTAGCCATTTCATCATCACCACTGTAAGCCAGAAAAAAATTAAGAACATTCTGGGAATAGTTTTTAGTCGCTTCAAGGCAATCATATAAAACTTTTTTCAAAGAATCCGGAAACTGTTCTTCCCAATGGCCAATAAAATTTATTTTTACCTGATGTTTATGAATATCTTCACTTTTGAGCAACTTAGTAAAATGCTCTTCATAAATGCGCAATAATTCCCGGCTTTCTTCTATTGGACGCTTTTTGAGGTTTTCCAGAGATGAACCCCAAACAGAAAAACATTTTATCCCAAGATCAAGGGCCTTGCGCAAAAGTTTTTCAGTATTTTCTGCTCCAGCTTCATGCCCTTTCCAAGGTTTAAGGCCGTGTTCTTTCGCCCAACGGCGGTTTCCATCAGGAATAATAACAACATGATTTGGTAAACTATTTTTTCCATTATTTAGCATTGCGATACTATAAAAAATTACTTTTTTGGTTAAATTAAAAAAGTTTCATCAACTTTTAAATTATACCATGATTATAATATTTGATTAAGCTTCCCTATTTTCTAAATATTCCACTAATCCTGTCAGAAAATTTTTAGCTTCAGGAAAAAAAGCCATCTTTTTTATTTCCCTTTTTCCTTTTGCCAAATAGCCTGCTGACATTTCTTGAGCATATTCAAGCGCCCCTGTATTTTTCAAGATGTCCTGAAAAACCATAACTTCTTTACTGGTTATACCCTTTTTGCCTAAAATAAAGTCCAACTGCTTTTTTTGCCTGATATTTAACCACTTATAAGCCCTGATAACCATGATAGATTTTTTTCCTTCTTCTATATCTGATACGGATAATTTACCTGTTTTTTTCTTATTTCCAAAAACTCCCAGAATGTCATCCTGAATCTGAAAAGCAATTCCTACATTAATGGCATATCGACTCAAACACTGCATTAATTTCTTATTATTTTTGCCAGCTAATATTACACCCATACATAAGGGATTTTCAAAAGTATAGCGAGCTGTTTTATTGGCATACATAGCTAAAACTTCTTTTTCGGTAGCTTTTTTCCCCTGTGCAATTTTAACATCCTGTGATTGCCCAACTATTGTAGTTTCTACTATTTTCTGCATTTTTATCAAAGATTGTAATGTTGTCTTAATGTCAAATCCAGCTTCTAAAATTATTTTGTTGGCCATTGCATAAAGCATGTCACCGGCAATAATGGCGATTGAATTTCCAAAATGCTGTGCTTCTTCTGCGGGCATATTTTTTTGCTTTTTGCCAGCAAAGAAAGTTTGCAAAGTTTTTTCTCCGTGCCGCAATAGTCCCTTATCCATGATATCGTCATGGACAAGAAAAAACATGTGCAATAATTCTGCAGCTGCAGCAGTTTTTATTATTCTTTTCTTATTTTTACCGCCTGCCCCAAAATAAGCCTGGCACAAAAGCGCTCCGCGGATTCTCTTTCCTCCGGCTAAAGTTATTTTTTTAATTTGTTCTAGGGCTTCAGCGATAAGCACATCCTCTTTCCGCACATTTTTAATAAGACCATTAAATTGAAGTTTTAATTCATCGTCTATTTCTTTTTTCAGTTTTATTAAAGTTTCTTTAAAGTTCATAAAACTTTTTTATTTTCACTTTCCTATTATCCCAATTATCGAAAAGCAAGTCAATAATAAATAAAAAAGCAGGAATTAAATCTATTCAGATAACCCTGCTCTTTTTCATGGTATAATGCATTTTTTAATGCTTGTATTTACTGGGCGTTTCTGATGAAATGTGAGCCATTTCCTCAGACCTTTCTCCTTCCGACCCAACTATTTCAATAATTGCAAATGATCCACCCGACAAGGCTTTCTCTATCTGGCATTTAGCACAATCGCATTCTGCGCCCCCATTTTCTGCCATCTTGAAAATTCTGAAACCACTTCTGAGAATAATTTTAGTCCCTTTTTCCCAGAATCCGGTTCTTGTCCTGAATGAATTCCAGAGAATTGACTTTACCAAAATAACCGTCTCCATCTTTGTTTCTATTTCTTTTATCCTTGCTTTTAACCTCCATGAATCTCCTTGATAATTTTCAAGAGATTTTAAAATTTTCTCCGCTTCATCTGAAATTTTTGTCATGTAAGTTAATAAAGCCTTTTCATAATCACTTAATATTCCAAGCTGGACATCCCCCTCTTCTGGATGAAATTTAACATCTACGAAATCTCCACTTTTAAGTATTTTAAAAACTTCTAAGAGAAAATTTCCTTCTAAAGCCTTAGCTATTATTCCTTTTTTATTATCTCCTTTCAAAGTACACCTCCTTTATATCTTGTATATTTAGGTTTTTAACCCAATCTTCTGATTATACATAAAACACAAAAAAAGTCAACCACCGACTAGTATTATTATAATTTTCTTTATATAGTCAAATAAAAAATTTAGTGCTTATTTTTTATGTGTCCCTTAGTCGGCCCATCAAGCATAATTTTAAAATCTGCTGAAGTATAAGCACACCCTGGTTTTGGCCATTCATCATAATCAGCACAGCAGTCTTCGTCCATGTGATTCTTATTTTTTCTTGAGCTCCATCCCGGCTTGTCTTTTTCAGCGGGACAATGGGTACCTTTTTTAATATAATCTGACCTATTATTTTTGGGAGCAGAATTTATTGATTGATGATTGGCATTTTGGGATAATTTTCTTGCAGAATTTTCTTTTTCAATAGCCTCTCTTAATTCTATGATTCTATCCGGTTTTTTATTAAACAGTATCTTATCATCACTTTTATGTATAATATTATACTTCTTTGGATTATTGCCATATGTTATATAAGGAACAGAATACATATTTACTGTTTCATTTTTTACTGTTTTTTCTCCAATAATAACCTCCTGAAAATATTTCTCGGCCTGATTTAATGTCGTCACTGTTTTGACGCCTTCAATAAAATTTTCCTCAGCGAATGAAACATCAGACACTAAAAATCCTGCAAAAACACATGAAGTAATCAAAGAATATCTGAAAATACCATTTCGCATATATTGTAATAGATATGATTATTTTTATATTCTCCTAAAATATACATTATAATACATATTTGGCAATAAATTATTTTAATAAGATAAAGCCCTATTGATTGCTCAATAGGGCTCATGTTCTGATTTACAGAAAGTTTTCTTTTGTACATTTGCGGCTTATTACTGTTGTACATTTATATTTTTGTAGCAGACTAATGCTATCATTCTGAATTCGCTATTCAGATCTTTGTGGAATTTTTTAATTATTTCAGGAGGAATATTTTTCATGATTGATGGCATTATTTCACGGCAATGAGCCAGCACCATGCCTTTGAAATCTTCCGGACAATCATTAAAACGATCACTTAACTCATCAATGGATATAATCGTCTTTAAAACATTACTGTATTGGTTTCCGATAAGCCCATTGAATGTTTCGTCACAATTGTCAAATAAATCTTGAAGTTTTTTCAGTGATGTTTCTTTTTTGATCAACTGGAGAGCATAATGAGCATACAATGGCACAAAATGTTCTTCACATTCTTCATGAAGATTATCCAGCTGTTCAAAGGACTCGATTTTACTCAACAATTTGTCGTATGGATCAAAATAGAAATCTTCGAATTCTTCCGGACAGTCATTGAAATGTCTTTCGAGATCTTCAATTGATTCAACCGTATATAATAATTTCTGATACGGCCCCTGGAAAAGATCATTGAAAGCATCAGGACAATTTCCACGTCGTTCTTCAAGTTCTTCAAACGAAGTGATAGCATCCAAAAGTTCTCCGTAGCGCTGCTTGATAAGTTCATCGAATTGATCCTGGCCAAGACAATTTCCGTATTTCTCTTCCAGCTCTTCAAGAGAAGCTTCTTTCAGAAATTGCGGAAAAAGTTCCTTATACCTAGAAGTAATGGCTTCGTCAAATTCTTCAGGACAATTTTCATATCTATCTTCCAGTTCTTCCAAAGAAACTTCTTTCAAAAGTCGTCCATAAAATTCTTTAATAAGTTCATTAAATCTACCTGGATTAAGACCATTTCCAAACTCGTCTTCCAGCTCTTCCAGAGAGGCTTCTTGTAGAAATCGGGGGAAAAGGTCTTCATATCGAGCAATAATGATATCCTGAAAATTATCAAAATTCATGCTGTTGGCCTCTTTCACCTGTTCAATATCATTGATAACTGAAAGAAGTTCTTTTAGGCGAACACCGATAAGAAACTTAAATTGCTGGGGACATTTATCGTTTTGCCGACTAAGTTCTTCAAGATCCTGAATGTTAGCCAGAATATCCTTGAACCCATATTCTGATATTGGCTCATTTGATTTGGATGATGAAATCGGATTTTTTGTAATCGTTTTTGAGATTGGTTCATCAACAAAAAGATTCTCCCACCAGTTGTCCAGCCGCTCCAATAATCTTATTAATGCTTTTAACATATCTATATCCTGCCTCCTTTAAATGGTTTATTTTTTAGCTTGTAAAATAACTTTTGAACAATTTACTGTATCAAATTATTATTTATTTGTCAATTGTCCATAAATTGTTCATATATAACGTATCTAAATAAAGAAAAAGGGTCCTGTAGTTTTCTACAAGACCCTGCCTAATAATTTTTAGTTTACTTGAATTCCCTATGCCGACACTTCTTCAAACACTGCCTTGGTGTGTTCAGCGTTAGCGAATTTAGCATAAAAAAGACGAACATTCACGGTGCCTTTGGTCAGACTGAGTAAGGTTTTCGCCACCTTACCCAAATCAATCTTGTGCCGATTTACCATATTTCCGGCTACGCGCAGGAATTGATTTCCTATAATATCTTTCATGCTCTCGTACTTTTTGCAATCCTCATGGTTTATAAGGACAATAAGCTTAATCGAGTCATGTTTACTTAAAAACAGACTGATTATATCACTTACTACCTTAAACTCTTTGGGGAAAGTTTCGCGTTCGGAAAATGAAGCGGCCGCACCAGGTATGACTACCGGAATATATTGTCCTGATGCCAATCCCAATTCATTGTGGATAAATTGATCAAAGGCGTTTTGGAAACGCGGATCATTACAATGAATTACGATTGCTTCCGGATGACTTATGTTTAAGTCATATTCCTTGACCACTGACTGCATTTGTTCTTCATTCCTACCCTTACCGGACAAATTTGAATCACCATTGATTCCGCTTTCTAATGCTTTATTGTTTGCCTGTTGCCGGTTATTTTCTTTCCTATCGGGGAAAGGTATTGGCTTTTTTTCTAATGAGATACCACTTTTCCCTTTTTGATTTTTATCCATTTAACCCTCCTATTTCTTGATAGTAAAGTGCACGGGAACAGATTCGCCCCCGTGCACAAATTTCATCATCACGCCCTATCGAGCGTTATGATTTTTCACTTTTTTTCTTCAGATCCTGCATTTTTGTCGGCAACCATTGATAATGCTTCACCAATGTTTACGCCGGCTTTTTTGAACAGATCTTCCAGGTCAATACCTTGGGTTTTCAAAATTCTGACAACATTGGCTACTGTCTGAGGAACTATGCTTCCCATGGTCTGAAGACCTTCACCTTTTCCGCCCATATCAACGATTTTGATGTTGTCGATGCTGCCAAAAGGTAAGGCCACGCTCTTGAAAATCGATTCTCCGACTTTGGCCAGTGCTTCTCCACCTTTGTCTACCAGGGCCGGCAAGCGGTCGAGGATAATAATCAGACGCGAGGCATCATTCATTTGAGCCAATGCTTCAGCCATGGCCTTGGTACCAGTAGCTTCAGCGGTAAGTTTCTTTTCCACCTTGGCCGCTTCGCCTTCCGCCGATGCCATCAAAGTAGCTCTGATCTTATTGGCTTCACCTTCGCCTTCCATTGTTTGTGAAACCTTATCAGCTTCAGCTTTGATTTGAACTTTTTTGGACTCGCCTTCCGCTTCCGTAATTGTGGCTTGCTTATTTGCATCAGCGTCAATAAGTTTTTTCTTCTTGGCTGCTTCGGCCGGCATAACAACGGTGGCTTCGAGTTCTTTCCCTACCCTTATAACTTCTTTTTCCTGCACATGCGTCTGGGCTTCTTTTTCTGCCGCATCACGTTCAGCTTCCTTGACTTTGAGAACTTTTGACTGATCAGCCAATTCAATATTTTTTGCCATCTCTGCTTTGGCATTTGCAGTTTCAGTAATGACTTTCATATCGGCAATTTTTACATCGCGGTTCTTATTTGCTTCCGCGACCTTGGCTGCATTTTCAGCAGTAACTATCGACGCATCACGTTCGGCATCAGAGACTTTAATTGTTGATTCTCTTTGCGCCTCAGCAACTTTAATGTCTGCATCACGTTTAGCTTCGGCCACTGTCTGTTTGCCCAGCGAATCAATGTATCCGTACTGGTCATTGATATCCTGGATAACCAAAGTGATGATGCGCACGCCAAGAAGCTTTAATTCGGCGCCGGATTCTTCCAGAACTTTCTTATTGAATTCGTCACGCCGTCTCAGTAATTCCTGGATATCCAGTTTACCGATAATTGACCGCAAATGACCTTTCAGGATGTTTTGGATAAATTTGTTGATTTCTTCTTCAGATTTTCCCAGAAATGCTTGTGCAGCATTGACCAAGTCTTCGAACTCAGTCGATAACTTGCAGGTTGCCACACCTCTGACTTCAACTTTTACGTTATCTTTATTGGGAATAGATGATTCGTTTATTTCCACCTGAAAGGCGGATGTCGACATTTCCTGGTAATTTTCTACGAATGGGATTTGTACCTTGCCGCCGCCACATACTACCTTAAATCCGAGTGAATATTTTTTGTTTTCAGGAGCGGGACCGGTATATGTATATTGTCTTCCATAAAAAACACCGACTGCATTTGGCGGAATTTTTTTGTATCTGCTTGCGATGTACTTAAGAGCAAGTATGATACCCACAACAACCAACAAAATCATGCCCGGAACAAACGCCTTACTTACAATACTTGATAAAATTTCCATGAATTCTTTCCTCTCTTTCGTTTGATTTTATAATTTGGGTTTATGCTACTTATTATACAGTTTTCACTGTAAGTTTTCCGCCAACAACCTTTTCAACGATAACTGTTTTGTCTTTATCTATCGGTTTACCGTCATTGGAACAGGCCATAAACGTACAGTAACGTCCATTCATGGTCATTCCTACTTCTCCGATGGCGCCTTGATCAATAGGCGTAACAACCGTAGCTGTTAATCCTACCGCGTCAGAAGTATTAACTACCGATGAGCCTTGCTGTTTGTAAATTGCTTTATAAACAAGCCACATTACGATAGCAAAAAAAACTCCTGAGCTTGCGCCGACAAAAGATGCATTTGGATACGACAAATCATAGTAACGAGCTACCGCACCTGCGGCACCAAAGGTCATTATGAATGTCGATATCACCTTCATGGAAAAAATACTGACCGTTGATTCGCCACTTCCGCCGGCATCATGACTTACGTCATGATCATGATCCATATCATGGTCACCGAAAATGTGGGATCCAATGGTAAGTAATAATCCTGACAACGCAATTGCAACAAAAATCAACATAAAAAACCCTCCTTTCTTTTTCTCTTTATTCGTTGTATTTTGTTTGTAAAAATTTAATTGTAAAACAACGCTATTGCAAAAATTATTGCAACCTTCTTGTATAGCAGATAAATATAATTTTGTCAAGTGGTGAAAGTATTTTATTATCATTTTCTTTGCAATAAAAAATAAGGCTCAAGCAAGCCTTATTTTTATCGCGTACACTTCGCACTCACTGGTTGGAACCAAATCATGAGAGAATTGGTTAAATGGGATAAACTTAAGAAAGGTATCAACCCTTTTATTATTGAAGATTTATTAAAGGCTAGAGAAATAAATAAGGCAAGGGGTTAGCCTTGCCTTGTGGAAGATTTGTCTTTTTCCCTCTCTGCATTCATTTTATTTGCTCTCACATGAAGAGCCTCCGCTGGAGTAATTTTTTGTTTAGCAAATATGTTTATTATTTTGGTTGCAGCTTTCGCGGCGGAGAATGATTTGGCCGCTTCTTTATAAACAAAACTGCCGTCTTCTTCTTTTTTGAAATTCTTCTTTTGATCGTCGGGAACTTTTTCGAAAGAATCAAATTGCTTCGGTTTAAACATTTCAGACATATTTTTTGATTATTTAATATTTATATCTTTATTCTAACACCTAACAACAAACGCGCAAGATTATAAAAAATATAAATTGGTTCCAACTACTCCCCTAAGGTATAAAAAAATAAGGCTCAAGCAAGCCTTATTTTTATCGCGTACCACCACGGGGAATCGAACCCCGGTTACCAGGATGAGAACCTGGCGTCCTAGCCGCTAGACGATGGTGGCATTTGCATGAATTTTATAATACCAATCTTTTCAAATTAAGCAACAGAAACAAGCTATTCTCTGGCTTCTGAGAATGTAAAATAATTTATAAAAATTTCTACAGCCTTACAAATGGTTTCTTTTTCCATTCCTTGTTCTGTCTACAAAGAAGTTTTTTGGCTTGAGTAGGATCAGCTATTATCTTTTCAACTATTTTCTCCATCCTCATCCCTTGCGAACCTTTAACTAGGACAAAGTCTCCTTCTTTTATAAACTGGGATATTTTTTCGGCAGCTTTTTCCGGATCATCAAACCGCAAAATATTTTGCTCAGGAAATCCTAGCGTAATCAATTGGCCGACTGTGTGCTGCATTCTATTACCAACAGCTATAAAAGCATCTATGTTTTCTGAAAATATTTTTTTGCCAACTTCCTTATGGCCTGATTCTGTTTGATCACCAAGTTCTAACATATCCCCAAGAACAGCTATTTTTCTTTTGGCTCTAAGCTGGCCAAGAACTCCCAGCGCCGCAATTGTAGAAATGGGTGAAGCGTTATACGTATCATCAATTATGTAGCTGCCTTTTATGCCTGGAAGAAGATTGAGCCTACCTAAAGGAGCACGAAAAGATTCTATAGCCTGTGCAATATCAACTAAATTCATTTTAAATATTATTCCGACACTCACTGCTGCTAAAGCCGGATATACATAATGTGATGCTAAAAGATTTTTAAGGCGGATAGGAATGTTTTTACCGTCATAATTGAGCTTGAAGCTTATGCCTTCAGGACTCTCGTTTTCATAATTATAAATCAGATTAGATCCATTGACAGTGGCGTTTTCATTTAAACCATACGTTAGAACATGTGCCTTGGTTCGATTGGCCATTTCCATAACAAGTTCTTCATCGGTATTTAAAATTGCATATCCATCAGGGTTTAATGATTCAATAAGTATTCTTTTTTCTTTAGCAATGTTTTCAACTGTATTAAAAAACTCAATATGGCTCAAAGAAACGTTTGTAACAACTCCTACCATAGGATGTATGAATGACATGAAATATTTCATGTCATCTGGGCGATCGACTCCGAGTTCAAACACTAAAATTTCCGGATAAAATGGAAACACCAATATGAAAATCCATTTAAAAAATACCCATATCCATTTGAAAATATTTTTATTGCCGCTTTCGGCTCCAATAATTGTTAATGGAATTCCAATTTCATTATTATAATTTTTCTGATTTTCACGTACATTATATCTATAGGAAAGCACCGTAAAAATAGCTTCTCTAGAAGAAGTTTTTCCAACTGATCCAGTAATAGCCACAATTTTAGGCTTATGACGCTTAAGAACGGCAATAGCCATGAGACGCAGTATTTTTTCTAAAAATATTAGCTTCTTTGACTTCATAATAAAATTTAATCGCTTGATGTAATAACTTTTTCTCTTGATTCTTTCTTGTCATTTTTTTCAGTTGCCTGGTTTACTGGCTGTGAAACTACCTGATTTGGTGGCCATTGTATTGGCGCCATTTTTGCTAGTGGACTTGATTCTGGATTTTCTGTAGGCGATACTTTGTAATATTTAAGCAAAAACTTCATAACCTGTCCAAATGCTGGTGCAGCTGAAGATTCTGCCCATTGTACATCTCTGGGATTTACAATTTTTACTAAAACAACAAATTTAGGATCATCTATAGGTGCATATCCAGCAAAAGAACCTATGTTCATACCTTCTTCATATCCTTTTGAACCAGATTTTGCAATCTGGGCTGTTCCCGTCTTCCCTCCCACAAGATAACCTGGAACATCGGCACGTTTTCCGTGGCCTTCAACCACAACGCTTCTGAGCATTTTTGATATCTGCTCAGCCGTACTTTCTGAAATAACTTGCCTTACCTCTTCAGGCTTAATTTCTTCTTCATGCCCGTCGCTATAGCGTAACCTATCAACAATCTGCGGTTTCATTAGAACACCCTTATTGGCAAATACGGCGTACCCGGAAATTAGTTGCAAAGGAGTTACAGAAATACCCTGCCCGAAAGATGCAGTAAAAAAGTTAATGGTTATTTTTGGATTATTTAGATTTTTTATATTTCCAGGAACTTCTCCAGGCAATTCTATGCCACTTTTTTCCCCAAATCCAAACCTTTGTATATAATCAGCAAATTTCTTATTGCCAACTAATTTTTCAATATATATTACTCCTGTATTCAGTGATTTTTCTAAAACTTGAGTCATTGTCTGCACTCCATTAGCTTTCATGTCAGAATTATGTATACTATACCCTGCTTCTTTAACAACTCCTGTATCTGTATAAGTAGTATCTGGATTAATTTTTCCGCTATCTATTCCTGTTGCTACAGTAAAGGCTTTGAAAACTGAGCCTGATTCATATGGTTGACTGACAGCAGAGTTGACGAATCTGGAAATATCTTCTGTCTTTGAGAATTCATTGGGATTAAAACTTGGTTGGTTTGCCATAGCCAATATCTTTCCAGTTTTAGGATCCATAACTATAATAGTCCCGCTATCTGCCCTAAAACCTTCAACTGCTTCCTTTAATATTTTTTCCACTTCAAATTGAACGGTATGATTTATGGTTAAAATAAGATCAGGACCATCTTTTTTCTCCTGCAGTTTTCGTTCACTCATAGGTATCCACCTTCCACGTGAATCGCTTTCCTGCGAAAGTGAGCCTGACTCTCCGCAAAGTTTCTTTTCCCAATAAGCTTCAAGCCCATACATTCCGCGTTGCTGTTCACCATCTGATCCGACAAACCCAATAACTTGGGCAGCCAGTTCTTTAGCCGGATAATATCTAAAGCTCTCTCCCAAAAAATATACCCCGGCTATCTTCGCCTCTTGTATTTTTCTAACTTCATCATCAGAAAGTTTATGTTTGAGTATTTCAAACATATCATTAGGATCACTGCTTAATTTATCTTTTATAAAATCTTTATCTAATCCTAAAATATCAGATAATTTTTCACTTGCTTCATTCACATTTTCAATTTCTTTAGGAACTGCATAAGCCATTTGAAGCTCTTGATTTACAGCTATTGGATAAAGCTGATTCTCATCTTGTAAAAAAACCTCTCCGCGCTTAGCTAAAAGTTTAGTAGTACTTTTATGCTGGTTTTCAGCCAATTCTAAATAGGTAGAATGCCTATTCACCTGAAGAACAAACAATTTTGCTAAAATGCAAAAAGCTGTAAAAAAGATAAAAAAAATTAAACAATATATTCTCCAATTATTTTCTCCACAATCAGCATACGGCATTTTTTGTTTTATTGTTTTTGTCTTATTCATAGCCATCGAGTCCAAAAATAATCTAAGCTTCTCAATTTTTACTGCCCTTTGAATCATTGCCATAGGCAACTGAAGAATTTTCTTCGAGATATTTTACACTCGAGACATTAATCATGCCAGCACTCTTGGATTCTTCTTCGATACGATACAATGATTTCAATTCGGCCTCTTTTATTCTTAGAGATTCTTTAATTTTCTCCTGCTCAGCAATTTCTTTTTCCACTTTGCGTATTTCAATGCCTTTGACAGCCGTCTGATTTATAGAATAAACATAGAATAATCCTGAAAATACAGCACATGCAAAAACAATAAACACTGGGTTTATAAATCCCGCTGTGTGTGATTTTAGCGCCTCAATAGGCTGCCAATTTGTTTGTATTTTTCTTTTTATTTTTGGTTGCCAATTTAAGGGTTTTTTCCTTATGACAACAGTTCTATTGATCATTTCTCATGGATCCCCCCAGAGAAATAAATGGATTAAATTTTTTCTATCACTCTTAGTTTTGCACTGCGAGCGCGATTATTGATTTTAATCTCGCTATAGCTTGGTGCAATAGGCCTATGATTGACTAACCTGGCAATTGGATTGATATGGCATTGGCATACCGGAAATTCCGGCGGGCAAATGCATCCCCTAGCATTTTCCCTGAAAGCATATTTTACCAATGAATCCTCACCAGAGTGAAAGGTGATTATTGCAAGCCTTCCTTGTGGCTTTAGCACTTCTATTGCCTGGGAAAGAAACGAATCAAGAGATTCCAACTCACGATTCACTTCTATCCTTAGCGCTTGAAATGTTTTTGTTGCATAATGTATTTTCTTCCGTTTATATATATCAGGAACCGAATGCCCTATTATTTCGACAAGTTCTGATGTCCAGTTTAGCGGTTTTTCTCTGCGCCTAATAACAATATTTCTGGCAATTGAACGGGCATATTTTTCATCGGCTAAATACTTGAGTATTTTTTCCAGTTCTTTTTCTGTGTAAGTATTCAGAATTTCGGCTGCTGTAATTCCCTTAGTCATATCCATACGCATATCGAGGGCTGAATCGTTTCGGAAACTTATTCCGCGCTTCGCATCTTCCAGTTGATCAGATGAAATTCCCAAATCTGCCAGAATTGCATCGACTTTTTCTATTTTTAAATTAGCTAAAATATTTTTTAAATTCGCAAAATTGTCATTTACCAGGTATATATTTTTCGATTCTTTTATTTCGGCAAACCTTTTTATCGCCTGGATATCCTGATCTATTGCAATCAATATTCCGCTATCTCCTATTTTCTCAATAATTTTAAAACTATGTCCTCCTCCTCCTAATGTTGCGTCAACTACAATCATTCCTGGTTTTAAATTGAGGGCTTCTATTGCTTCTTTCAATAAAACTGTCTTATGAATAGGCATATTTAGTAGATTCCCAGTTTGCCAAGCTGTTCTGCGATTTCATCGGTATTTTTTTCGGCGCCTGTTTTATATATCTTCCACTTCTTTTCATCCCAAATTTCCAATCTATTGAAAAGTCCCGCAATCGTAACTGAGCGTCCAAGCCCTGCATATTCTTTAAGATATTCCGGCAGTAATACTCTGCCTTGGCTGTCTATGTCACTTTCAATTGCGCCAGCCAGCATTAAACGCACAAAACTTCTGGTAGTTGATTCGCCCATTGGCAATGTCCCTAATTTTTCCGCTAAATCTTTCCATACTTTAGCTGGATACACAAATAGGCATTTGTCTAAACCGCGAGTGATTACAACCTTGCCTCCCAATTCTTTTCTGAATTTTGAAGGAAGCGCTAAGCGCTTTTTTGGATCTATGCTGTGTTGATACTCTCCGATAAACATATTGTTATTCAAAATACCGATTTATTTTTGGGAGCACAAAATCATAACTACCCCTTTATAGCAATTATTTTTTTATTGTAATAATATGGGGATGCGATTTCTACAGATACAATATTTGTTTGCGTATTTGTAGTTTTTAATCGCAACATGTATTACATCGTATTCACCACTTTATTCCACTTTACTACATTATGATGTAATTTTACTCCACCAATCTACATACGTCAACACTTTTTTAACAATAAAAAAATGGCTTTAATAAGCCATTTTTAAAAAGTTATCCACAGTTTTTTTCTATAAAAAATCTATTCTTCTATTTCTTTCATTTCTTTACCACAGCAGACCAAAACACCGCCACCAACAGTGATAACTTCAACTTCATTTCCGCAAATTTCGCAGCGATATATTTCGCCTATTTTTTCGACTGCCATAATATTATTTTTTAAAAAATTATTTGTACGATTTATTTTTATTTTTCAGATATGAATAATATTCTTCGTTATTGCTGTTTTTTATTGAATATTTTTCAATCGCTTTTTTACAAGCTCTTTCGCCAATTTCTTTCCTTAAATTTTCATCAATAACAAGCCTCTCTATTTTTTCAAACCATTCTTTTTCTCCACTCGCAACAAAGCCATCAATTCCATCCTTAATTGCTTCTCTGAAAGTCTGAGTTGCTGCTGCTATAGTTGGAATTTTCATTATTCCAGCTTCAAAAAATTTCAGTTCTGAACGAGCTTCGCAAAACGGATTCCCGATTTCCAGTGGCGCTAAATTAATATCCACATTGGCAATATTGGCAAAATGTTTTTCTCTAGGAACAAAAGACAGCCTTATTGTCCTACTGGAAAATTTATTAAGCCCATTCTCTATATCCAGCGGCCCTGCTAAAAATAATTCGACATTTTCATATTTTTCCATGATCTGTATCAATGGCCCAGTGATAGTTGCGAAATCTTTATTATGGCTGGATGTTCCGCTGAAATAACCTATCCTAACAGCTTCGTTAGCCTTTAGCTTAGTTAGCTTTTTAGCTTCAAGGATTCCAGCAGCTATTTCAATATCTTTTTCAGAAAGCTTATTGGAAACAACAAAAACTTTTTTGCCATATTCTTTTATTTTTTCCGCCAGAAAAACAGTTGAGGTTGTACAAACTTTAACATAAGGATCTCTAAGTATTTCTCCGCCTATTCCATTTTCAAAAAATTTCTTTTCAAATTCATTGGCATTTTTGAAAAAGTCCTGCTGTTTGATATATCCGGGATCAAAAAGCAGATCATCAGTTTCAAAAATAATTTCCTTATTTTCTTTCTTAAGCTTCTTTATAAATTTTTGGATTTGCGGAATATAGGAAACCTTGTGAAAAACAAAAATGTTGAACTTGTCCGCACAGGACATCAGCATTGGATGTTCCTGGACAACAGAAGAGCATTTAAGCCCATGTAGACTCAATTCCTCTGCTACATTAAGCACGCGATAACGTGAGCTATCCCCCACTATTCCGCTGGAAATGAACAATACGTCGCCTGATCCAGCAGGATGCAACATTGAAAAGAAAACCTTTATAATCTTTTTCAGCCCATAAAAAAACCCTTCTTGCCCGAAAATGGCTCTTATTTTTCCTAAATACCTTTTAAGCATAAGATTTATTCCTTTATAAATTACAGGAATCGCCTTGCAATTTCAAGGCTACCTTTAAACTTTTGGAATGATTCAATTTTACCTTAAAAATTTTTTAAAATCAAAAAGGATGGCAAATCCCATCCTTTTTATTAGCAAGTCTTTTTTATCTTGAGTTAATGAATAGGAATTACGGTTTTAGTGGAAACATTATTTCCCTCGTTGCTTTCATTAACATCATCATCAGTATCAACAACAACTTTGGTCGCATAAGTTGACCATCCACCATAAGTATACTCGCAAGAAACATCCTTGCTTTCTCCAGCTTTCAATTCATCAATTTTGCCATCACAAGAAGCCGAATAGGCATTTGACCACCATTCCCATTTAAAGGAACCAGCGTTTGTTTGGCCCTTATTTTTAATGGTAATTTTAACTTTGAATTCTTCCCCCATTACCGGGTCATGATTAAAATCATATTCACTGACAGACAAATCAGCTTTTCCATGAATAGGAACAACTTGTTTTTTGGCAACATTATTATTTTCATCGCTTTCATCTACATCATTCTGGGAATCAACAATAGCTTTTGTCGCATAATCTGACCAGCTTGAATAAGTATAATTGCATTGGACAGTGTTGCTGCCGCCAGCCTGAATGGCTGATACTTTCTTCTTGCATATCTGTTCAGAAGCAGTTGCCCACCATTCCCAATAAAATTCTCCTGACGCAGCTTGCCCTTTATTGGCAATTTCCACTATAACAACAAATTCAGATCCCATTTTTGGTTCTTCACTAAAAACATATTTTTCACGTAGAGATCAGCCTTTTTAACCTCTACAGGTACTGCCGTGGCTGTTCCATTAGCCGGAGGATTTACATTTGGAGTAATTTCCTTTGCAACTTCTTCATTTGCAGGTGTGTTATTTTTAACAGTTTCATTTTCCTTTTGGGAATTTTTAATCAAGCTATTAACAAAAAGAGTGGCTAATATAATAACTGCTGCAGATAAAATAATTATTATAAATATTAAAATTTTCTTTGAATTAGGCGCTTTGCCTGATTCATTATTGATATTGGATACATTTTCTTGTTCCATATTTTTATAATTTAATATTTAATTTATTCTATTTTAGCTTATCTTACTGGGTTTGTCTAATTTTATTTTTCTGCCTCTTGTATAAAAAAATAGCATAAACAATGACTAATATGGCTACATTCGGAAAAAATATAATTGGATTGCCCCAGCCGATTCCATCAATCATAAAATCAGATATTGGCCAGAGAAACGGGGTCGGAAAAAAATCAAAAGAATGGCTGGGAATATCTATTAAAATGTGAAGCCCCCAGGCGCCCAAAATCCAGTATGGTTTTTTGCGTATAAGCCAAACAGCAAAAAATGTCGCAAAAAAAATAATCAGGCTATGGGTAATGCCATAGAGAATATGCACATACCCTGGGATAAGGCTTTGATCCATATGCCCTTTGGAAAAATCTATTTCTTGAGCAAATCCCAGTATCCTAGCAGCCATAAAAATTCCAAAAGAAAAAATATCAGGACTTATTCCAATTAAAAAAGCTTTTATATAATCTTTGGCATTTTTTCTGCCAAAAGCTATGCCCCCGTAAAGACCGTGGGAAATTATATCCATATTATTTTTGTGTCCTAAAATTATTTAAGGAGCACTCCCCCATCAGCAACTATAATCGATCCTGTCATATATGAAGATGCTTCGCTTGCCAAAAATAAAGCTATTGTTGCCATTTCATCAGGTTCGCCCATTCTTTTCATCGGTATAGACTTGGCAAAATCACTGGGATCAACTTGGCTGGTTCCTTCTGTTTGCACTCCGCCTGGAGCAATAGCATTAACTCTTATTCCCTTATCAACTAATTCCAGCGCTAAGTTTTTAGTAAACCCCCATACTCCATGCTTTGAAGCATCATAAGCTGCCAAACCAACCATACTTGGATGCAAGGCATCTATTGAAGCTATATTAATTATATTTCCTCCACCATTTTTTATCATTATTTTAGCAGCTTCTCTCGAGCACATAAAAACACCGCGAAGATTAACCATCTGAACTTTATCCCATTCTTCCACGCTCATATCCATAGCATTAGCAAAAGGGAAAATTCCGGCATTGTTAATCATGATGTCAATTTTTCCAAAGTTTTTTTCAGTTTCATTTATCAGGTTTTTTACATCTTCTTCAAGACTAACATCAGTTTTAACAAAAATAACCTTAACTCCAAATTCTTTGGAAACAAGACTGGCTTTTTGATTGCCAGCTTTCTCGTTTATATCTGCTATAACAACATCTGCTCCTGCTTCAGCAAACCGGCGCACTATTCCATAGCCTATACCCAAGGATCCACCCGTAACAATCACTGATTTGCTTTTAAAATCAAAAATTTCTTCAATCTTTTTATTCATATTTTTTAATTATTTAATTTATTATTTTATTTTTTCTGCATTTCCTACAATAATATTTATTTTATCATATCACTTCATAAAACACATCCTTTCTTTCAATAATAACTTTCCACTGGTTCTTTTTAGCCACACGATAGAGTTTTTTATTGGGATTAAAACATATGGGCTTGCTGACTACTTTGAACATCGGAATATCAGACTCGGTATCTCCAACAGCTATGGAATTTTTGATAGTTAATTTTTCTTTTTCTATAACTCTTTGCAGAACTTTAGCTTTATTGCTTATCATCTCTCTATGCATTATCGCGCCAGTAAATATTCCTTTTTCGTTCACTTCATACATCCTTCCATATGCTTTATTAAAACCCATACGTTTACAAAATTCATCCACTATTATTTTAGGAGAATTAGAAATAGCCAACAGAAAATAATCTTTTTTCTTAAGCTCTTGGATTAAATCTCTGGTATATTGATAAGTCTGGCTTCTTTTAGCAGCTATGACTTTTTTAGAAATTTTTATAAAATCATTATATTTAACTCCTTTTATGTTAAGCTCAAACGCCCTAACCACTCTATCTATATATTTTTCATATGAATCTTTCCTGTTAAGCCAGTTTTTGTGCTGTTTAGAATAATATTTTTTAGCAGATGATTTAAACAGCCCAGCCTCAATCAATGCTTCAGTTATTTCTATTAAAAGACTAGACCTGAAAATTGTTCCATCTATATCAAATATTGCAATTTTTTTCATATTTCCATTTTAAATTTTAAGCTATAGGCTTATTTCTACTTTTTCACCATTAACCGCTTCTCCGGAAATTATTTTTTTAGCAATAATTCCTTCAACTGTATCTTCAATATATCTGTTTACTGAACGCGCTCCGAAAATTGGATTATACCCTTTTTGGATTATGTCATTAATAACATTTTCACTAAAAGTTATTTCTATATTTTTTTCTTTAGCTACACGACGTGCAAATTTATCTAATTGAAGACGTACAACGCTTACTAATTCCCGGCCATTGAGTGGACGGAAAAATATAACGCCATCAAAGCGATTCAAAAATTCGGTGCGAAATATGTTATTCTCAATTACGTAATCTATGATTGCCTCTTTTATTTCCTCTGCTGGAATATTTTCTTCAACCATTTTTTTAATCAATGATGCACCCGCATTAGATGTTGCAATAATCATGGTATTAGTAAAATTTATTTTTTCTCCGAAGGCATCTGTAACAAATCCTTCGTCAAGAATTTGAAGAAATATGTCTAAAATTTCAGGATAAGCTTTTTCTATTTCATCTAAAAGCAATAAAGAATAAGGATTGTCTTTTATTTGCGTAACTAACCTCCCCGGCTGATTAAGCTGATTCGATCCCAATAAACGATCGATTGAATTGGGCATTTGAAATTCGCTCATATCTAAGCGAACTATTCTTGATTCATCCCCGAAATAAGCTTTTGCCAGAGCTTTAGCAGTTTCTGTTTTACCGACTCCAGTCGGTCCGAGAAAAAGAAAGCTTCCTATAGGTTTTTTTGAATTTCCTATTCCACTACGAGATCTTCGAAAAGCTTCAGCTACATGGTTTATAGCTTCTTCTTGGCCAATAACCTGTCGATGAAGCGTATCTTCAAGGTTTAATAGTTTTTTTCTTTCTTCGCCCTCAACCTGTCCGTGCTTCACTCCGGTTTTTAACGTCAGATAATCATTGACTGTTTTTTCAGTAATAAATTGTTCATCAGACTTTTTTTCCCAAAACATAAGAACATTCATTGCCAAATCCAATGCACGTTCAGGCAATGGAAATTCCCAATTATATCTACTACTGTTAGTTATGATTTCCTTTATAGATTTATAGGTAAATATTATCCTTTTATTTTCATATCTTTGCATTTGAAAAAGCAAAATTGCCGCTGTTTCATCTTCAGATGGCTCACGCATTTCAATAACCTCAAAATATTTTATAATCTGATCATGTTTCTCAATTAAGTGATGGTATTCTTTAGTGGTTGATGTGGCAATTATTTGAAAAGTTGGAACCTCGAGAAACTCACTAATAACCGCTGAAATGTCTGGATGAAAAGTATTAACTTCCTTGCCTATAAAATTTTCCATATTTTCAATAACCAAAACAACATTACCTGCATAACTAGCTTCATGAAAAAGCAAACGCATAAAATTCTCTACATCTTCTCCCTTGTTTATAGCATCAGAAATAGCCCGGCCTAAATCCAGCAGAAGTATCCTAATATCCTCTATTTCTTTTTCTTCATCTATTCGTATATTTCGTGCCAATGAATGAATGAGAGTTTTCTTGCCAACTCCAGAATTACCGACTATTAATACGCAATTCTGATCCGGCCGCTGAATAATCATTTTAAGAATTTCATATTCTTCATTCCGTCCAATAAGTTCTGTCTTGCCGTAATCAGTCCAATCGCTTTCTGATAAATCCTTACAATATTTGTCTAAGTTAACGGTATAACCATAATGCCAATGCATTCCAATTGGCCTTATTTTTTTTAAATTTTCTAAACGCCAAAATCTTCCTGAATTGTTTTTTTTCTCTTCATCTAAAAACTCATGCCTTATTAAATATTGATAATCTTTTTGCGTAAGCCCTCTGGCTCTAAGAAAATCATCCAATAATTTTTCATCACTCATTATTTCTTTTGGAAATCTTTTGCCAACTATGCCAAGCCTTCCGCATATCCTTTCAAATGATTTGTGCTTTAAAAATTCATCAGGCCCCATTTCCGTTGCTACAATTTTTGTGTCATTAAGATAGCAATAAATTGAAAAAATTATCCAACCTAAAACAAAACCGCCTGAAAAAAACGGGTTAATAAGTCCCTTTATTGAGAATGCAAATAAAAACAAGAAGAATAACGGGGCGCTGATCCAGATAAAGTTAATTACTATTCCAAAAAATATAACTGCAATAAATAATGCTATTCCAAAACAAATTATTACCAAGCGGACTATTATGCCAATGAAGCGAGAAATTATATTCTCAATTATAATCTCAAGTGTCCTAAAGGGATGCAATCCGCGCCAGCTTTGTATAGAAACGTCCCGATGCCAAGGATAAACCAACGTTTTTAAAAGTCGGAATATGGAGAAATTCCTAAAAACAAAAAACAGAAAGTTTTTCCAAATTTCCAATAGCTCCCAAACGCCTTGACTGTAATACCAATAAAAAAAATTAGGCTTTTTCATTGCTAGTTTTTGTTTTGATTTACTTAATTTTACATCATAAAAAATCGCTTTGCAAATATGAAAATAACGGGTATAATCGAAACAATGAAAGATTTAAAATTGTCATCAAAAGATTACCAATTTTTTCTTTTTAAGGCCCTGTTTTGGTTAGGCGCAGCCTGGATTGGTTTCATAGCCGCATTAGGAGGTTTTTTTTATGCGCCTTATTTATGGATTTTGATTGTTATTCTAGGAATCTTTCTGTTTTATTATTTTATATTAAAAAATGGATATTCTGTAATTATTTCCCGTGAAATGCTGGCAATAAGCATGATATCAATTCTTACGGTAATCTTATTTTCTTATTTTTCAACTCCCACTATTTTTTCAGGCAGGGATCAGGGATCTATTAGCGAAGCTGCTATAAGATTAGTTCAGAATCATACTTTTGAATTTTCAACTCCTGCTAGCACGGAATTTTTTAAAATTTATGGACCAGGCCGAGCACTCAATTTTCCTGGTTTTTATTATTCCAATGAAGGTAACCTGACAACTCAATTCCCCTTGGTTTACATAGTCTGGCTAGCACTTTTTTATTCTCTTTTTGGAACCATCGGATTCATAGTGGCTAATGCTATTTTGTTTTTTATTTTTATTCTTTCTTTTTATTTACTTGCCAGGCTATTCTTAAGATTTCCCTATGCTTTATTAACACTAACTTTTACCTTAACTTCTTTTTCTTTCATGTGGTTCTCAAAATTTACGCTCAGTGAAAACATGGCATTGTCTCTTTTATGGCTATCCATATTGTCATTGATGCTTTTTCTGAAAAACTTTAGAAGATTTTATTTTTACGTATTCCTTATGTCTTCAACACTTCTTTTTTTCACACGCATTGAAGGAATCGCTATTATGATTGTTTCTGCAATCATAATCCTATACAATAGTGCTGTCAGAAAATTCATAAAAGAAAAAATTTTCCTGAGGTTCTTTCTGCCAGTAATATTTTTTACCATAATTTTTATAGCAAATATTTTCAGGGATTTCAGTTTTTATCACGAGGTTGCAAAAGTATTTTTATCCCCTTTTATTTACTCTCAAGACAGATATGCCGACGTACTTAAAGATATCGTTTTGCCAGCTTTTTATATTGAAAAGTTGTTCTTAATATACGGATTAATAGGTTTTTTTATAGTCGGAGCTATTGGCATATTTTTTTTCATTTGGAAAAAAGAGTATTATAAGCTTATCCCTCTTTTTATAGCCCTGCCTACTTTTATATATTTCTTTGATTCTCATATAACTAATGATAACCCTTGGATGCTCAGGCGATTTATGTTCTCTCTTTTGCCTATCGGAATTTTCTATTCTGGACTAATTTTGGGACGAGGCTTGGAAAATATGAAAAGTAAAAAAATCTTTATTTTTTCAGGCATTATTTCTATATTGCTTATTGTCAACAATTTTCCACCATTTTTAAAATATCTAACTTTTTCAGAGAATCAAGGACTTGATAAGCAGACAGCAACATTCGCAAAAAATTTTTCCTCTCATGATCTCATCCTTATGGACCGTGAAACAACTACTGATGGTTTAAATATGATTAGCGGACCCCTTAGTTCAATTTATGGGAAAAATGCAGTATATTTTTTCAATATAAATGATCTGGCAAAATTAGACCTAAAAAAATTCAGTAACACATATCTTGTTGCTCCAAATAAACAGGTGCCTTATTATTTAAATAGTTCAATAGCCAATAGGCTTGTACCAGAAAATGAATATAATTTTACTTTTTTAAAATTAAAAGCAAATCAGAATGATGGCGTCAAATGGCCAGAAAAAGAAGAGATTTCGGCAAGCGGTAAAATATTTAAAATTAAAAACAATTAAATATTATGTTTGATTTAACTGAAGAAATAAAACTTGAAAATTATTTGCGCAAAAAATATTTGATTGCTAAGTTTTTCTTATATTTGTTTTTTCTGATAGGCACACTTTTTATATTGAACCGAATTATTTTTCCTCTCATATCATTTTCTTTATCTTTTGACAATATAAACTCTCCTAAAAATACGCTGGACTTATCCAGTACAATGTCCCAAGCTGAAGCAATAAAAAAAGGCTTTGTCAAAAATAATGAGGATATGATCTTTACTGCAAGTCCCTTAGGAAACTTCTCTTATTCCACTATTAAATTAAAGACAAGCAAGGATTCTGAAAATATCGAAGGAACTTCCATAAAGATACGCAGATCTTATGAAGCTTTTTTCTATCCAACTGGTGATCCGGTTGGTTTCAGAAATGGAACTCTTCTTTTTGCAAACGGTTCTTATTATATAATTTCCGGTGATGCTCTCAGAAAATTTTCAAATAATAATATAGTCGAACAGCTTGGTTATTCAAAAGACTCTTTTCTGAATGTTTCTTTAGATGATTTAAAATACAACAAAAATGGAGCTGATATAACTGATGCAAATATTTACCCAGATGACACTTTTTTTAATATTGGCGACACTTACTATCAACTAAAAAACCGCCAGCTTTTCCCTTTCGTAAGTGCCGGGGCCTTTTTGTCAAAATTCGAATCCGGACAAGCAATTATAAAAAATGATGATTTTTTAAACCGATATAAGATATCAGAAACATACCTTGGATTCACGGATGGCACATTAGCATCTTTGGCTCCATCGGTTTTTTTCCTGAGCGAAGAAAAAAGCTATCCTATATCAAATGCAGAAACTTTTGTCAAAAAGGGGTTCAATTGGGACGATGTTATTCAGATTAATTCGGAGGAACTCAGTATTTATAAAAAACAAAAACAATTCACTTATAACCAGCCACATCCGGATGGAACTTTATTTTTGGATAGGAAGACAAATACATATTTCATCATTAAGGATAAACAAAAGCGTCCCATAGAAAGTTTAGCTGTTGCCAAAACATATTCAAAACAGAAACCAGTAATAGTAGATTCCGAAGAAAGCGAAACTATTGTTTCATGCCAATTGAAAAAAGTATTTTTTCCAAAAAACACATACGAATGTGATGCTATGCTTAATTCTATGAATAATTTTATTGGTATTGATTTTCAGATTGATTTAAAATTTGCAAATAATGCAAAAATAAATAATGCCAGCATAACCTTCTTTACAGCAAAGAATTTTGATAATTTCATGGCTTTTCTCTCGGGAACAAAAACGAGTCTAATAATTAATTATACTAAATAGCCATAATGTATATTCCAAAATTACCAGTACTAAATAAGAATTACGTGCTTATAGTATATAAACTTCTACATGATGCTTTATTCCTTTTGCTTATGTTTTTTATTTTTATGTTAATAGCTGAAGGGGCATTGCCTGGAGTTGTTTCTTCTCATATAAGCTTTATACTCGTCATTCTTCCTATATTATTAATTTTTATATTTATAATTCTCATAGGAAAAAAGTTTGACCTGACTTATACCTCTCCTGCAATCAAAAAAAACAGGTTATTGCCTGTTCTAATTCTGCTAACTTTTCTATTATTAGGAAATTCCCTTTTGAAATTTGCCTTTTGGGAAAATATAATTATTGTAATTTCTACTTTATTTTTGTTTTTACTTTTATACCAAATAATTTTCGAGCCTAAAGATTAGGCTGAAATTAAAATATCGAGCGTTTCTTTGGCACATTTTCCCCACGAAAAGCTTTTTACATGTTCAGTCCCTTTTTGTATCAATTTATCTTCAAGTGATTTTTCTTGCATAACTTTATCTATACAATCAGCTAAATCCTTGCTATTTTCTGTTTGAAAATAAAGCACCGCATCTCCACCGACTTCAGTTAAACTTGAATTTTTAGCACAAATTACAGGAACACCAGAAGCCATAGATTCCAATATAGGTATCCCGAAACCTTCATAAAGTGACGGAAAAATAAATAATTTTGCATTCCGATAAATTGCGGATAATTTTTCGAATTCAAGATTTCCAGTGATAATTATGTCTTTTTTGAATCTGCTGTTATTTATTCTTTTAATTATATTATCGCTTTTCCAAGCAGGAGAACCAGCAATAACTAGCTTTAAATCAATATTGCCTTCTTTTATTTTTTCAAAAGCCTCAATAAGAACTCCAAGATTTTTTCTTGGCTGAATTGCGCCGACGTATAATAAATAAGATTTAGCTTTTAGACAATACTTTTTCAGTATTATTTCTGAGTTTTCTTGAGAAATATCCTTTTGGAATAATTCACTGTCAAATCCATGATAAACAACGGAAATTTTATCATTTTTAATTTCAGGATAAAATTTTAAAATATCATTTTTAGTCGAATGTGAAACAGCGATAATATGATCAGCATTTTTAATAGCCATATTACTTAATTTATTAAGCTTAAAAAGATCTTTATTAGTGAAATATTTCGGAAATATTTTAAAGGCTAAATCGTGAATAGTAACTATGACCTTTGTATTCTTATTTCGGAGTAAAGGTATATTATGTACTGGCATCCAAAGGATATCAGGTCTATCTATAAAAACTTCAAAAGCAAAACGAGTCTGCGTCCATAAAAATGGAAAAGGAATTTTTCTTATTGAATAATTATTAAAATCTGGAGGAGTTAGGTGATGATTGAAAAAATCTCTGTGATAAATAAAAAATTTATCGGTTTTATCAAGATTACCGAAATTTTTGAGCATATTAAAAAGATAAACTCTGGTGCCATCTATCCTGTTATGATCCAAATCTGCCGCATGAATTGCAATCTTCATAAATTTATTTTATTTCTAATTTCTTTAAAAATTCTTCTAGCTCTTTTCCTTGTATTTTTCTATAATGTCCTAAACCTAAATTGCCTAATTTGATATTCATTATTCTGATTCTTCTTAAATCAGTTATTCCCCACCCGAGATTATCGCACATCCTCCTGATTTGATGTTTCTTGCCTTCTGTCAGAATTATATTGAAAGTAAAATCATCTTTTTTATTGATAATGCACGGCTTGGTTTTAAAATCTTCCAGCTGAACTCCGACACTCATAATTTTCAAAAAGATATTTTTAATAGGCTTATTTACCTTAATTACATATTCTTTTTCATGATTTCTGTTTGGATTTAAAAGTTTATCAGTAATGCGTCCATCATTAGAAAGGATAATAAGACCATGAGAAATTTTATCTAGGCGTCCGATGGGAAAAATGTCCTCTGGAAATTTACCACCATCTTTTATCTTTTTACCGGTCTGATTGTCTTGATTGGTTAATTCTCCCTTAGGCTTATTATAAGCTAAATAAACATATTCTTTAACCTTTCTATAAACTTTTAAATCTACTTTGACTTTGTCATTTTCATAGACTTTATCACCTATCCTGGCTTTTTTGCCGTTTATTTCAACTATTCCTTTCGTAATAAATCCATCCGCTTCCCTGCGACTACAATAATTATGGAGTGCCAAATAGCGGTTAATGCGTATTGGATAGTCTATTTTATTTATTTGTTTTGTATTATTCATTTATAAAGCTTATCCTATTTTAAATGATTTAACAAGAAAATCTTGATTTTCTCAATATTTCTGATATACTTTATTTTGTTTGATACATGCATTTTTCAAGATATTTTCCGAGGTCGTCTAATGGTAGGACAACAGGTTCTGGTCCTGTTTATTGGAGTTCGAATCTCTACCTCGGAACAAAAGCAATAAAGTACTTTATAAAATTAAATTATGGAGGCAGGACTATGACGAATGATGAAGAAAAAAAATATGCTAAAATCCGTAGCCTCTGTGACATAATAGGAGGCTTAAATTCAACTGAGAAACAACGTCAAAGAGCATGGGAACAGCTCATGCCTATGGCAAGTAGCACTACGCTAAGCACCTTAATCGCAGCTAAATATTCTTGGCTAGAATTTACAGATGAATATAAAGAGAAAGCATGGCGAGAATTAAAAAAACGAAATATAGAAAACGATGAGATTAATTTGCATTATTTAGCGGTCAACGCTCCAGAACCATGGTGTGAAGAAGCCAGAGAATTAGAAGAAAAAACATAAGAAAAATATTATTAATAAACGAAAAATAAAATCCCCAAGCCATAATGGTAAAGGGATTTTTTAATTATATCGTTCTGAAATCTCTATACTTTCAAATATCTTTTAATCGCAATAAGTCCGCTGATGGTTCCGAGAGCTATGCCTGAAAAGATAAGTGAAATAAAGATAATAAAGAAATTATCTAAATAAAACGAGAAAATGTTCTCTCCAGAAATGCTGTTCTGGGTAATCGGCGCCAAAAATTTTGAAGTTATACCAAGAAAAATCATAACTAAAAATGCAGATGCTACTCCATAGAAAATACCTTCAAAAACAAAAGGCATACGAATATAAACATTTGAAGCTCCGACAAGACGCATAACTTCAAACTCACTTTTGTGTGCATACATAGTAAGTCTGATAGCATTAAATGTTATCATTATACCGATAAAAATAAAGACTAAACCGAGAGTAAAGCCGATTTTTTCTACAAGTTTAACAATTGAGTTAAGCCGCTGAACAGCTTCTTTATGTTCTTCAAAGTCGATATTACTTATACTATCTGCAAAACTAGACTTACTGATTGCTTGTGTAATTATACCGTACTGTTCAGGGTTTTTAGCTTTTATAACTAAAGAAGATAGCAATGGATTGTCTCCTATCAACTCAAGTGCACGCGAAATGGAATCACTATTGTTTGTGATTTTCTTGAAATTTTCTAATGCTTGTTCCTTAGTAACATAATCTATTGATTTTATTTCATCATATACAACCAGCTTATTTTTTATATCCAATATTGTATTTTCCTCAATATCTGAATTGAAATACACACTGACGCTTAAATCATCCTGTATGTTTTTTAAAATGATATTTGTAGTCACGCCTAAAATAAAAGTAACACTTATCACATATAGGGATATTGCCAAAACACTAACGGTTGCAAAACTTAGCCATCCGTTACGACGAAAATTATCAAGTCCTTCAAAAAATGTGCGTTTTAATTTTATTAATTTCATAATTCTGTCTTCTTTTTAATTTTTTGTTTTTAAATCTTATAAATCTAGCAAAAATCATAGAACTTGTTTCTTTTTTTCTTCGGTAATATTTTTTTCTTTTGAGTTATCCTCATATTTTCCTTTTTCATTATCTCTTACTAGTTTTCCCTTTTCTAATTCCAGCACACGACGATTTAGTTTATCTACAATACCCTTATTGTGTGAAGCTAATAAAACAGTAGTTCCCATGCTGTTTATTTTTAAAAGTAATTGTACGATTTCCCAAGTTGATGTAGGGTCAAGATTTCCTGTAGGCTCATCTGCAATTATAACCAAAGGTTTGCACACAAGCGCCCTGGCTATACAAACTTTTTGTTTTTCACCACCTGATATCTGATTTGGATATTTTTCCATTTTATCTCCCATACCGACAATATCTAAGATTTGAGGAACAAGTTCTTTAATTTCTTCTTCTGAGCTATCTGAAACTTCAAGAGCATAAGCAACATTTTCATAAACTGTTTTTTTAGGAAGCAGTTTAGAATCTTGGAAGACTGTGCCTATATTACGGCGATAAAATGGAAGAAGTTTCTTGTTTATTTCATCTAAAGGACGATCATTAAAATATACACGTCCTCCTGTTGGCTGTTCTTCTGCATATATCAACTTAAGCAAAGTTGATTTACCTGATCCGCTATGTCCAATAATAGAAACGAATTCTCCTTTTTTTATAAAAAGATTAACGTTCTCTAGGGCTACAAAATCACCTGGGTATATTTTAGAAACATTATCGAACCTGATCATTTTTATATTTTTTAATAATTTTGCTATGTTTTAATTATATACTATTTTTTCTGAGCCGCAAAGCGTAGATAGTCCTCTATTAATTCATGAAGATCACCGCTCAAGACTTTTTCCGCATCACTGGTTTCATATTTTGTACGATGGTCTTTAACCATTTTATAAGGATGCAGAACATAAGAACGGATCTGATTCCCCCATTCCGCACTTTTATATTCACCCCTGAGTTTTTGTTTTTCTTCCTGCTGTTTTTCTAAATATAATTTATGTATCCGGGCCTTTAAAACACGCATGGCTTGTTCCTTATTCTGCAGTTGAGATCGTTCGCTTTGGCACATTGAAACTGTTCCGGTTGGGATATGTGTAATCCGTACAGCACTGTCTGTAGTGTTCACATGCTGTCCGCCAGCCCCTGAAGATCTGTAAGTATCAATAATTAAGTCTTGTGGCTGAATCACTACTTCAGAAATTTCTTCAATAATCGGCAAAACCTCTACTAATGCAAATGATGTTTGGCGCAAATTATCAGCATTGAATGGGGAAAGCCTTACCAAACGATGCACACCTGCTTCGCCTTGCAGATATCCATAAGTATAAGCACCTGAAATTTCAATTGTTGCGCTTTTTATCCCAGCTTCTGTTCCTTTCGATTCTTCTACTATCTTGGTTTTGAACCCATTTTTTTCAGCCCATCTTAAATACATCCTGAGAATCATTTCTGCCCAATCTTGAGCATCTACCCCCCCAGCTCCACTACGGATAGCCAAAATGACATCATTTTGATCGTATTTTCCACTAAGTAATGATTTAAATTCCAGATCATCAAAATCTTTTTGTAATTTATCGACTTGTTTTTTAATTTCTTTTAATTCTTCGTCTGTGCCGGATTCAAACAGATTTACAAGTTCTAATAACTCTTTTGCTTTTTTTTCTATATTTTCAAAATTTTCCAATTCATTTTTCAAAAGCTCAAGCTCTTTAGAAATCTGGGCAGCTTTTTGCGTATCACTCCAAAAATACTTAGCAGACATTTTTTCCTCCAATTCTAATATTTTTTGTTTTTTTTGTTCAACGTCAAAGATAGTCCCGCAAAAGCGGGAGCTTAGATTTTATATTTTCAAGTTTTTCTAAAATTTCTTTCATAAATTTTATTCAAGTAGCAAAAGCGTAGACATCATAGCAACGCCAACACCCATAAACACTAATTGCCAGATTGAATGACTTATTTTCTCTCCATTATTCTTGTGCAATTCCGGAATCATATCCGCACTGGCTATATATATAAATCCTCCGGCAGCAACTGGCACTAAAGCATTTGCTATGATTTCTATATTTAAGCTTATTAATAAAGTCACTATTGCACCAACTATTGCAGAAATTGCCGATATAAAATTATAAAGCAGTGCCTTTTTTTTTGTAAAGCCGGCATATAAAAGAACTCCAAAATCTCCTATTTCCTGTGGTATTTCGTGCATAATTACTGCCAAAGTAGTAGCAATACCAACTGGAATACTAACCAAATAACTGACGGCTATGATTACTCCATCAATAAAATTGTGGATAGCATCTCCGAAAAAAATTACATAAGGCAATACTTTTTCATGTTTCTCACAGTGTTCATCGTGGCAGTGCCGCCAATGCAAAAATTTTTCCAATATGAAAAAGATTATAAAACCAACTAAAACCAAAAAAGATACATGTATGCCTTCTTTTTCCATAGCCTCAGGAATCAAATGCAAAAAAGCATCACCCAAAAGCGTGCCAGCAGCAAAGCTGACTAAAAAAATTAAAATCTCATGAAATTTTTTTGATTTCCAAGAAAAAACAAAAATACCTATGAGGGAAATAAGGCTTACAATCAAAACGCTTATTAAGGTATATATCCAGACTTGCATTTATTATAAATAAATTTATTTTATAAGATAATCCACCTATTAGAATCGAACCCCAGTAGCAGAAACTTCTTTTCGCTACGGGACAGGCTGATGACACTTTATTTATTATGAGCCGATGGCCGGGATTGAACCGGCGACCTATGCGTTACGAGTGCATTGCTCTACCAGCTGAGCTACATCGGCATAGCTCATATTTTAGCTTATCTGAGCCTTTTTTACAAGTGTTTTAAAATTTTCATTAACCGTCTTTTGAATATCTGCAATTACTGATTTATTTTTTGGAACAAATAGATGTTTAAAACGTCCTTGGGTTTTTAAAAATTCTTCGACTGGCTTTGGATTTTTAGGTGTGTAATTAATTACGTAATTTCCATTTTCTATTTCATAAAGTGGCCAGAAATTTGTTTCAGTGGCTAATTTTCCAATATTGACATACTGAGACGTTGGGAATTTCCAAAGATTCGTGCATGGCTGAAGCACTAACAAAAATGATGGTCCCGGAGTTTTTAAGGCTTTTTTGGCTTTCTTTTTTAGATCAGAAAGATATGCAACATTAGCCTGTGCCAAATAAGAAATATTATGCGCTTTCACAATTTCCATTAAATCTTTTCTTTGCTTTGATTTTCCGAAAGAATCACTGCCAGCTGGTTCCGTTTCCGTGTTAGCACCAAAAGGTGTTCCGCCAGATCTTTGTCCGCCCGTATTCATGTATCCTTCATTGTCATAACAAACATACAGAAAATCGTGTCCACGTTCCAACGCTCCAGAAAGAGCCTGGAGACCGATATCATATGTTCCCCCATCGCCACCAAAGGCAACAATTTTAGCAGGCTTTTTTAGTTTCTTGTTTTTCATTAATGCCTTTTGGGCAGCATCTATTCCAGATGCCGTTGCCGCTGCATTGCCAAAAGCGCTATGGATATAGGGAACTTTCCAGGAAGTATTCGGATATATAGTTGTAGTTACTTCCAAACATCCTGTTGCATTGGAAACAATCACAGGCTCATTTGTTGCACCAAGTACTGTCCGTACAATAGCCGGTATCCCGCATCCTGCGCAAGTCGCATGACCCGGAGCTAATTTTTTAGTTAAATCTTTATTCATGCTTTTTATTTCAGATATTTTATTTTATTGCTTATTTCCCCTTCTTCTAGATCCTTAAAAACTTTTTCAATATCTTTTTGTAATGTGTCACGCCCACCAAGACCATAAATATAGCTGGCAATTTCATTTTTGTGACTGCCGGCGTGATGCAAACTATTTACAATATCCTGATATAATGGCGGATAGGCTCCTATGGAAATAGCCCTGTCTAAAACAGCAATTTTTCTTACATGCGCTATTTCGCGTCCAATTTCCCTATATGGGAAAGGCCTGTATAGTTTAATATTCAAAAGTCCGACTTTTTTTTCTTTTTTGCGTAAACTATCTATAACATCCTTAGCGGTTCCTGCGGTTGCACCCATCATAACTATTACATAATCTGCATCCTCTAATTTATATGTTTCAAAAATCCCATGTTTTCTTCCGGATATATTCATATACTCTGCACACAATTTCTTATATTCCGTTTTTGCTTTTTCTATTGCTTCTTCCTGGTCCAGCTTGAAATCAAAATATGAGTTTTGCAGAGCCAAAGCTCCGAATGTCACGGGACTATTAAAATCAAGCAATGATTTTTCAGCTTTTCTGTCACCCAAAAAATTTTTTATTGATTTATCGTCACAAATTTCGAGCCTTTCTGTCGTATGCGAAGTATGGAAACCGTCCATAATCGACATTACAGGCAAATCAATTGATTCGGATAGCTTCAAAGCTATTATTGTATTGTCATAAGCCTCCTGCACATTTTCGGAGAAAATTTGGACCCAGCCAGCTTCGCGCACAGCCATGACATCACCATGCTCACCATGGATATTAAGCGGAGCACTTAGAGCGCGAGAACTAACGCACATTAAAATTGGAAGCCTTAGCCCACTGGCAATCGGCAACATTTCTGCCATATATAAAAGTCCCTGCGAACTGGTTGCTGTTATTGCTCTTGCACTCGCTGCTGAGGCTCCAATTGTGGCACTCATGGCACTATGTTCTGATTCAACCTGAACTATTTCTGTTTTGACTTTTCCATCAGCTTTCATTTTGGCATATGTTTCTATAATCGGAGTCTGTGGAGTAATAGGATAAACAGCCATTACGTCAGGATTAATTTGACGTAAAGCCTCAGCCATCGCTGCACCACCAGTCATTGCTTCAATTTTTTTATTATTTTTATCCATTTATTTTTTCATAATAATAGCTTTTACAGGGCAGACTGATGCGCAGACTCCACAGCCTTTGCAATAATCATAATCGATTTCTGCAACTTTCTTGTTTTTATTTTTTGATTTTTTATTCTTCAATTCAATAGCTGCTTCCGGGCAATATGAAACACAAATGCCACATCCAATACATTTTGATATATCAATTTCTGGCTTCATATAACGCCAATCTCCTGTTTTGGAAGAATTTTTAATACTATGCTTTATAATAGCTCCTTTTTCCATAATTTTGTTTATATTTCATCATAACCAACTTGCATGGCTTGTATTGTTTTTTCTGTAAGTTCTTTTCCGATTTTAGGAGTAAAAACTTTCCTGAAAATCTGCATAGCATTTTCTAGGGTTATAATTTCTGAAATTTTTATAAAATAACCCATGAGCACCATGTTGGGATTTGGATTGCTAGTAATTTTCAGTGCAATTCCTGTTGCATCTATAGTGCGGATTTTACCTTCAAAATTAGGAACTTTTTTACGGATTTCTTCAGGATTTTTTTTTGAGTTAACGACCAATATTTCATCTTTATCCAAGTTTTTCACAACATCCTGGCAATCTATGACTGTTTCATCTAAAACAACCACAACATCCGGATCAATAACTGGCTCCTGGGTCCTGATTTCTTTTTCTGAAATTCTTAAAAACATTCTAGTTGGGGCACCTGATCTTTCCGGACCAAAAAATGGGAACGCTTTGACATATTTTCCTTCCAAAATAGCCGAATGCGCAATAAGCTCAGAAGCTGTTTTAGCTCCCTGCCCTCCACGTGCAAAAAAAATGACTTCAAATGTATCCTTATTGAATTTCATATTTATAAGAATATCATATTTTTAAACAAAAAAACAGGGGGTAGCCCCTGTTTTTAATTTATTTTTAAATCTATCTATTTACTCAGCTGCTCATCAACAATTTTCTTGATATCATCATAACTTGCCAACGAAGTTTCAATATCAGTTCCTAAGAAAATAGATGGGGTTTCATTGATTCCAAAGCTTTGACCATCATTGGATGACTGGACTAATTTTTCTTGATATTTTTTATCGTTTAGACATTGGTTAAAATCACTTGTATTTAGACCCAGTTGTGATGCAAATGATTTCATTATTACAGTCGCATCTTTAAGTTTACTCCAGCTCGCCTGTGATGAATAAAGCTTTTCAGCATAAACCATAAATTTTCCCTGTTCATTAGCACATTCAACAGCTAAGGCAGCACTCAGTGATTGTGTAGATGTTGGCATAAAATAATTCTTAAAAGAAAATTGAATTTTATCCCCATAATCTTTTATCAATTTAGAAACAACATCTTTAAAGAATTTAGCATCAATTGGATTTGCAAAATCAGAAAATTCAATAATTTTTACTTTAGCATCATTTGGACCAATTTTTATATCATTTTCATTGATTGCAGGAGCAATAAGATATTTTCCTATCGGAAATCCAGCTTCTGCGCTTTTGATTGCATATGAATCCTCTTTTTTATCGAAAAATGCCTGCGCCTGAGAAAATAAACTTGTTTGTTCAATTTCTTTTGAAAAAATAAAAGCTGGAATTGTTTTTATTGAGAATTGATTAACGAGTTTCTTCCCCTGCTCAGAAGCAACATCAATTTTTTTAGTAAGTATAGTTGGAATAACTTGCTTAAGCGCCACGAGAATTTCATCGGGCTTGCATGCATCACCGCAGGTATCATCATTGAGAACCTGAACTGTTATAACTGGCTCATTGTACGCAACCCATGACTTTCCGTTTGAAGAAAAAACATCAGTATTGTCCAGTGCACGTTGAGAAAATCCGCCTCCACGTAACAGCTGGACTACATCGACAAACAAACTTCCAACAAACAAACCGCCCAACAATATCAAAGCTGAAATAAGATTTTTAATTTTCTTTTCTTTAGACTGCAATAAATCATCTTCCTCTTCTGGCTTTTCTGCCAAAGTTAATGACTCTATCCTTTCTTGCTCTTCTTTTTCAGATAATGATTTTGAGTCCTTTTTTTCTTCTTCCATAATTATGTGTATTTATTAATTATTTATTGTTGCAATTGCTCACTTTCTGCCTGATTATCAATTTGTTCCTGCTGAGTCTGTTGGGCCGCCTGAATTGCTTCCGCCTGTTGCTGTTCTAAATTTCTTTTCATTGATTCTATATCATATGAACTTTTACCTGATGCAATTTTGTAATCACTAAAACCTATCGTTATCTTTTTTACTGCTTCAGTTTTTATAGTAATTCCTATTAAAATTCCAAGGATGAAAAAAAGCAACATCTCAAAAATAGCTCCGCGTTTCAATTTTTTGCCTGAATCTTCGTAAATTATGGATGATTCTGATTTAGACTCATTCACTTCAATATCTTCTATTTCCTTTTTCATATTTATTTTTTAGCATTAATATTTGATTTAAAACTAACATATAGAAAAAAAACCCACAACTTGCGGGTTTTTCTAAATATTGCATAATTTTATTCTTTACGCAAAGCATCCATGGGTGATAACTTTGATGCCTTCCAAGCCGGGTAATAACCAAAGATTATGCCTGTTGCCATTGAAAAGCCTACTCCAAGTAAAATAGAGTTGAGCGTCAATGAAAGTTGCAAAGAAAAACCAAGTAGAGAAAAAATGTATGAAAAAGCAAGATTTATCAAAAAACCAAGAATTATTCCAACAATACCGCCAAGAGATGTAAGGATAATAGCTTCAAAGAGAAATTGCCTAAGAATATCTTTCGATTTTGCGCCGACTGCTTTGCGCAGCCCTATTTCAAAAGTCCTTTCAACTACCGCAACATACATAATATTCATGATTCCAACCCCGCCGACTATAAGAGAGATTGAGGTAAGCGCTAAAAGCAAAATCGTAATAACATTAAAAACGTCGTCAATAATTTTCTTTGCTTCCTGCATCGTCATGACTGAAAAATCTTCCTGCTCCGGCTTTGGAGTTCTATGTAATCTTTTTAAAAGATCTGTAATATCAGAAGCAGTCACATCGATTTTACTGACGTCCTTTACTTTCACCGTTATATATCTCACATAATCAATTCCGAGAATTTTCTTTTCAAGAGTCTGTACTGGAATATAGATTAATTCGTCATAATTAAAGAATGTTACTGTTCCTCTTTTTCCTAAAACACCAATCACCTTAAAATTTAGGCCTTTTATTTTTACATCTTTTCCAATAGGACTTTCATTTTTAAAGAGCGCCTCTTTTATATCCTGTCCTATCACAATAACCTGCGCCAAACTATTGTCTTCACTTTCAGTATAAAACATGCCTTCGGAAACCTTTGCTCCAGCATCAATTAAGGGATAGTTTGCGCCACTGCCAAAAAGCATTGATCTTTTATTTTCACCTTTGTAAGAAACTATTTCTTGTCCCATTGTTCCAGCGGCATAACTATCTACGTTGGGAAGTTTTTTTATTTCTTCTCCATCTGAAGTTTTTAGTGTCGTAATTTGAACTCCCATAGCCTGACCCATAGCGTTTTCAGAAGATGTCGCTGATGTTGATGGAACTTTTGTTTCAATCTGGATTATATCATTGCCATAGCTATCAAATTGTCCCATTATGTATTTTTTTACGCCTTCACCACTGGAATTAACCACAATAACCGACATAATTCCGATCACCACTCCAATTAACGTTAAAACAGTTCGGCCCTTATTATTCCGGAGATTTCGCAAGGCAAGTTTTATTGATAATATAAATCGTTTAAACATATTATTCGTATCTTAATGCTTCCATAGGCGAAATTTGCGAAGCTTTGCGGGCAGGATAAATACCAAAAATGATTCCGATCAAAACCGAAATGAATGTTCCTACAATTATCGAGCTTAGCGATATTATGAATTGCCAAGAATAACCCAGAGCATTAATTACAAGTGAAGCTAAAAATGAGATCAGAATTCCAATTATTATGCCTATTGTTCCTCCAACAAGTGTAATAAAAACCGATTCAGACAAAAATTGCGTTATTATATGCCTGGTTCTCGCACCGACTGCTTTTCGAAGTCCGACTTCGCGAATTCTTTGATTTACTGAAATAAGCATAATATTCATAATCCCAATCCCCCCAACCAGCAGTGAAATTCCAGCAATACCAGCCAGAAAATATTTCAAAACATTAGTAATTTTGTTTATCATTTCCAGAGCTTGCGCTGTGTTCCTTACAGAGAAATCGTCATCCGTAGGATTTTTGATATTATGCTTCATTCTGATTGTATATTTCACATCAGCAACTGCCCGATCCATATTCTCAAAAGAATCTATTTTTACGCGGGCAAAATTTAGATAATTTATTCCCAGTATTATTTTCTGCGCTGTCTGCAGGGGAACATAAATCATTTCATCAACATTGGAAAATCCGGAAGATCCTTTTTTCTCAAAAATTCCAATCACGGTAAAATTCGTACCCTTCAAAGAAAAAACTTTTCCAATTGGATCTTCATTTTCAAAAAGATCTTCGGATTTTTTGGATCCGATAACCGCCACTCGAGCCAGTCCATTATCCTCTTCATTAGTAAAAAATCTTCCGGCTTGCAATTTATTATTCTCAACATCAATAAACCCGGCAGAAACTCCTTGAAAATTGCTCTGAGTAGAATTGCTTTTATATTCAGCTGTTGCAACTCCGCTAACATATCCAGAAATTGCAATTACATTAGGAACATTTTTTTTGAGCATTATTGCTTCAAGATCTGAGGTTTTGAGCGTTGTTGTCACTATGCCAAGCGCAGATGCCGGCGGACCTTTTTCATCAGAAGCTCCGGGAAGTATGCCGACCAGATTTGTCCCCATTCCATTAACCTGATCAACAATAAGCTGTTGGGCACTGGCACCTATAGCCATGACAATAATTACCGATGCAATTCCGATAATTATTCCAAGAATTGTTAAAAACGAGCGGAATTTCGCCGCCATAAGGTTTTTATATGAAATTTTTATAGGCGCAGAAAATTTCATATTATTTCAATAATGCTCCTTCTCCATCTGCAATTAATCTGTCTTTTACCGGATCATCAGCTATAATCTGGCCATCTTTTACATAGATAATGCGTTTGGCGTGTTTGGCAGTATAAGTTTCGTGGGTAACTAAAATAATAGTATGCCCGGAATTATTTAAATCCTGCAAAATTTTCATAACCGCTATTCCTGATTTTGAATCCAAATTTCCAGTCGGCTCATCGGCAAAAATAATTTCCGGATCATTAACTAAAGCCCTGGCAATGGCAACACGTTGTTTTTCTCCACCAGAAAGTTGATTGGATAAATATTTTATCCTATGTTCCATGCCCACAGATTTAAGGGCTTTTTCTACTTTTCCTCTGTTATGTGTTTCAATATGCTCTTCATCATAAAGAAGCGGCAGTTCAGTATTTTCATAGACTGTCGTCCTCGGCAAAAGATTAAAAGATTGAAATACAAATCCGATTTTTTTATTGCGCAATTTCGCTAATTCATCGTCTGTATAATCATTGATATTTTTACCTTCAAAAAGATAAGTTCCGTCAGTTGCGCGATCAAGCATCCCGAGAATCTGCATCAATGTAGATTTCCCTGATCCTGAAGGACCCATAATGGAAACGAATTCGCCTTTTTCAATGCTAAAAGTCATCCCACACATAGCTTTGGTTTTCACGCCTTCGTTTTCGTATGTTTTGCAAAGGTTTTCAACTTTGATTAGGGATGTTGACATTTTGATTATTTTGTAGCACAATTAAGCATTAGCATAAATACTTTAAAAAAATAATTTAACGGCTCAATGAAGCCAGAGGAGGATAGAAATTATGAAAGCTATGCTATTCGGAAAGTTAAGACCCGGAGATAAATTTATTTTATCAGAAGATTCAAATGTATTTCTTACAAAATTATATATCTCTGAAAAAAAATCTTCAAAAGGGAAAGAGCAACCATTCACAGCTAAATTTATAAGAAGCGGATCGCCTGCTAGGATTCCTGAAGATGAAGAAGTTTTTAAGATATAATAAATCTTACAAATTAACAGCAATGAAGCCCCGATATTAAAAATATTGCGGGCTTTTATTTTGTCGTCACAAATGTCACGACTTTTTCTCCACCTTTAAGTCCTGAGGTTATCTCCACTATCCCTTCATCACCTTCTAAACCTGTTTCGACAAAAACTTTTTTGGTCGTATTGTCAATTTCTTGCAAAACATCTACATATTTTTTATTTCCTTCTGTCTTGATAGCACGCTGTGGAACCATAAGCACGTTATCTTTTTGGTTTGTATGCACATCAATATTGGCGCTCATGCCAGCCTTAAGACGCGAATCGAGATTATCCAATTTAAGTTTTATCCTGTAATAAACAACATCTTGAATAACTGTTGAAGCTGGATCAATTTGGCTAATTGTAGCATTGAAAATTTCTTCTGAAGAGAAAGCGTCAAATGTGACTTCGGCCTTCTGCCCAATTTGGATTTTGATTATATCAGATTCGGGGACATTAGCCTGTATTAGCAAGTCTTCTTTTTGAGCTATAGTTATAACCGGACTATTAAGACTTAAAACTACAGTTTCTCCCGGATCAGCTGTTCTTCTGATTACGATTCCGTCAATTGGAGAAATCATTCTGACATCCCTAAGCTGATCTCTGATAGCATTGACGCCTTCCTGAGCTTGAGTTACTTGCGCCTTTTGGGCTCTCTTCTGCTCAGAAGAATAGGCATCATCATTTTCATCATCCTTATCTCTAATATCATCCAAAATTTCTTCCTGATATTTAACTTGCGCTTCTGCCTGGCGAAGCTGCGAAAGTAAACTGCCTGTATCAATAATTGCTAAAATCTGACCTTTTTTAACAGTATCGCCAACATCTACACTTATGCTTTTTAAAATACCAGTGGTCTTGAAAGTTAGGTCAATTTGTTCATTCGGATTTACCTTGCCTGTCACAGAAACTGTCTGTGACAATGTCCCTTTTTCAACATCGGCTGTGGTATAGGTTGTTTTAGGCTGGCGGCTTTTGATATACAAAAAAACACTGCCAACAATTGCAGCTATAATAATAATCCAAACTACCCATTTACGTGCCTTAGCCATAAGATTTTTTGTTTTTTATATTTATAATAAAGTGTTCTGCCTACTTTGAGCGTCTAGTGCTTCATTTACCAATGCATCGGCAATTTTGTTTTTCTCCCTGTAAATATGGTTAAAATTCACACTTTTAAAATCTAATATTAGATTCCAAACTTCCAGAAACAATTCCTGAATATTTTTTTCTTTAACTTTATATTCATGTTTCAACTGCTTAGTAACAAATTCACTATCCAGATAGCATTCAACTAAATAATCCTTGGCCTTATTCTTGCCGATCAGTTGCTTGATTTTTTTCAAACCAAAAATTACCGCTTCATATTCGGCTTCATTGTTGGTTTTTTCCCCAATATAATGCCCGTATTGCTTATGCAGGGTTTCAATGTAAACGCCGATGGCCGCTGGTCCGGGGTTATTTCTTGATCCGCCGTCGGTATACATTACTATCTTCTGTTCCATAATAAAAATCGCATATTAGAAATTCCTTCCTAAATGTTAACATTTTATGGATAAATTCGCAATTAGCTTCTAGACTTAATTTATATCAATCTGGCGGTCAGATATCCTATCCCCATGGGGCTTTCATAGCTCAAAAGCTTTATTTTATATTCTTTGCCGTGCAAAGCTCCGAAAAGTATCATAAAAGATCTTATTCCGCATTCAGCTACTTCGGACACAAGCGGATTTTTTAAGTCCATAATACCTTTAATGTTATTTTCTTTCAGATAACGAAGCATTAACCGATCAAATTCTTTGGCTTTTGGCGAAAAACCAACAGGAGATTTTGGTGAAAGTTTGTGCGATAAATCGCCACTGGCAATAATGGCAACGCGCTTCTCAGTATTCTCATCTATTATTTTCTGCAATATCTGCCCGTAACGATAATGAAAATCATAGTCCATAAAAGAGAAGGATAAATGAACGATTTTAGGTTTTATTTTTTTCAAAAGATGGTAAAGCGGAATCAAAGCGCCATAATCCAGTGGATTTTTCCTAAGTTCCGCAGGAAACTCTCTTATAAAGCAAGCCGAGAAAAGCTCGTCAGCAATTTGCAAGTCATTGTTAAAAGTGAATGATTTTTTAATTCCAAACTGCTCAAAATCGCCAGCTAATTTTCTGGCATAATTTATAACAAAGAAATATTGTTCCAGATGAGCATGCGGGGAAATTATAACAACAACATCAGGATCCGCTTTTTCCAATCCTGTCCTTAGTTGATCAAAAGCCTGGAGAGTTTTCTTTATAGTCCTTGAATTTCCTTTTTTTCCTATACCAGGCACACTCTCCGGCGGATGAGGCATTATAGCTGCGAATACTATCATACAATTAATCTTAATAATAAAATACGTAGTATAATACAAGTTAATGCCTTTTTTCTTTTATTTTAACCTCTTATTTTTTGCGCTAATTCAGTTAATTGTTTATCATCGGCACGTTTATAATCATGTGAAGAAATGTAACCTTCATATTTTTCAAAATATTTATCCACGTTAGAATGGACAGGTTCCCATTTTTCAATCTTTGTTCCATGCATGGGAAAAAGTTTGGCATGTAAATGGTCAACTCCGAAACCTTCAAAAATCATTCCCGTCCTGCCTACATCTTCAAGTTTTTCATCCAGAATTTTTCCAACTTTTTTAGCAGCTATGACTAATTCCTTTAAAACATCTTCCGGTGCATCAAAAGCATAACTTGAATAATGTTCTTTTGGTATAACAACAGTGAAACCTTCCGTGTTCGGAAAAATTGTAAGAAAAGCTATATGCCTTTCATCTTCCCAGATTTTATGACTGGGTATTTCGTCTTTAATAATTTTGCAAAAAACACAGTCTTTCATAGATTTTTTCTTTTAATTTTTATAAAATATTTTAAACTAATTTAACACTCTTAAAAGTAAATATTATTAAAAGAGATTGGATTTATATTTAAATTCAACCTCTTTTTATGTATTTTTGCAAGGGTATTAAAGAATAAAAACTGCTGCCGCAATTACAGTTGTGTATTCTTCTTTTTTATTTCCTTGCGCCGTTTGCGCAATTGACCGGCTCTTGAAAATCTTACCAGAAGCCTTATACACCTCCTCTCTTTCGCTCCAAGCCTGTTCTGGATCAAATTCTATCCCCAAGGTACTTGCGAGCATTGTTGCAGCTAAGTCTTCAGCAATATCAGAAATTTCTTTCTCATTTTTGCCGAAGCAATGATGCTCTGACAAATATCCATACATTTTTTTCTTATCTGCTGGAATAGCCAGCCCTACAGCCGAACCTACTAAGCGGCTTGTTTCACTAGTAGCATTTCTTGCCATAACGCAATAGGTTATTTGTCCAGGCCTCAGCAATTTCAAACCTTCTTTTTTTGTTATGATTTTGCAAGAAGGAGGTAAAATGCTCGACACTTGGACTAAATTGCATTTCTCAATGCCAGCCTTTCTAAGCGCCAGTTCAAAAGAAGAGAGCTCATGCTTATGCTCTCCCACCCCTCTGGTAAAAAAAACTTTCTTAGGAACCACTTTGTCACCTCCCAATTTTTTAATTTTTTATTTTAAAACTAGTTAATTATAACAAGAAATGCAGATTTGCAAATAAAAAAGCAGATGAGTTATCCACTTTTTCTAAAAATAAATTTTTCAGCTGTTTATTATAAGTTTTTTTGGAAATAATCCTGCAGTTCTGAAATTTTAATCCTTTCCTGTTTCATAGTGTCGCGATCGCGGACTGTCACTGCCTCATCTTCCAGTGATTCAAAATCAACAGTCACACAATACGGAGTTCCGATTTCATCCTGCCTTCTATACCTCTTTCCCACATTTCCATTATCATCAAATTCGCACATGAATTCTTTTCTTAATTCATTATAAATATTTTTGGCTTTCTCAACTAATTCAGGTTTATTCTTCATTAGCGGGAAAATTGCAATTTTGATCGGAGCAAGCCTCTTGTCTAATTTCAAAACAACTCTCTGCTCACCATTAACTTCTTCCTC
The DNA here is from genome assembly GCA_035390125.1 of Candidatus Moraniibacteriota bacterium. NCBI lineage: Bacteria > Candidatus Moraniibacteriota > Candidatus Moraniibacteriota bacterium. The sequence continues at coordinate 299,120 of DAOOTD010000001.1, forward strand.
CGTGTAAGCCTTATCTACAAACATCAAAAAAATTCTGTTAAGCCCTGCTGACGTCTCCATAATGTGAGGAATATATTTTTCTTTTGTTTTTTCATCAAGATAACTCAGATCAACTCCTGAAAATTTTGAATGCTGAGAAAGATCCCAATTACCACGAGCATGAATTCCTTCAACTTCCTTGAAACCTCCAAGTGACTTGAAATTATACTCAATGTCATATGCTTCTGATGCATAGTGTGCTAATTTTTCATGTTTATGCCATTTAATATCTTCCTTTTTCATTCCGTATTCTAAATACCAATCCCAACGCAATTTTTTCCACATTTCATATTTTTCTTTCATATCATTTGGGTGCAGAAAATATTGCATTTCCATCTGCTCAAATTCACGAGTGCGGAAAATGAACTGGCGAGCAACAATTTCATTCCTGAAGGCTTTGCCAATTTGCGCTATTCCAAAAGGAATCTTAGCACGTGTTGAATCCAAAATATTTTTATAATTCAAGTATATTCCTCCACAAGTTTCCGGTCTGAGATAAACTACATTTTCTTCACTAAGAGCTTCCGTCGGCGAGCCTAAATTTGATTTCACCATCAATGAAAACCTTTTAGCTTCAGTAATTTCAGTTGAGCTGCAATTTTGGCATTTTAATTTTTTCTGCTCTCTGAGTTTATTAAGTTCTGCATTAATAAATTCCAAAGATTCTTTGTCAGCATTTATTCCGAAGCTTTCCAAAATCTGATCGGCACGCATGCGGTTTTTGCATTTCTTACAGTCGATTTGTGGATCATCAAAACTGTCCACATGCCCTGAAGCTTTCCAGGTCATCGGGTGCATAAATATGGCGCTATCCAATCCTACGACATCATCCTGAAGCTGAACCATATGCTTCCACCAAGCATCGCGAATATTATTTTTGAGAAGTGTTCCATAATGGCCATAATCATATACTGCCGCAAAACCACCATAAATTTCAGAAGATGGAAATACAAATCCCCTTCTTTTACAAAGTGAAACTATTTTATCCATTGAATTATCCGACATATTTATATTATCTTAGCTTTATTTATAATGTATTTATACTATTTTTTCTGATAAAAAACAAGCTGAGATTATGTTTCTTATTTTAACAATTCATACATAGCTATCCCGGCTGCCACGGAAACATTAAGAGACTCTTTTTTCCCACGCATAGGAATGGAAACCACAGCATCACATTTTTTCAGAACCGATTTTGGTATACCTTCCACCTCGTTGCCCAGAATAAGTGTCGCCGGGAAAAACAGTTTAATTTTTTTTATATCTTGACTATTTTTAGTTCTTTCCAAAGCAACGATTTTTATTTTTTTCTTTTTCAATTCTTCCATGAGATTCTTCAGATTTTCATATTTTTTCCAAGCAATAGTTTTTTCTGCACCCAAAGCTGTTTTTTCGATCATTTTATCCGCTTGTGTTTTATGCAATTTATTTTTATCCGGCGGACAAGGTGTATAGCCAGTCAAATAAATCTGGCTGACCCCTGCCCCATCAGCAGTACGAAAAATAGCGCCTACATTATAAGCACTGCGTATGTCATGCAATATCAGAAAGAGTTTTTTCCGCATATTTATTTCTTTGCAGATAAAATTTTATTAATGGCATCCTCATCTTTGCACTTATAGGCATTATCCGGAGAATAAAACCTTTTTTTTGGTCCATAGCAACCACCATTAGTTTTATCTAACACACCAAAAAATGGCATTAAAAAACCCATATTTTGTGAATTAAACTTATTATATAAATTTTGCAAAGTTTCGGCTCTTTTTTCCTTGGTCATTCTGGCAAAAATATCCAAATCATCCGAAATTATTCCAGACCAATCAAGATGCAATAAAACATTTTTAGCTTTACTGGCAAAATTTTCATGCCACAAAAGCGCCCAGCAACTCCCTCTTCTAGAAAGACATGGACCGTCTTCAATATTGCCGTCAGAATCAATTCCTACGCCACCCTCGATATAATCGAAGAGTTTAAGATAATTAGGATCAGTTATGCTTCCAGTTTGTGCTCCGATAACAACATTAACCCCCTTTTTCTTAGCATAATCACGAATATCTTTTATTATTTTAGGGGCATAATCCTTGTCTCCACTTTCCTGCATATATATCTGTCCGAAAGTAAAGCTTTGCACGCCCAGATCTATAGCTTTATGTGTTATATATTCAATATAATCACGATATTCTTTACTGGCAAAATTAGGCTTGCAGGTATGTTCACCCCAGGTATTTTCACTACCATCCCTGCACATCGCTTTAAAATCAAATTCCCTGCCTATTTCATTTTTAAAATATTCATCACGATAATCAATAGCTTCTGCAATAAACATTCCGTAAACCACATCCTTTTTTGTAATCTGGCTCATAACATAATCAACAGTAGTAAAATCCGGTGGCGTCAGCCAGGTTTCAATAGCTCTGTGCAGATAATAACAATTGGAACGGTTTATAAGTTCAATAAATTTTTCGTTCTCAGGATTATATTCCGAAAGAAGCCCATCCGCCACACATCCTTGTTTTTTCAGACGTTCCATATCTACCGGCTTGGGCTTTGGACGATGGATAACTATAGGATTTTCGATTATTTTAGATTTTCTGGCTGTTTCTTCTTCAGCAGCTTTTTCTTCCGCAACAATTCTAGCCGCCGCTTCTTCCGCTTCTTTTTTTATTTTATTTTCACGCACAAAGAAAAAAATAACGGCTGTAAAAACAACAACCACTAGTAAAGATGACAAAAATATTTTTTTCATCCCGTCAGACATATTTTTTATTTATATGCTTTGGATTTATTGAGAATTATGTCCTTTATGATAAACACGCTTTTGCCTGAAACTTTCATCTTTGGTTTTTTCTTTTTATCCCTTTTTTCCGCTTTTATTTTTGATTTTTTCATAAAAATCTATATATATTAATTATACAATTTTCAACTGAATTTTCTCACAATTAAATATAAAATGCAAAATAAAAAAGCACACCTTATAAAAACCAAGGCATGCTTATCTTTTTTAAAATAATAATATTTTTTCCAAAAATTTTAAAGCCCGGCTTTCGTGTCAGACATCTCTGTTTCACTGAAATCAGTAGAACTCATCGAACCAATTTGATTATCTAACTGCTCTAATTCATAGTCAAAATCAACAGGAAGCTGAGATATTGAAACGGGTTTTTCTGTTTCTGCCTGCACATTTTGGTTTGTTGTTGGCGCCTCCGGCAAAGATTTTGAAGTATTGTTTTCGGACTGTGTTATTTTCTCTTCTGTCACAACATTCTGAACTTTAGCATTTTTTTCTCCCATAAAATAAGAAACTATTGCAATCAAAATCACAACTATAGTGACTAGTATGCTGATAACAACAAATGGCCATTTTTGCTTTGATGTTTTAGGAAAATTTTGATTTATTGGTCTTATGTCCATAAAATTTTATTTTTCAATTAATTAATTTGATTGCTTTTGATTCTTTATTTCCAGTATATCCTGCTTGATGACATTTTTTATATAATTGCGAATTTCGTCATCGCCACTTTTGATATTTTTTAAAAGCGTCCTGGCCTCTACTAATTTTACTTTTACTTCAGAATTAGTATGATCACAGGCATAATTTTTTATTTCATTCAACTTATTCAAAAAAGCCGTATAATCACTTTTGAGCTTGCTGATTTTATTGTTAAGTGTTGAAACATCAGATTTAATATCAGTTAAATCATATCCAAGAGCTTCTAATTTAGTTATCATTTTATCTAAACGCGACTTTATGTTTTCATAGGCAGGTATATGAAAATTTCTTCTTTCTTCGAATGTATTGATTCTATTTTCTATTGCTTTAGTGATTTTATCACATCTGGCCTGTGTAAGCGTGGAGTTCGAAATCTGACTACCTAAATTTTGAGAAATTCCTAGTGGATTTAAAGTAACTGCATGCGCTATTGAAAACGACGCTAAACCAGCAAAAAAAATGACCGCTAATAATATCTTTTTCATAAGCTTATTTTTAAATAAATTATACATTTTCATTATACAATATAAATAATAAATTGGCTATAAATGATTTTTTCGTAAATAAAAAAACACTTCACTGAGCGTTTTTTGGCACGGGATAGAGGAATCGAACCTCTGCCAACGGTTTTGGAGACCGCCGTACTACCACTATACGAATCCCGCATTGTCACTTTTACATGACAGGTTATTTCATTTCCTTGTGCAGTGTATGTTTTTTACAAAATTTACAATACTTATTCATTTCTAACTTCTCTTTGATCTTCTTCTTGTTGCGTGAAGTATAATATGTAATTCTTTTGCATTCGCTGCATTTCATCTTTACCAAATTTTCCTTAGTTTTTGTTGCCATAAAATTTTTATATATATAAAAAAAATTAAAAAATTATAAATTTCTGAGCCCAGAGGGAGAATCGAACTCCCGACATCATCCTTACCATGGATGCGTTCCGCCACTGAACTATCTGGGCGTCCATGGCTTTTTATTTTTCATTTTGATGGTGGGCAGTGAGGGATTCGAACCCCCGAAGGTACAAGACCGGCTGATTTACAGTCAGCTGCGATTGACCACTCCGCCAACTACCCTTTTTATATAAAGATTTTTCTATCTTTATGAGCCGACTAAGGGATTCGAACCCATAACCTACTGTTTACAAAACAGTTGCTCTACCATTGAGCTAAGTCGGCAATTATTACATTATTATCATTTTTTCAATCTTACGGATTCTAATTTTTGCTTTATAATGAGACGGGCTCAGCATCAGAACTTGTTTGAAACATTCATGCGAATCGCGAAAATTCTTACTTTCCAAATAATAATCACCCAATCTTTCATATGCTTCAATATCACGAGGATTTATTGCAATCCTTTTTATAAGAGCTTCTTCTAATTTGCTTTTCTCCTTATTTTCCATCTGCGGATTAGTTACAGCTTCACGAATTAAGGGACGAATAGGCTTCTCGTCTTGAATATTTTTGGGAAGTTTTTCTTGAATAATATTCTCCTTACTTTTGTCATTTTCTTTTATATCTTGTGATTTTTCTGTTTCCTGCTGTTCAATAATTTTGCGTTGCCTTTTCTCGTGTATGGAATGAAACCAGCTGTTACTTATATTATGGAATTTTAACGATAATAACTTGAATTTATGCATAAGTCTTTCTAAAATTTTCAGCATAAATTGTCCAACTGCAGAAATAACCATAGAAATTTTTCTCTTTGGTTTTTTTTCTCCTTCCTCTTTGGAATTTTCTTGAGCTGGAATCTGTTGGGCTTTACGGGAAAAAAATATTACAAGCACTGAAAGACTTATAATAATTACAATTGGTGGTATTATATAATTCAACATATTAATTAAAAATTAAGATTCAATTTATTCATTCAAAAATATTTCTCACTTTAATCCATCCTTTTTAACAACTGAAATTCCACCATCTTCCATTTTTATCTTAATATCTCCTGTTAGTACATTAAATTCCATAACTTCACCTTTGCCCTCTTTAACTGATATTTTGCTATGTATCTCAGGAAAACCTTCAAGCATTTGTTGGTATTGAGCAGCTTCATAAGAAAGACAGCACATTAATCTTCCACAAACTCCCGATATTCTTTCACTTCCACGATGGGCTACCTGTTGAATTCTGGCCATATCTATTGATATGCTTGGTAAATTACCGGAAAATCTTAAGCAACATAAATCACGTCCGCAAACTCCGCATCCGCCTAATTTTCTAGCTTCATCCCTTGATCCAACTTGATGTAAGCGTACACTGCGATGGAATATTTTAGAGAGATTTTTAACCAATTCACGAAAATCTATCCTTTCATCAGCTGTAAAAAGTACAATTGCGTTGCTTCCATCTAAACTTATATGAACGTCTACTAGCTTCATATTCAGACCCAGACGTTTTATTTCACTCTTGCTTAAATTTGCAATTTCATCTTTCTTTTCCTTATTTTTTGCGTATGTGCTAAGATCCCGTTCTGTTGCTTTTCTTAATATTGTTGTTCTTTTTTCTTCTAAAATATTACCTTCTTCTGGTTCAATGAGACCGATTTCATTACATGATTCCTCTTTAACTACTACCAAATCTCCGTCTTGTAGCTCTAAATCGCTATTGCATTGGCGGGCAGGTTCCCAACTATACACACGAACTGAATATGTATACATAACTTTTCAATCTTATATTGGCCTCGAAACTTTATTAAAAAGATTACAATTCAAAACGGATTATTTCTCCAACCTGTATATTCTCTCCTATCTTCCCTACTTTTTCAATAATCAATTCTCCTATCGTAATATCGGGATTTTTGACGAAAGACTGTGTCAAAAGAGCTGATTCTTCACGAAATTTTTTCTCCTTGCCTACCATTATTTTTTCAATCATTTCAGGGTTTTTGCCTTCCGTTATTAATTGGGCTTTCCATATTTCTTTTTCCTTATTTATGATTTCATCAGAAACATCTTCTGGTTTAATAAATTTCGGATTCATAGCAGTAACATGCATTGCAATATCTTTGGCCAGCTGTTTAAATTCTTCATTACGGGCAACAAAATCTGTTTCACAAAGAAGCTTTACTAATGAAGCTACACGATTATTTGAATGAACATAAGACGCAACAACACCTTCTTTAGCCTCCCTGCTAGCTTTTTTAGCAGCTTTACTTTCTCCTGATTTGCGAAGCAGTTCTATAACCTTTTCCTCATCCATACCAACCTCATCAATAGCTTTTTTTATTGCAACCACGCCTGCTCCAGTACGCTCTCTGATTTTTTTGATAAGATCCAACATATTTTTGTTTCATTTCTAATTCTTAATTCTTATTTTTAAGCTTCCAATATTGCTTTATATGCATAAGCAAGAATCAGGCGCAGTGATGATATAGCATCATCATTTGCAGGAATGGGATAATCTATGTTTTCTGGGTTTACGTTTGTATCCGCAATAGCAATAACAGGAATTCCCATCTTTTTAGCTTCAGCAATCGCTAAACTATCTTCCTTAACGCTTGCCGCAAATATAGCCCCGGGAAGTTCAGACATGTTTTTTATTCCACCCATTCTTTTTTCCATTTTTTCTAGTTCTTCAATTTTTTTCATCTGTTCGAATTTTGTATATTTCTTGAACTCTCCCTTGGCAAGCATAGCTTCATTGTCAACTAAATATCTTGCTCTTGTGCGGATAACTTTAAAATTTGTAAAAGTACCTCCAAGCCAGCGCTCACTAACAAAAGGCATGCCCGAAGCTTCAGCAACTTCACGCACTAAATTTTTAGATTGAATTTTTGTCCCTACAAAAAGAATTTTTTTTCCGCTTTTTTTAATGCTTTGTATGAATTCTAAAGCTTGTTTGATTTTTTCTTGTGTTTTCTCTAGATCTATTATGTTTATACCTTTTCTAGTCGTAAATATATATTCATCCATTTTTGGATTCCTTCGCGCTTTTTGATGTCCAAAATGAACACCATTTTTCATCATTTCTTCGAGACTGACTTCGATTTTTGATAAATCTAGTTTTGAAAAATAATTTTCTACAAATACATTTTCATTGGCTGTTGTAGTCACAGCTTGTTTTTCGTCATTTTCCATATTTTTTCCTTTTTATCGCACATAATACAAACCGAATGGCTGATATTGCGCGACCATCTACTTTTTCTTTAAAATTAGACAGAAAACGTGTCCGCAAAAATGCAAACAAGCAGGACCTGCCCCGAAAAAGTATGTTTTTTATTAATAATTAATCCTCATGATAGCTGAATTATATTTATTGTAACCTATTTAGCTTATTTTAAGCATATGTTTATAGTTTAACATAGCCTGATTGGCATGAGGATAAACACGCTATTCAGTATAGCAGAAACACGACCCTTGTCAATTTCATCTTTATATGCTAAGGTATTTAGGTACTCTTTTACCTATCTAATATTTAGGAGGGTATAAAAATTCTTAATTTTTGGGCCATTTTAAAATTATATGAAAAAAAATATTCATCCAGAATATCATGATAATGCCAAAATAATCTGTTCATGCGGAGCAGTACTTCATACCGGTTCTACCCAGAAAGAAATGCATGTGGAAATCTGCAGTGCTTGTCATCCTTTTTATACCGGTAAAAAGAAGGTGGTAGATGCTACCGGACGCGTTGACCGCTTTAAGAAATTAGCCGAAAAATCAGCTACCAAAAAAGCTGCTTCAAAAACAAAGAAGTCTAAAACTAAGAAAGATGAGGCAAAGAAAGCAAAGAAAAAATAAATTTTATAGCAAAAAAGGGAGGCCTTGGGCATCCCTTTTTATTTTTGCTGTTTAGCAAAATTTTACCTATTTTTTAGATTTTTTAACTCTTCTTTTTATTAAAATTTCCCTTCTGAAATTTGGCAGAGGAATAACCATGCCCCGACAATTTATAAACGGGTATTTATCATTTCTCCATGCGGTAACCCTTGCAATTCCTGTTGCTATTGCCATAAAATGCTACTTGTTTTTAAATAAATAGTTATTTAAATTACTGTTGCTTTATTTAAATTAAACTTATATATTGAATATATCCATAAATACAATAAAAATGAACATTTTTGTATTTTTGTATATTCGTAATAGATTTATAATTTCGTAGATTTATGAAAAATCAATTAGAATCGATAAAAAATGAATATGAAGCTATTACCGCCGAACTCAGCTCTCCTGAGATTCTTTCTGATCCGCAAAAAATGGCTAAACTCGGGAAAAGACAGTCAGAACTTCATGGAATCATGAATCTCATAGAACAGTTTGAAAAAATTCAAAATGATATGAAAAATAATGCAGAAATTATGAACACGGAAGAAGATGCAGAAATGAAACAAATGGCTATGGAAGAAAATATGGAATTAGTTAAACAAAAAGACAAGATTGAAAAAGAACTTGAAATGATACTGCTTCCGAAAGACCCAAACGATGAAAAAAATGTTATCGTAGAAATCCGCGGTGGCGCCGGCGGAGATGAATCAGCACTTTTTGCCGCCAGCCTTTTCCGAATGTATTCAAAATATGCTGAAAAAAAATCCTGGTCAGTTTCCGTGCTTAACTCTAATCAGACTGAGCTAGGAGGATTTAAAGAAATAGTTTTTGAAATAAATGGAAATGGAGTCTATAGCAAAATGAAATTTGAATCTGGAGTTCATCGCGTTCAACGCGTGCCAGAAACGGAAAAAATGGGACGCATACATACTTCAACCGCAACTGTTGCCGTTTTGGCCGAAGCGGAAGAAGTTGAATTAAAAATTGAAGAAAAAGATTTGCGAATTGATACTTTTTGTTCTTCCGGGCCCGGAGGACAGTCTGTTAATACAACTAAAAGTGCCGTGCGCATTACACATATTCCGACCGGATTGATTGTTTCTTGCCAGGACGAAAAATCGCAATTAAAAAACAAGGATAAGGCCATGAAAGTCCTGCGTTCCCGTTTGCTTCAGGCAGAGGAAGAAAAACAGGCCAAAGAGCTTGGAGAAGCTCGTAAAAATCAGATCGGAACTGGTGACCGCAGTGAAAAAATAAGGACTTACAATTATCCGCAGGATCGTATAACAGACCATCGTATTAAACAGTCATGGAGCAATATTGAAGGAATTTTAAGCGGTGATTTAGAGCCCATAATAAGCGCCCTACAGGAAGAAGATATGAAACTTAAAATGTCTGCAAAAATCTAAAGATTTTCAATTAAAATGACTATTAAAGATATAATAAAATTATATAGAAAACAACTGGATTTTTTGGATATAGAATTGATCCTCTCCTATTCCCTCAAAAAAACGAGGGAATTTGTTTTAACATATCCAGAATTTTTTATAACAAAAAATAAGAACTCATTAATTATGAAGTTAATTAAAAGGAGGATTGCACATGAACCAATTGCATACATAGTGAAACATAAGGAATTTTATGGTTTGGATTTTATTGTAAATAAAAATACCTTAATACCGCGTCCAGAAACTGAATTGTTAGTTGAGGAAATCATGAAAAATAATCCGAAAAATAAAACTATAGTTGATGTAGGAACTGGAAGCGGAAATATTATAATAACTCTGGCAAAAAAAATAAAAAACAAAAATAATTATATTGGAATAGATATTTCAAAAAAGGCTTTAGTGATCGCCCGACTTAATGCAAAGAGAATTAAGGTAGAAAAAAAAATAAAATTCTTTCAAGGAAATTTATTAGAACCGCTATTGAATAAATTTAAAAATAAGGAATTAATTATAATAGCCAATCTGCCCTATCTTTCAAAAAAAATATATTCCTCTGTAAGCAATGACATAAAAAAATATGAGCCTAAATCTGCATTGTATAGTCGCGAGAATGGATTAAGCCATTATAAAAAAATAATAAAACAGATAATTGAAATTCGCGAGAAACATAAACCAATAAGCCTTAATTGTCTGCTTGAATTCAGCCCAGAACAGAAAGAAAAACTTGAAAAATTAGCAAAAAATGCCTTTCCTGAAGCAAAAATAATTTTCACAAAAGATTTTTCAGGAAGATGGAGAATATGCAAAATTTATCTGTAAATATCAGGCAAAACTAAAACCCCGATACATCGGGGTTTTAGTTCGTTTATATCCTTAACTTACGATGAAGCTAAAGAATAAAAACTTAATCTAAAGAGTTATTTTTTCTTCTTTTTTGCAACTTTCTTTTTAGCAACTTTCTTTTTTGCTTTTTTAACAACTTTCTTTTTTGCTGCTTTTTTCTTAGCCATGAGTAAGTCACCTCCTTCTAGCAATTTTTGTTTTTATAAAACAAATTTTATTTTTATTATCGACTTCAAAAAAATATATAATATATTTTTTTCTTATCTATAATTATAACGCATATTTTTTAAAAAGCAATGCAAAAAAGTTATCCACAGGTAATAAATTTTGAAATAAAAAAATTATTAAAAAATAAATCTATACTTTTTGAATTTTTTTATTCTTAAAATACACATTTAAATAATTAATTACAAATCGGGTTATTAAATAATAAAAAAAATTAAAAAAATAATTTAATGTTTTGACATCTTTTTATTATTATAAAATTTTTTATTTTTTTATAGATCATCTCCTTAAGTTTAAATAAATTTATGTAAAAAATTTTTATAATTTTTATCTATTTTTGCCTTTATATTAGCCCCTAAATAGTTATTTTTGTCCAGTTGACGCTGATATAACGCTACTATACAATAAAAAGACTAGGGGAAGGATTTTTCCCGCCTTGGCGGGATGAAGCTTCAACGAAAGCGTCCTTTGACAATTAATTATCTAATAATCCCCACACCAATGGTGCCTGTAAAAATACTTAGGCTAGGTATATGAATTTTATTTTTTTATTAAATATTAATAAAAAAAGATACAAGCATTATTGGCGTGGGGATAAACTAGAAAGGAAGGTGACTTTATGAAAGAAAACACGCCGGAACAACCATCAGAGTTACAATCTGAAGACATTAAAAGATGGTTTCAGGATAACCTGCGCATTATTATAAGTATTATTATTGTTATGCTTATTGCTGGAGGAATTTATTCTTATTCAAAAAGAGAAGTGTCTAATATAGCAAACAACGATGAGTCTACAAAAAACATTGATATTGAACAAAATTCATCAGCTACCTTAAGCGGTGATCAGTCACAAACAACAAAGGTGACCGAGGCCAAAACAACAGTTTCTCCTGAAAATATGAGCAAGGAAACAGAGGATGCCTTTATTGAAACTGCAGTTAAAGGAGACGGATTGACTATTCTTGCCAGAAGGGCTGCCGCAAATTATCTTGAAAAAAATCCGGATTCAGCTTTAACCAATGAGCATAAGATCTATATAGAAGATTATTTAAGGAAAAATGTGGGACATAGCGGAGGAGTTAAGGTGGGAACTTCTGTTGAGTTCTCAAAAGATCTTATCCAAAAAGCTATCTCACAGTCTAAGAACTTAAACGAAAAACAGCTTCAGAATCTACAGAAATATTCCGCCCGCGTATCTTCGCTCTCATGATATTTAGCATAACGCGTGCTATTGCAAAACACAGCCGTTCTTTCCAGAAAAGGAAATCAAATTTCTCTTTCAATAATAAAACCCCGCAACTGCGGGGTTTTATGTTGACTTAGAAAATTTTTATATTTTATTTGAAGTTTTATTTTTGATTAATATTATCATACTCAACATAGCAATTACGAATAAAATAAACGTTGCTGTCTTTCCCACTGTTCTTGTATTAAGAGCAAGAATTGCAATAAAAACAGTAATTGCATAATAAAAAAAACAAATTTTTCTTTGTGACCATCCAAGTTCTATGAGCCTGAAATGTAAATGACGTTTATCGGCTGAAAATATGGAACTTTTTGATCTAATACGCTCGATTATTACCCAAAAAGCATCTATTACGGGAACTGCCATAATCAGTAGAGTGGTTGCTATTTTTGCGCCAGCAAAAACAGCTAAAACAGCCAGCATAAAACCCATAAATAATGATCCGCTCGTACCGGCTAAAATTTTAGCAGGATAAAAATTAAAAAACATCAGGGCTAATACACCTCCAACTAAAGATGCTGTAATTATGCCTATGGGAGGCTGGTTTACTTCAGGCCTAAGACTCAAAATAAATACCGCGGCTCCGCCTATCAATGTTATTCCTGAGCTTGCTCCATCTATTCCATCAATCCAGTTCATTGAATTTATTATAATCAACATCCAGGCAAGTATTATAAAAAAACCAATAAAATATTTAAGCTGTCCATCAAATAAAAAAATACCCCCGAAGGGATTAGTTATGTATTGAAGGCGCACACCCATAAAATATACAAAGAATATTATGGCTACCTGGAAAAAAAGCTGTATTTTCCAAGATATTTCTATCATGTCGTCTATAATTCCAAAAATTAATATAAATACTGAAGCAAAAAGTATCCCCTTCAATGGAGTAGTTATAACTAGAGCATTATTTAAAATAAGAGTTGCTATAAAGGAAATAATAAGTGCGACTCCCCCAAAACGAGAAATGTCGTGGTTATGTATATGCCGATCGGATGTTCGCACATCATTAAAGTTCTTCTTTTTATTTAATAAAACGAATAACACCAAAAAAGATGCTGATATTATAAATGAAATGATGAATGGAATTAAAAAAAATTGCATAATGTACTGATACTTTTACTTTTTAATTTTTTCTGTAACCCAAAATTCACCAAAATATTTTTTTATCATCATGCGTGTCTGAGATTCTACGGCTGGAACTGCCCCGAGAGTCGGTGCAATAATAGGAGCTAAAAACCACTGTAAAAACATATACACATACCTTTTCTTTGAATATTTTGCAGGACGTGGCGGCAAAAGAGAAAAGCTTAAAAACATTGAGATAACCAGACCAGTGGCAGCGAGAGTCATAAGATACCTAGTAATAAAAGGCAGGTTATGAGCAATTACACTTTGATTAAATTCAGATCCTCCTATTATTACTGGCAGCCATCCAAGGATTGCTAAAATAAAAGCTGAAGTTGCCCAAGACCAGTGACCTTCAATCATTTCAAATCCTGCTCTAATTTTTTTCGATAATTTTATTTTTTTGTCAGGCCAAATTGCCCGCATCAAAGTAGGAAAGTGTTCAATTCCATATGCCCATCGCCTTTTTTGTTTATACTGATTTTTTATTGTCTTCCAATAAGTTTCCGCTAAAACAGCATCTAAAGAAACAGGTAAATAAATAGGCTTTACTCTGTAATTTCCATGAAAATAAGAGAAGCATTTCCAGAAAATAATTGAATCCTCATTTATGATGTTTACTGGCCAGAAGTTTACTTTTACAAGTGTATCAAAAGCTTCGCTGTGAGAAGCAAATGTTACCATTTCAGAACGTGTGCTTTGGAACATATGCCAAAAAGAAGAACTAGTAACAATCACTCTAACAAAAGCATTGGTATCCCACAGATTATTATGATACATGGGCAAAGGCTGATAAGCCATCTGGAGTCGATCTGGACTAGTTATATATTCATAAGTCAAAGCAGCAAAATACTGCGGATGACTAACGCTATCACAGTCAAAATTAGAAAAAATAACACGCTTATAATCTATGCCCCGCTCATCTAGATAGATTTTTAATTTTTTGGCCGCATATGTTGCATTAGATGCTTTACATTTCATTTCACCTTCGACAACTTCATGGGTTGTGACTATAAAGTCACGAAAAACTCCCTTGAACTTATCTTTTAGGTAATTTACTTTTTTAAGCCTATCTTTTTCATTTTCCCTTTCCTCCGTAGCAAGTAAAATGATTATCTGCTGATTAGGAAAATTTCCTTCTGCAACAGACTGAATTGCTGGTTCTATTATTTCTGCTCCTTCATTGGCAGTGGGAAAAAGCACTACATGAATAATTTTTCTCCAATCTATTATTTCATTTCCGGATTTATTAATTAGTTCAACTTCTTTTTTGTATTTTTTTAATCTTTCAATCTCTTTTTTAACCTTGCGTCGTTCAAAGAAAGAATAAATTTCACTCAAACTGTCTTTATATAATTTTATTTTTCCTGAAATACTTTTAAGATACTCTTCGGCATTACCAATGTTTTGGCATCTTTCCCACCAATCAGTGCTTTTACCATTTTTAAATTTATTATAGGCAGCTATTGAATAATAAGTTATAAAAATAGTCCTTAGTATCCAATAAATATCAAACATTATTATAAAAACAGCCATCCAAACCGGCTTTATAAATGAAAGCAGAAACATCCCGATAAGAGTGGCCCATGTTAAAGAACCCGGAATAATCTCTAATATTCTTTGTATGCGATGATCACGTAAATCAGTTGTTTTAGGGTCAGGAAAATAAAAAATAGACATATGATCTTAGTAATTCATCATTAATATGCTTACTGAAGCAATGGTGATTCCTACCTGTGATATAAAAGCTGCCAGCATTAATAAATGGGCAATAATTCTTTCTTTTTTTTGATAAAAAAGATAGCTAAGAATTGTATTTATGCTAAGAATTATTATTCCTATTAGAGGCAGAAAATATAATTGCCACCATGGCCCAATAATGTCTACTCCAAAATACACATTATAGTGCAGTATTAATAAAAAATCAACCGGCCTTATAAAAAAAATAATTAAGCCCCAATTTGCAAGATTAACAACAAGCGAACCTATGAATACCCAATGTACTATTCCGCTTGTAAAAAATTCATTTAAAAAAAATTTTTTTATTATTAAGCTATATAATTTCATGAGGTTTTTCCAATACTAAAGGTTCGATTTTTTTTTCTTTCTCAGTTATTTTAGAAACATCCTTGTCGATTTTACCCAACTCTTTATATGCTGCGTTGTAACTATTGACCGTTGTTCCTAGATTATTACCTACTTTTTTGAAATACTCTTCATAGGCTATGATGTGCTTTCCTAATTTTTCAACATTTGTACGTATTTCCTTGGCATTTTCCTCAATTTGGAAAGCTCTTAAGCCCTGGAGAACTGTTTGCAAATAAGCTAAAAAGTTTGTTGGAGAAACAATAATTACATGCTTCTGATTAAAGGCATATTCTATAAGATCGGCAGAATTTACCTGGGATGATCTCATAAGCAAATCATAGTATATCGTTTCACTGGGTATAAACATAAAAGCAAATTCCATAGTTCCTTCATCAGGACGTATATATTTAGATGTTTCATCAATTCTGTTTTTGAGGTCTTGTTTAAAAAGTTTCTCATATTTTTCCCTTTCAACTTCATTGACAGCATTTACTATCTTTTCATAATTTTCTAAAGAAAACTTTGAGTCTATGGGTACAATACTTTTGCCCACAAAAACTACCGCATCCACTATTTCCCCGTCTTTGAATTTATATTGCATTTTATAGTTATCCGGAGGCAAAACATTTTTTAAAGTTGTTTCCAAGAAATATTCTCCCAGTATCCCCCGCTGCTTTGTGTTTCTTAATATATCCTGAAGATTTTGCAGTTGAGCTGAAAAATTTACAACTTGCTTGTTAGTTTCTTCAAGCTTGGTAACACTGGAAACCATATCAGCAATCTGTTTTGCAGATTGTCCTGTTATACCCTGTACAGTTTGCATAGTATGGTTTATTTGCTCTTGAGTAGCTCTATGAGTTTCAGAGAGTTTTTCATCCATTTTATCCCTAAGCCTGCGATTTTCATCCAAAAGCATTGATAATTTTTCCTGGATAATAGCAGCTTCCCTGTCACTATTTTTACTTTCTATCTTTTTTTTCAAATCAAAAACAAGCCACAATAAAGCGGCTAAAAGCAAAACAGACAAAACTGCGACTATAAGTGTAGGCATATTTAATATTTATTATTTTTCAATATTTTTTATGGCCAAGCAGAAATCTTTTAAAACCTGGAATTTTGTCTATCAATTCTATGTGCGAGCCTTCAATAAAATCAATCAAAAAGCGATCAAGCATATCGATGCGATACTTAAATTCATCACTGTTCATTATTACAAAACTTACTTCTTTCCCAACCTCAGCTTCTAGGCTGCTCATTACGCTTTTTAATTTTCCACGACTGACATTGTTAGCCACAATTATCATATCTACCTTACTTTTCGGATAATTCAGAAATATGCCACTGGCAAGCGCCAACTTTACATCTCCTATATTTTTTAATTTAGCCAAGCTTTTGCATTGGGGTGAAGAAGCAGATTTTGCAAATAAATTTTTTAATTCAAAATAAAGATAAAAAGTTTTATCAAGAGCATAAAATTTTACACCTCTTTTTCTGTGCTCAACTAAAAATTTTATTTTTTTCAATTCTTTTATTTCTTTCCTTACAGACACAGAAGAAAGCATATTTTTTTTGGAAACCTCCGTAGCTCTGAATTCCTTATCCGGATTAAGAAGAAAAAATCTCAAAACCCTTGTTCTGGTTTTTGAACCAAAAAGTTTTTCTAAAATTTCAGACATATTCCTTGTGTAGATTAAAATTAATTAAAATTAAGGCCTAAATATGAGCCTGCAAACGCATAAAAAGCTTGGCTAGGCCATTATTATCATTAAGGACATTATATATCATCTATATAAAAAGTAAAATGCCTATGTATTATATATTTTTGTTGCAAAGAGTATTAAATTACTATATTATGTATGCAGATATACCTCCACGCTAATCGGAGAGAATATAAGGGCAATTTTAGCTTGTTTTGCAAAATTTAACTAAGCAATCGCCAATTGGCGTGGAGGTAAACTTGAGGTGCTATGTTTGTATAATCCTATTATAAACAAGGCTATTATGTCCTCAAGAAATCATAACAATAAAAAAGAAGTGTTTAAGGAGCTGGAAAAAACAATTTCACCTGTTTTAGTTATAAATAATCCCTCACTCAAGCCTTATGTTGAGGTTTTTGAATATTATCCAGAAAACATATACCAACAACCGCTTGGATCGCTTATAGGTTTTTTTGAAATTAAAGATTACAGTAAAGATTCGGCATATATTGTAAACTTTCTGACTTTAACCTTAAAAAAAGAATACTACAATAATCCAAAACGTTCGGTCGCCGAAAGCTTAGATAGCGCACTTCACAAAGTTAATTTAGCGCTTTCAGAAATAGCTAATAAAGGCAACATTGAATGGCTAGGCAAACTAGATGCTGCGATATTTGTTTTGGAAAAGAATAATGCACACTTCAGTGTTTCAGGTAAAGCAAAAATTTTCTTATACAGAAACACTGTGCTTACTGATTTAAGTGAAGGGCTTGCATCAGACTTTCCAGAACCTCATCCTCTTAAAACTTTTATTAATGTCTCAAGCGGAAGACTTGAAAAATTTGATCAGATACTTATAACATCAGAAGATATCTTTCATATTCTTTCCGTTACGGAACTTAGAAAGAATTTTCAGCGTTTCAAGGGAGAAAAATTCGTTCAACTTTTAAAAACTGCTCTGTCAAATCAACTGGAACTGATCGCAACCTTGGTTGTCCAGATATCAGACACGAATCTTACCAATGAAATCAAAAATTTCAGTTCCAGAAAAAAAATATCTCCTATAGGAAACGTTTTCAGCGAAAAGACATTTATAAAATCACAAAATCAATCAGAAATTAATGAGAGCCAATTTAATGAGGGTAGCAATAAAGAAAAAGCTGAGGATGAATACACCGACAAAAAAACTGGGCATATTTATGTTCAGGGAGAAGATGACGAATCCGATGAAAATAAAAGAATAAACCTTTATTGGGATATGACTAAAGAAAAAATCGCTCAAGGATGGTATTCTGCAAAAAATGATATAAAAAGGAGATTTTCACTATATAAAAAACAATTGGCAAAAAAACGACAACTTCTAAGGATAGAGAAGGAGAAAAAACTGCAAGTTTTGAAAGAAAAAATAAAAAAAGAACAAGCAGAAAAAGCCATGAATGATGTAAGACTCGAGCTTGAAGTAAAAGAAAATGAAGAAATGATTTCTCGGAACGAGAAAGAAGCAGCAACCCCTGATAATGCCCCAAAAATCGAAGAAATTGTTAAAATTGAAGAAATAACAATATCAGGCAAACCTCAAGAACTAACTTTTAAGGAAAAACTTGAAATTGCAGTAGAGCAAGAACGAAAAATCACTATTGAAGAAAACAATAAGCCCACAAATGTAGTAGAAAATGAAGAAAAAGAATCAAGGATAGCTATTTTTGTTTCTGCTCTTAAGAAAATAGCAAATAAAATTATTAATGTTCTAGGTAAAATATCCGCATATGTACGTAATTTAGCGATCAAAGCATATGAGAAAATAAAACAAATAAATGTTAGCGATGCCAAAAAGGTATATGGATTTATCCCCCATTTTTCAAAAATAAAAAGACTGTTTTCTTCTTTTTCTTATAGCCAGAAAATATATACTCTCTTGGCTCTTATAATTATATTCATTGGGCCTATTTTTATTGTTAAGTGGATGAATAGGACAAAAATTCCCACAATAAACGAGCTGGAAAATGCTCAGCCAACTCTTTCGGAAATTTTGTCCAGCGAAAAAAATATTAACCTTTCAACACAGAAGCAAATTATCTTGTCTCGCAACGATCTGATAAACGCAATGGTTACAAATAATGGTATAGCTGGCATTACAAAAAACAGTGTTATTATTATAAACAACGGAGAACAAAAAGAATACACTCTGCCTGAAAATTCAGGCGTATCTTCAAAAGCAACTTTCATGAAAGATCTGTCACTAATATTTATTGTTACCGATAAGAATAAAATTGTTTCATTCAGCCCAGTTTCTTCAAAATTCATTTCAGAAAACATAAACCTTTCAGAGAATATTTCTAGCTACTTTATAGGTACATACCTGACCTACATTTATATGCTTGACCCACAAACCAATCAAATTTACCGTTATCCAAGGGTAACCGGCGGATTTGGAAACAAAACAAGCTGGCTCAAAGAAGACCTTTCTTTGAGCGGAATTTCAGATATGACGATTGATGAAAATATTTATTGCGTCCAGAATAATTCCGTTTTGAAATTATTTAAAGGCAAAAAACAAGATTTCTCCCTGGAAAATTCCAATACGCCAGTCAATTTTGATAAGATTTTTACAAACATAAATTCTTCATCGCTTTACGCTTTAGATGCCAAAAAATCAAGGATAATTCAGTATAATAAAACCGACGGCACTATTATCAAACAATACTTTAATGAATCCTTAGCTAATGGGACTTCACTTTCAGTCGACGAAATCAATAAACTTGCCTACATAACAACTTCTTCGGAATTGATTTCAATTTCAATACAATAAGTAAAATTTAAAACGGCATTTGAGCCGTTTTAATATTGAATTTTTATTTAATTAAAAATTGCTTTGTTTCTTATACTGAGAATTTTGCTCTTTCCATAATTTCCCTATTTACAATATTGCCATCTCTTCCATATTTCAATCTGGAAAGCTCTTTCAGATAATTCGCTGTAACCTGATCACCCTTGGTTGGAGAATATGTTTTCATATTAAAAGGCTTTGAAAGTTCATTATTGATTAAAACTTTAGTAAAACAGTTTCTATTGTCTACATTTACCAAATCATTAGCGGTAAAAATTGGTAAAAACTGTTTTTCCAAGAAATCCGCATCTTCAGCTCCTACACGAAAAGCTGCTAGTGATCCGACATTACCAAAAACAGCTTTTGAGATTTCTTCTTTTAATTGGGCAATAAACTGATGAGCTATAATTAAACACAAACGATATTTTCTGGCTTCTGATAAGATCTGTGCTATTGAATTGGTAGTTACATTCTGAAACTCATCCATATATAGGTAGAAATCTTTTCTATCTTGTTCCGGCGTATCAACCCTTGAAAGAGCTGCCATTAATACCTTTCCTACTATTACCATACCCAAGAGCCTGGCATTAATTTCTCCTATTTTTCCTTTTGATAAATTAACAAGCAATATTTTGCCATTATCCATTGTCTCCCTGAAATTGAGAGTGCTTTTTTGCTGGGCAATAATTGGACGCATCATATCATTAGAAACGAAAGTTGTAAGTTTTGAAGTAATATAAGGAACCATATTTGCTAAAGCCGCTTCACCTCCGGCTTTCTCAGCTTCTTTCAGCCAAAAATCTGAAACTACCGGATTCTTACATTTAGAAAGCTTCATTTTTCTAAAATTTTCATCCGCTAAAACTTTGGAAATTTCCATAAGAGTAGAGCCAGACTCAGGATCTTCCATAATAAGAAGCATTGCATTTCTGACATATTGTTCAAACATAGGACCACCAGTTGCTTTAAGATCATACAATTGATCAAAGATGCCTATCATTTCATTTATAATAAAAGTTTTCTGTTCTGGATGTGAAGGGTCATATTCAAGCATATTAAGACCAAATGGGCGTTCAACATCAGACGGATCAAAAATAATGACATCTTCTGCTCTTTCCTTAGGTATGGAAGTTAAAATATCTTCAATAGCATCTCCATGCGGATCAATAAAACAGAAACCTTTTCCATTCCTCGCGTCTTGTTTAGCCATTTCTTGAAGAAAAACCGATTTACCAACGCCGGTTTGACCTATAACATAAAGATGCCTTCTTCTGTCATTGTCAGTAATACGAATTGGAGTTTCTAGTCCCCTATAATCATTAAACCCTAACAATATGCCTTCCTTTGGAATATTTGTAGGTGGCGGAGCAGCTCCAGCTTTGAGCCATTTTATTTTTGGAGTTTCAGTGGTGGAAATTGGGAAATGAAAGATACTGGCAATTTCTTCTGTGGACAAAATCATAGAATTATCTTCATCAAAATTTCTAAAGATATAATCAAATG
Organism: Candidatus Moraniibacteriota bacterium; assembly: GCA_035390125.1. Taxonomy (NCBI): domain Bacteria; phylum Candidatus Moraniibacteriota; species Candidatus Moraniibacteriota bacterium. The sequence continues at coordinate 320,428 of DAOOTD010000001.1, forward strand.
ATATTTTTTTCTCTTTTATTCTTTTTTTAATTACATAGTGATTGACTTCATGGTTTTCAAATTGTCCGAACGCATTTTCCATCTGGGCTAATATTTCATCGGCACGTTGCTGAGAGTCGGCAGAAGCAAGCATACGTATATTTACCTTAAAGCCAGCTTTATTTGATTTTGTTTCAATTTTTTTGACCAACTCTTGCTCTTCGGGGGTTAATTGAACAGCATTTTTGTTGAGAATTTTTTCTGCTGGCTTATTTTGGACAACTTGAACCATGCCTTTCCCAAGCTCTATAGCTATCGAGCCTGGATGAGCATCTTTGAGCTGTTTCCCCTGTTGCATATTATGTGCAATAGAGCGTCCTAAATTACGCCATTTTTTTCCTGCATTGCGCAAAATGATCTGGATAGCGGCTCCCTCTTCTTCTGATTTAAGCTTGCTGAGTGCATTAGATATCTCATTCAAGGGATCGACATTCATACTTTCATAAGTAAGGACAGGCAAAGCATGACTTTTTTTAAGTCCCAACATCGCTGCTGCGGTAAAACTCTTTGGAGAAAAAATAGTATAATCTGTAACTTTTTCAATTGAAGAATTTGGAAAATAACTATGAATTTGTTTTTCTATACTTTCACGAAATTTTTTAGGTACTGCTAAATAAAAAAATATTTCCTCGCTGTTAGAAGGATTAGCTATTTCAAGAGCTATATAAGGTTCATCATATAAAAACTGAGCTAAAAAAGATTTTTTCTCCCGAATGTTGGAAAGAGAAGCTAGGAGTTGTTCCATGGCTCCAATTTCTTCTTTCCAAGCTTCACTATCCGCTGAAGTTTCTTTCTTTTCTTTTATGATTTTCGTTACACGCACTATTTCAAGATCCATATTCATGCTTCGGCTGATTTGTGCGCGATAGTTTAAAAAGCTACGGAAAATCCAGAAAAAACCGCTTAAAAAAGCGATTACCGAAAGAAGTATAGCCAATGGAACAAAAATAACATTCAAATCAAAATTATTCATTTTTATTTTTATTTATATTTCAATACCAAAACTTAAATTTATAACCTATATTTCTTTTATCATTCCCCTTTTAACTAATGCGTCATGCAGTTCATCAGCCAGCATTCTATCATGAAAAGTGTCTAAAACGTAGTTATTCTCCATATGCCTAGCGACTTTAACCGCATGAATAACACCTTTCTGCTGGGCAAGGTCTATAAGATGCTGGATTTGTGTTTCTGCATCCATTATCTGCATTCCTGTTTTAGCATCACTTACAATGTCACTCTGGCTTGCATTGTCATCGGTCTGGGTTTTTATTTTTGATAAAATTTTACTATAAGCATCATCCTTCTCGACAGCACTTATTTCCTGGTAAGATTCGCGTTCAACTTTTGAAAGAGGAGCATTTTCAGGATTGTTTTCCTTTTTTATCGGCTCTTCCTTGTTAAAATTCAAATCACTTTCATCTATCGGTTCTAAATTATACTTTACTGGATCCATATTTTTTATACTTATTAATTACCAGTTACCATTTCATTTTTAAATTCCTCAATAACTCTCTCAACCATTTTATCATAATCCTTTATATTATCCATAAAAAATTCTTCCATCTGTTCCGGAGTAACCTCACCTTCTATTATTTTTTCATACCTTTCCCTGCCCTGTTCACCAAGTTTTTCCATTGTTTCCAAGAAAATGCGTTTTAGCAAAACTTCCGTCATTTTAATCAAAAGTTCATCCTGTTTATTTTTAGAGAGGGTGTTGATTCCAAGATCTTTTATCAGCCCGGCCAGAGCTGCTGACTGAGGATTTATATTTTCATCTATCTTTGTTGCCATATTTTTATTTTAGTTTTATTTTTTTTATCCATCTTTTATTTCTTAGCCTCAATTACAACCCTGGCAATCCATCTGATCGTAGTGTCTCCCGGTTTAGGTGGCACTTGTTCTATAAGTTTATTGAAAAACATTGCTCCTTTCTTTGGAATTTTTTCCAGAAAAGCTGCTTTAGCCTCTTCTGATTTCATAATTTCAGCTAAATTTTGATTTTTAAGTTCTGAAAAAATTTTTACAGATTTACCGAAAATATTATTTTTAATTTCAATGGCACTGCCCCTGGTGTCTGGCAGATCTAAGATGCTCTTTTCCATCAAAAGTTTGTGCAGTTCCGCATTGGCAAAATTACGCTCCATAGCTGCCTGTGGGCCTGCGTGATGGGATACATATTTTTCATATTTCTCTAATTTATCTATATCTGACTGCAAATCAGCGCTAGACTCTTTCATTTCATCTATTGTAGCTTGATCAGAAAATTCTTCAGGTTCCGGAGTGATATTATCTTCAACTGCAGGCTCTTCGGGAGCTGAGATATCTTCAAGCGAAGGAGACTTAAAATCATCAGGACTGAAATCGGCATGTTCAATATGGCTTATGTTTCCGGCTATATTGTGCAGGCTTAATCCGTTTTTATCAAAAACTACATTCAAACCTGTGCCGGCTTTTACATTTACCATTCCATCTTTCAGCATACTTTCATATCCGTCGGCACCGACAGATTTTATGATATTTTCTTTGTTGTCATGCATATAATCCAGCCAGATACGATGTGCGGCAGCTCCGGGATTTTTGATTTCAGGGTGGGAAGTTTTCATGTATTCAATTAACGTTTTTTCAATACTGCTACCTTCTTTTATCGTTAAATTTTCAACATGTGCAGAATCTGGCAATCCTTCATGAATGCCTTTAACTGAGATAGCTCCTTTATCATTAATTGTTTCTTCTACGTTAGGATTACCTCCCATTAAACTGCTTTTATTAATTTTATCATAATTAAGCTTATCAGTAGAACCATGACTAATTTGCTCAGCCTGTTCCGGCCCAAAATGATCACTAAAAAATCTATATATCTGACCACCGAAAGCAATCACGGATCCCACTGCCACTCCTGTCGCAGTTTGTTTGATGTCCCTATTTTTTATCTTATTAATATAATTTTCTTTGTCTTTAATGGCTATTTCTTCCGTTTTTGCTTCCAATATCGCAAATCTGAAGTTTTCTTTTTGAATAGCATGGTTAATCTTTTCTTCTTGCTTTTCCTTTTCTTCCTTGGAAGCATTTTCTTTTATTTTGTATTTACTATACTTCAGCAATTCATTTCTTTTTTCTTCATCACTCATTTTTTCCAGATTTTTCAGATATTCTGAAAAATCTTGCTTTTCTTTTTCAACTTGTTTCTTTTCCTTCTTTTTTCCCCAAGCTTCAAGCCCTTTTTTCGCACCATAGCCAGCTACCATGCCCATAAAAACTCTTCTGGCAACCACTGCTCCGCCAACAATAGCTGCTGCTCCTGTTCCAACTGTCAAAGCAGTCATACCCATAAAAACAGCGCTTATTTGCAATTTTCTTTTTAAAGGCAAGCTTCTATAATCTTTTATAACACTGGCTAATTTATCACCTATCTGTCCCCATTTAGATTTGAACATCTGTTCAGCTCTCACATTGGAAGTTTCATCAGCCATTGTTATCCTCTGTTCTGTTATAAACTCTATGTATATCTTTTCTAATTCTTCATTCGTAGCTCCTTTTTCCTTTGCTCCTGCACTTAATTCTTTTTGCAAATCAAAAAGTTTATTGTCATAATGTGCCCTTAAGAAAGCGACTTCCGTGTCTTTTTCAAATTGCCTTCCTTCATTGTCTTTTCTGACACTTATAAAAAATTTTCTGATACGGGTAAGCGCTGTGTTTTTTTTGTAATCAACTTCCAGATATTCCTTGCGTGCTTCATCGACTTCTTTTCTTAATCTTTCTATTTTTTGTTCTCTTGTTTCTATGTTTTTATCTTTGTTTTCCGGTTCAGCTTCTGTTGATTTGACTTCTTCTTTTTTGTTTTCAGCTGCTTCTTCTTGATCAGGAAATCTTTCATAATTTTCCCACGCCTTTTTTTCTGCTTCATCTTCTCCCTCTTTTTCTTCATTCATCTCAACTAAATCCGGATACATGTTTTTAGGATTGAATCCAAACGGGATTTCCTCATCTTCATCGTGATTATCGATATTTGGTTTTTCCATAGAAAATCAGCATGTTTGGATCATAATTAAATACGATTCAAACACATTAATATAAACTTTAATGTTTGTTTAAATAAATTATACCACAAAATACAATTTAATCCCATAGCTGTGGATAATTCTGGAAATTTTAAAAGCCTAGAGAAAAATTTCTCTAGGCTTTATATCACCTCCTTTTATAAGAAGTTATCAATTTATAAATCTACTTTGTCAATTGGGAACATGACCTCATTGTTGCCGGTTACAAAGTCCCCGAATTGGTTTTCCAACTGTACCCAAATCATTCCTTGTGGGGCCTTCCTTTCTAGGAACTTTACTCGTGTTCCGGGTTTGAACCTCATAGGTTCTTTGCCTTCACGATCAAGTATAACGCCACCGCTGTTGTAGGCAACTGATATACTATTCAGCTTCCCTATCGAACCCAGTTCGGCAGACCTTTCCATCGCCATGGTAATTGTTTTCTGCTTGGCCGATTGCCAGTTATTAAAACTGGCTTTAGCATCCGGCGACCAAACGCCAAACAACAATCCTGCAGTTGCAACAATAATTGTGCCAGCTATAAATTTGCTTCTTAACATTTTCACCACCGGCCCAAATACTTTATACTTATCCGCGAATGAAAAAACTGTTGCAGCAAACCAGAGCGGAAGCAGTATGCTTATTACAACAGCACACCCTTTTGAATTGGCATATATACCTGTAAAGATTATTGTAGCTGTTATTAAAAACCAAACAACAGCTATAACGATCAAGGCTCTGATGATTATTGGAAAAACATCGGCGATTGCATAATCACATACGCCACCAACCAAATCAGCAATTTCATTTCTGAAAACTGCCGCTACAACTAATAGAACTAACACCTCAATAGCGATAGGCATGTTCTTTACCTCCTTTTATTTTGTCTGTGAATACGAGCTCTTTCCCTGAACGACCTGCAGTCGTTAGAAAAATCGGTTGACGCATTTTTGACTTTTTGAGTCAAATCATTGAAAGACCTCTTGGCTTTCTGATGCATCGGATCGGGAATTATAATCCGACCGCTGATGCAGAAGTCATAAGCTTTCTGCAAGTCTCCTCCAAAATCATTTTTGATCAGGGAAGCAAATTTTTCCAAAAAAATCTTCCGACAATCAACTCCGGGAGACCCGGCTTTGGTTTTCTCAAAAACAACACCCCCGGTTTTCTCGCTCCAGCGCGTCTCCTTTTCCTCTGGTTTTGCGGGAACAACTTCCATTCCCGCAACAACATTTATAAACCTATTTCTCTCAAATTCCTTACATTGATTGAAAAGAAAGTTCGAGATTATTACCTGCTCCTCGTTTTTTAACTGCCCGAGGATTCCGTCAAATATTCTCTCGTCTTCGAGAGACCAACCCATGAATCCAGGAAGTCTTTGCTTCCATTGATCTGGGACCTTCTCGCTAACTTTGCCCAGTGTATCAAAAACACTGTACAAAGTATTCATAAGAGTCATTATCCACTGAAGACCCTCCTTATTTCCTGCTGCCATAATACATCCCTCCTATATTTTATTTTTATTATATTCATTTTTTAAAATAACATTTTAAAGGTTTCAGAAAACCTTATTATGGGACTATCCCATAACATATTATTCTATCATAAAACAACAAAAAAGTCAAGAGCAGGAACACATGCTAAAATTATCCCTGTTTTTAGGCAAAAATGGATACTGTTCCAAAAAATAAAATTAGTGGTATAATAAAAAGCATAATAGCGGATATAAACAAAAAAATGAAACAAAAACAAATAGTTTTCTGTTTATTGTTTGCAATAATTATTGCAGCTTTTGGTTTGCGTTCAATAAATATAGAAAATATACCTTCTGGCATATATCCTGATGAAGCACAAAATGGCATTGATGCACAGGAAGCTAATGCAACCAGAGAATATAAACTTTTTTACGAAAACAACCAAGGACGCGAGGGACTTTTCATAAATATCCAAGCTCTTTCAATAAAATACCTAGGCAGCACAGTTTTCGCTCTAAAATTACCTTCTATGATTTTCGGAACTTTAACTGTGCTTGGTGTTTTTCTTTTAATCTATGAACTTTTTCAAAATTATATAGCCGGACTTATTGGCGCCTATTTGATTGCTTTTTCCTACTGGGCAATAAATTTTTCCCGCATAGGCTTCCGGGCGATAATGGTTCCTTTTATCCTGTCATTCGCTTTTTATTTCATTTTCAGAGGACTTCGGACGAAAAAATTGCACGATTTTATCATTGCCGGTTTTATTTACGGCCTTGGCCTTCACACATATATTGCCTTCCGAGTTTCACCTTTGGTTCTTATTGTGCTTCTGATTTCCCTGATAATCACCCGCAAAAAATTTCTAGCTGCATATTGGAAGCATGTTTTTGTGTTTGCTGTCGCCATGTTTGTCGCTTCAGGTCCGATGCTTTTTGATTTTTTTGTTTCTCATCCCGAACATTATGCGTCCAGAACCTCGCACATCTCTATTTTGAACCCAGAAGTAAACAAAGGGCATCTTTCCACAATGCTTTCAAAAACAATCGGACTAAGCATCCAAAAATATTTTGCCATGGGAGATTTGAATATGCGGCACAACTATCCTCCCTATCCATTGCTTAATCCGCTAGTGGGAGTTTCATTTCTTGTAGGATTAGTTTACATATTGATTCAATTTTTCCGTTTAATTTATATAAGATTTAAAAACAAGGTTCGAGACCGCAGACTTGAGATATATACTTTTCTTTTGATATGGTTTTTCACTTTGCTTATTCCTGAATTCCTGGCTGCTGAAGGAAACCCGCATGCACTGAGAGCAATCGGCACATTGCCAGTCGTAATGATTATTGCCGTCATCCCTTTTATGTGGATAATAAATAAATATCATTCCTATGGGAATTCCTTTAGAATTTTTGTAATTTCAAGTCTTATTTTTTCTTTCGCTTTCATAGGCATTGCGGATTCGATAAAATATTTTTTCTTTTTCGCCAATAATCCAAAACAACATCAGGCTTTTGAAGCAAATCTTAAGGAAGTTTCAAATTACATAAGGACACTTCCCGAATCTTCCCAAAAATATATAGTCACAGGAAGCATGCAAAGACTGACAATCAAATATCTTAACCCTACTCTGCCAAATACATATTATTTTTATCCTGGAGAAGCAAATGTCATACCTGACAATAACAAAACTGATTTTTCTGTAATCTTTACAAGTTATGAACCAAATATTATAAATCTGATTCGTGACAAATTCCCCAATACTTCATTTGAAGAACATAGAAACAATTTTGGTGACATATTTTACGTATTAAAATAATAACAAATAATGTCTATGGAAAAATTCATAAAAAAATACTACAAGCATATTATAGTCTTAGTCATGTCTTTTTTCACTGTTGTTTCGGTTTTGAACGCTAAAAACGATTCGGCAACTTATGACGAAGTCGCACACATACCAGCCGCTTATACTTACGTCACCCAGCATGACACCAGGCTTAACCCTGAGCATCCTCCGCTTATAAAAGATTTGTCTGGTCTTCCTCTTCTGTTTATGCATCTTAATTTTGATACTTCACAAAAATTCTGGACTGGAGACTTGAAAAACATGTGGGATGAAGGACAATGGGCCGCCGGAAGACACTTGCTTTATGAAGCAGGAAATAATCCCGATAAAATTATATTTTGGTCAAGAATTCCTATAATATTAATCTCTATTCTTCTAGGCTTATTTCTCTTTAAGTGGGGCAAAGAATTGGCAGGAACATCGGCTGGACTTTTTGCGCTGATTCTATACGCCTGCGACCCGAATATATTAGGACACAACCACTTTGTCACCACTGACATCGGCATAGCAGCTTTTCTGACTTTCTCTTTTTATTATTTTCTTAAATTCATCAAAAATCCTTCCTGGAAAAACGTACTGCTGGGAGGATTTTTTCTGGGCCTTCTTTTGGTCACTAAATTTTCATCAATTTTAGCAATCCCGGTTTTTGGACTCATTATGATCCTGTATCCATTAATAAAAAAGAATGATGGCAAGCATAACTGGAAAATGAAGATTTCAAATCTGGGTGAATATGTTTTCAAGGGATCAGTAGCTATTTTAGTTGCGATTATTGTAATCTGGACGATATATGAAATAAACATTTTCAACATGCCCAAAGAGACTTTTGCAAAAACCATTGATTTTTTCTTTTCTGCAGATGATGCTAACCTTAAGGCAACAATCACAAACAAAACTCTCCACGCCTTAAACCAAAGCGACATCACCCGCCCCCTAGGGACATATCTATTTGGTCCAGCTTGGACATTCAAGCGGGTATCAGGCGGGAATGGCGCTTATTTTCTTGAGCAGGTTGGCAATGGATTCACTTGGTATTTCCCAGTGGTTTTCTTTATTAAGGAAACCTTGCCTTTTCTTTTTCTGGCCATTCTTTCTATTTTTTATACTATCAAACAGGTATACTTTAATTTTTCTTTTCCAGAAATTAAAAAACGGATTACTGATTTTCTCAGTAAATCAGTTGTTGAATTTTCATTTTTAATTTTTATAATTTTATATGCGTATGTCAGTATCAGTGGAGGGTTAAACATAGGTTTCAGACATCTTTTCCCTATTCTGCCTTTTGCCTATCTTCTTATATCCAAAAAGATATCTGAATTTATAAAAGACAGCCATGTTACATCACGGAGATCTTTCTCTCAGATATTTTTGCTTATATTGATTTGGATTTTTTCCATACCTATTTTTAATTATCCGAGCTATACTTCTTATTTTAATGAAAGCATAGGTGGTTCAAAAAATGGATATAATTATGTTACGGATTCCAATACGGACTGGGGACAGGATTTGAAGCGCTTGAGAACATATGTGAAACAACACCCTGAAATAGATAAATTAAGAGTTGACTATTTCGGTGGCGGAGACATCAAATACTATATCGGTGATAAATATGTAATGTGGTGGGACAGTAAAAGACCAGTTGAAACGGGCTGGTACGCAATTTCAACCAACTTTCTGCAAGGAAGTATTTATGATACTAAAAAAACTGTCGGAGACAGCTATCGGTGGACATTGGATTATAAACCTGTAACCATGATTGGCAAATCAATTCTTATTTATCATATAGAACAGCCTCCAGTAAACCAATAAAAAAAGTAAAAAACATCCCGAAATATCTGGGATGTTTTTGTATTTTATTGACTTTGTTCTTTGTTATTTTCAGTATTGTTCTCTTTAAATTTATAGAAAACTTTACCCTCACTGCGGAGATCAATATATTCTATGCTTTCTAATTTATCCCTAGTAATTTCTTTTTTAAAAATTATATCAAGAGAATCGATAGCGCTCATTAGGGAAAATTGGGTAGAAAAGTAGATCTTCACATCACTTTCAACTTTCACATCTATTTCATTGGCTACGTTTGAAGGCGTTGAATATGCGTCATCACCACTATTAATCTTTAAATCTATTCCTTTTAAAGCGTTTTTTATTCCGATAACATACTGTTCAAAATCATAATCTGTAATCTTTTGGCCTATCGCAATGTCCCTTTCACTCATATCATTTATTCTAATCAGGTGATTTTGGGATATTTCCGAAGAATTAAAATCAGCAACGCTATATGCAGTGCCATTTTCATCAATCAAAAAACATTTTTCTCCGGAACACCAAACTAATACTGCCTTTCTTTCGTCAATATTTATTGAAATAGAATCAGGAAATTCTTTAGAAACAGTTACGGCACGTATTTTTTTAAAATTATTTTTAAGCAATTCGGAAACTTTTTTCTCTGAAATAAAAAGAAAATTATCTTTTGGAATAATTTTCAAAAAATTTACCTGCAAATATCCACTCAAAGAATTCTGAATATCGAAACTGTTAATCTCATTATTACCAGTTATTTTTATATTACTCATCTTTAAATATCCCGAGAAAAAAAACATATAGAAGGACACCCCGAAAAAACTAATCAGCAGCATATAGAATATAAATCTTGATATCATGTTCAAAAATATCGACGACCTGCCGGGCATTTTTTTCGCGTTTTCATTTCCAGTGCAATTTTTTATATACATTTTCGCCATTTTTTTATATATCCATAAACAATGTTTCTAAAACAAGCCTAGGATTTGCATTTGTGTTTTTCAATATTTCTTCATTTTTTCGAATTTTTTCCATATCAGTATAGATTTTTTTACATTCAGCTTCATTTGATAACATAGCCTTTTTTCTCATTTCCCATAGCCAAATATCCAATTTTTCTATGGTTTTTGTTATATCTTTAGAAAGTTCTTCAGCTAGCATAAGTTTATCATTAATCGAGCCCTTAATAATTTTATTAAACCCATTAATAGCTTCTGAACGGAAAGATTTTTCTTCTTCATTTTCATTTATGATTTTTGCCAATCCCGGCCTTCCGGCTGAAAGATAAACAATATCTTTCGGAAAATTAATTTTCATTTCTTCATCATTAATTAAAGAAAATTTTATTATCTGCAAACGTGATTGGATTGTAGGCAGAATTCTGTCTATTTCATGTGTAACTAAAATTATTATAGTAGTCGGATTTGGCTCTTCAAGAATTTTAAGTAATGCATTTTGAGCCGAGATATTGAGTTTATGAGAATCATCAATGATCATAACCTTATATTTTCCATGGTAAGGGAATAGACTTAGCGCTTTTTTAGCCTCTCTTATAGATTCAATGGATATTTCTCGCTGTTTAGAGATACCTTTTTTTTCTAAAATTTCAGGAAAAACTATGATCAAATCGAGCAGAGCATCTTTACTAAAATCATTTATGTCTGAATTCATTTCTGTTCCCGAAATCGCATGCAGTGCGAATAATTTAGCTAGAGTGAATTTTCCTACCCGCTGCGGGCCGGAAAAAATATAAGCATGACTCAATGAATTGCTTCTTAGCGATTTTTGAAGAATTGAAAATGATTTCCGATTTCCAATAAAATCCATACTTAACTTTGCATTATTTTATTTATGTATTCCTTAAATTCTCTTTTAAATCTTTCTTCTGAAAAATTTTCAGCATGTTTTTTTATAAATTCTTTATCGTATTTATCTTCATTAATCATAAAGCGCCTGACACCATCAGCCAAAACTTCCGGCGTTTGCACGTCAAAAAATTCCCCAGATTTACCTTCGACGACAGTTTCCAATGCCCCGCCTTTGCGATAAGCTATCACCGGTATTCCCTCTTGCATAGCTTCAACCGGCGCAATTCCAAAATCATCTTCGCAGGGAAAAATAAAGGCTCTGGTATTTTTATAATAATTTTTAATTTCTTCTCTGCTTTGCCAGCCTAGAATTTTTACATTAGACTGGGCAATTTTACGCAAATAATTTTCCTGCTTCCCCTGCCCTATTACAACCAAAGGCAACCCAAGTTTATTAAAAGCTTCGACCGCAATATCAACTTTTTTGTATGGAGAAAGCCTGGAAATAATTAAGAAATAACCTTTGTCATTTAAATTGGCGGGTCTGTCCTTAAAGTTTCGCAAGTGAGCTTGCTCACATAGCGATACGGGTGGGTAAATAATAGCGCTTTCATGTCTGTAATATTTTTTTACACGACTTTGAGTATATTTTGAGTTTACAATCAAATAGTCAGGACGATCAGCTGCCATACGATCCCAGACACGCAAATAACTGAAAAATAAACGGGTAAAAATTGAGGGCTTATTGTTTCTTTCTTTTAAATATTTTTCATTATAGTCCCAGACAAAACGCATCGGCGAATGAAGATATGCAATATGAATAGTATCGAGTTTTGTAACAATTCCCTTTGACCAGGCTCCAGATGAAGAAATTACCAAATCATATTCTCTAAGCTCAAAGGTTTCCGGAATAACCGGGAAGAATGGCAATAACCATTGGTAATGTTTTTTTAAAAATTTAGGAAATTTCTGCAGATATGATGGACGTACATCTTTGCTTCCCCACTCTTTTGACATTTTTTCTCCATCATAAAGCAAAGTATAAATCGGCGCTTTGGGGTACATTTCCGAAAGCACTTTTAAAACTTTTTCCGCCCCACCCGGATAAAGCAGAAAATCATGAACCAAGGCTATTTTTAAGTCTTTTTTCTCCATAAATAAAGTTTAACACACCCTTAAAAATCTTGAAAGATAAGACATTATATACATTAACACATTCTTGACTTTTATTATTTATTTTGCTAGTATGCTGAAAATAATTAAAAAAATAAGTTATTTAAAAAAGGAGGTTTTTGATGATTTCAGGTCCAATTGAAAAAATTTCAGAATCTGAAAGAAAGAAATTCAGAATTCAAAAGCTAAGCATAAGTAAAGAAAGATTGCGTAAAATGAGAATAAGCAAAATAAGCCTCATAGAACTAGAGAGAATACAAAGGAATATCGTGAAAAGTAATTTAGAAAAAAAACTAAAACAATCCTTTGGAGACAGCATAAACCACATTGCAAAGATTTGGGTTTCATACTGATAAGTTTTACTGTTGTTGGTAACACAAAAACTTTAAGATCCATCAAATCAATGGATACTCCAAAATAAAATGCAATTATAAAAATAGGATGGGTCAATAAATATTTTGGTCTATCCTTTTTTTATTTCATCAATATTTGAGCAATTTCTTCGGCGCATTTTTCCCAGCTGAATCTTTGGACATTTTCCTGTCCCTTTTTTATTATTTCCTGCCTAATATTTTCATCAGAAATAAGCTTATAGACAGCATCCGCAATATCCTCAGAATTATTAGGATCAACCAGAATTGCACTGCCATTGGCCACTTCTGGAATTGAAGAAACATTAGAAGTTACTACTGGCACACCAGCTGATTGCGCTTCAAGAATAGGCAAACCAAAGCCCTCATAAAAACTCGGAAAAAGAAAGACATCGGATTTTTTGAGAAGTTCTGCTTTTTTATTTTTATCTATAAATCCAAGTTCGATAATATCTTTCCGGCAATTAACCTTGGCTATTTCATTTTTTATTTTCCCATAGCCAAATCCCGGCTTGCCTGCCAGAAACAATTTGTGCGGAATTTTATACTGTTCTTTTAAAACTTCGAAAGTTTTTATAATACCAATTACGTTTTTTCGTTCTTCCAGACGACCAATGAATAACAAGTATTTAATATCTGGCATTTTGTATTCAGAACCTGAAACGGAAAATTCATTAGCGTAACCATTATATATAACAGAAATTTTTTCTTCCTTGATTTTATATAAATTTATCAAATCCTTTTTTGTATTTTCTGATACGGCAATTATTTTTTTCCCCCACTGACATGATTTTCTTATGCTGCATCGCATATAAATTTTTTCCCAAAAAGAATAAGCATTGGGACAAAATTCATATTCCAGACCATGGATAGTAACTATAGTATTTTTAGGATGGATAACGGGGACAGTATGCGCAGGAATAAATAAAACATCCACTGGATGAAAAAACATCTCTAGGGATAAACCGACTTGAGTCCAAAGATAATAAAAATTTATTTTTTTTATTTTCCAATTTTTCGGCAATTCAAAATCTACCTTTTGATTTTTACGGATATATAAAATAATCTCGTGCTCTTTTAATTTATCAGCGAGATTTTTTATGACTTGATAAGAATATTCTTCGATTCCCGTCCTATCTTTTAAAAAAGCACGAGAACTATCTATGCCTATTAACATTTTTATTTTGATAGCATTATCGTACGTTTGTAAACTTCCAGATTATCTAAAGCGATTCCGATTCCCTTTATGACACACAAAATAGGATCATCAGCCACATAGCACGGAACTCCAATTATTTTGGTTATAAGCTGATCTAAATTTCTTAGAAGCGCACCACCACCGGAAAGAACCATACCTTTATCCATAATATCAGCTGCTAATTCCGGAGGGGTTTCCTGAAAAACTTTTTTAATCGCATTAACCACTTCACGGAGTTCATCCTGGAGTGCTTCAGTAATTTCATTTGAAGAAATTTTTATCGTTTTTGGCAAGCCTCCCATAAGATCACGTCCTCGAATTTCTATATGTTCTTCTTTAACTTGTGCAATTGCACTTCCAATTTCTTTCTTTATGTCTTCAGCTGTTCTATCCCCTATTGCTAAACCATATTTACGTTTGATATAGTCAGAAATAGCCTGATCAAATTTGTTGCCTCCTACACGCGCACTGTGAGCCGCTACAACCCCCCCTAGCGAGATTACAGCTATTTCTGATGTTCCACCACCTATATTAATAATCATATTGCCCTGGGCATTATGGATGGGTATTCCGGCTCCAATAGCTGCTAGTAAAGGCTCTTTAACTACATAAGCTGACTTTGCCCCAGCTTTTACAGCTGCATCAATAACTGCCCTTCTTTCCGTTGAAGTTACCCCCGCTGGAATAGAAATCATAATTTCTGGACGGAAAAAACGGATCCTTCCAGTAACTTTATTAATAAAATACTTAAGCATTGCTTCAGTTACTCTGTAATCTGCAATAACTCCGTCTTTCATGGGACGGCTAGCAACAATATTGTCGGGCGTGCGTCCTAACATTTCTTTAGCTTGATTACCTACGGCCAAAACAACATTCTCTGTAGGAGAAACCGCTACCACGGAAGGCTCATTAACTACGATTCCTTTTCCGGGTATAAAAACTAAAGTATTAGCTGTCCCTAAATCTATTCCAATTTTTCGTATAAACATAATTATTTTATTAGATTCAAATCTCCATTTATTATAATTGGCTTAACCGCTTCTATTTCAGTTTTGCAATATGGCATTTCCGGGATTGGATTGAACAAAAATATTTTCTGATTAAGAACGTGAGCAAATCCTATTTCCATCAAAGTATTTCCCCCGATATAATTTTCAATTCCATTTTTGTCAAAATTCAGAACTAAAACTGCGTCTGCTCCCTGCATTGCTCTCCAAAATTCGCGAATAGCGTCCATGTTGAATTTTTGATGCAATTTAATTTTTTCAATTTCGGAGTTATTCTTGCCTATCATTGATTTATGCAGATCCGTAAGAAAAGCATCATGCCCCATTATATTAAGCTCATCTTTTACTTCCAACATCTTATCAGTAAATTGCATCGAACCAATTATTCCTATCTTCATATAATTTATTTTCGCACCCTTTTTATATCTGCACCTAATTTTTGTAACCTTTCTTCAATCCTCTCATATCCTCTATCTACTTGGTATATTTCTTCTATTGTAGTTGTACCTTCAGCACAGAGCGCGGCTATAATTAATGAAGCTCCGGCTCTCAAATCAAAACTTTTTATAGCACTTCCCCGCAAATGAGCTGGACCATAAATAACAGCTTGATGGGGATTAAGTATTCTAGACCGTGCTCCCATTTTTTCCAATTCCGTCAAATAATTAAAACGTCCTTCAAATAAAGTATCAAAAATCATAGTCTCTCCGTCTGCTTGTGAAGCCAAAACACCTATTGGAGCTTGTATATCACTTGGTATACCAGGATATATGCGAGCATCTATTTTTTCAATTGCTTTCAATTTATCTGATGGTATAACTTCTATTGAATTATTTTCTATTTTAAAATCTGCTCCGAATTCCCTGAGTTTTTCCAAAACCAAATCCAAGTTCTCTTCCTTAGCATTTTTTACTTTTATAGGACTTTTTGTTGCTACACCCATAATAATGAATGTCGCCGCTTCATTTGCATCTGGAATAATTTTATGATCAGCGCCATGAAGTTTTTTACTGCCTATAATTTCTAATGTATGCGTTCCTAATCCTTTAATTTCAGCACCCATAGAAACCAAGAATTTCCCAAGATCTTCGACATGCGGCTCCTGAGCAGCAATTTTTATAATTGTTTTCCCAGGTAGAGATGCTGCCAGCATCATGGCATTTTCTGTCGCTGTTACTGAAAATTCTTTCAGTACAATGTTGGCACTTTTTCTGTTCCTAGCATCTATTTTGTATGTTTTTTCATTAATATTTGTTATATGTACGCCCATTTTTTCTAAGACATCAAAGTGAGTCCCGACTGGACGCTTGCCTATCACACATCCTCCTGGATGATGGAATGAAAAAAAATCAAATCTGGCACTTAATGAACCCAGCAGCAAAATTGAAGACCGGAGTTTTTTTACCAGAGAATCGTCTAAATGGGCTGGATCAATATCTTTGGAACAAATTTTAAGAGTTCTTTCCTCTACCCAATCAATAGAGGCTCCTATTCCTTTTAATATCTCAACCATGCGAAAAACATCCTCAATTAGAGGAACGTTGGAAATAGTACAAGGCTCATTTGTAAGCAATGTAGCAGCTAAAATAGGCGTAGTCGCGTTTTTCGAACCCCTTACATCTATGCTTCCAGAAAGCCTTTTTCCACCTTTTATTTCAAAATAGTCCATAGATTTAGTATACATGAGTAATATTTTTTTTCAACCTCAGAAGGGTTATTTTTATTTATACAAGCAAAGTACTTTAAATAACAAAAAAGTAAGCCTATTTTATGCTTACTTTTTTCTAATAATGACCTTGATAATTTACCAAGCGTTAAAAAATATGTCTTATAAAATAATTAAAAAATACTTTTCAATAAACATCATAGAATTTTGTATTCTTGTTTTTCTGCAGAATAAACAGAGGATCATGTTTTTTGTGTATGACTGCAGCAATATCAATTAAAATAAGGAAGATTGCAAATCCGAAAGCCAAAGACCAACCTATGATTGCTGATTGATTATTTTTAAAAAGAACATCTAAACTTGTTTTATCAGAAATTCCTGCCACCTTGCTTGGCTTTTTTTCTTGGGTATTTATATCAGATACTGTGCTTATTGGCATATTGCCACTAGATATGTTTTGTTGCATCTGTTTTCCAAACATTTGCACAACAACAACCGCCCTTTGTCCATCAATTATGCCCTGTTTAACAGCAATCCCCGTTTCATCATAATTTTCATTTAATATATTTTTTCGATGCGTTGGACTATTCATCCAAGCTTTCTGCTGATCTTCAGCACTTGTAAAATTTATAGCTAAATTTTCTCCAGCATATCTATATCCATATTTATTTTCATTTATCCAGTCCCATGGCGACTTTCCTTGTGGCGATATGTGTGCAAAATAATTGTTTTCAATCATATCCTGAGCTTTTTGCTCTGCAGCTTTTTGCAAAATATCATTCTTTTTTAAAACAGCTACATTGCTAGATTTTCTTGCATTATTTACAAGCTTTATAATAATATCTGCTGTAATATCACTTGCTTTAACTAAGGGCGCAAAAAAAACTACAAACATTGCAAGACTTATAAAAATCTCTGCAACAAGTGCCTTACTAAGGGTATTTTTACTTTTTTCTGTTATATGCAGCATTCTTTTATTAATTCGTTATTTTTTTACAGCTTCTTTAAACTTATCGCCACGATCAAATTCATTGGCAAAAAGACCAAAACTTGCAGCACCAGGAGAAAGAAGAACAATATCGTTTTTTTGTGCTTTTTTTCGAGCAATTGAAACTGCTTCTTCCATTGAATTAACAACTTCAAATAAATCAACTAGACCCTTTTCTGAAATATCATTGATTTCATTTATAATTTTTTCTGTTGCGTTTCCTTTTAGTAAAACCAGATATTTTGTTTTTTCAATAATTTTCTTTGCAAATTTTTTAAAATCAAGATTTTTGTCTGTTCCTCCTGCGATAAGAATGACTGGCTGACTAAAAGATTCCAACGCCAATATTGCAGCATCAGGAATAGTAGCCGCAGTATCATTGTAATATTTTATTCCGTTTGACTCTAAAACAAATTCTAAACGATGTTCGGTTCCTTTAAGTTTAGGCAATGCTTTTTTGATTTCTGGCACAGAAATTCCGTATGCATAAACAGCTCCTATGGCCGCCATTACATTACTAAGATTATGCTTGCCTAAAATATTGATTTTTTCTGTAGAAATAATTCTTTTTATATCTACTCCATCGTTCAAAAAAATAATATTATCTTCAATAAAAACAGAGGGGCTATATTTTATTGGTGAATATGAGAAACTTATAATTTGACTTTTATTTTCTTTGACCATTTCATGAATCTGCTGGTCATCGCCATTTATAATCAGCCAGTCTTTTGTATTTTGATTGGAAAAAATATATTGCTTATCTTCAATATACTTTTCCATTGTTTTGTAATAATTGAGATGATCGATAAAAATGTTTGTGATTACTGCAATATGCGGACTTACTTTTTCTCTGCCAAGAGCAGAAAGTCTCCAGCTTGAAAGTTCAAAAACAGGGATAGAATCTTTTTCTAACTTTTCAAGCCTGTCCATAACAGAAATCTGACCAATCCCCACTTTTATAGGATTCTTTCCAGCCGACTTAAGAATGTCGTATATAATTTTTGAAGTTGTTGTTTTGCCTTTGCTTCCTGTCACTCCAATTATCTTATTTTTGCATAACTTAAAAAACAGACCTGAATCCATTTCAACAGGAATATTGTTTTCAAGAGCTATTTTGATATGTTTTTCATTCCAAGGAACAGCAGGATTTTTAATCACCATATCAACTTTTGTAAAATCTTCATTTCTGTGATGCCCAAGAATAAAGTGAACATTTTTCACGCCTTTTAATTTTTCCAGTGAAGATTCCAGATGCTCCTTGGTTTTTATATCAGTCGCAATTACTTTTGCTCCATGATCTGACAAAAATTTTATCATACCAACACTTCCGCCATGCAATCCGATTCCCATGACAGTAATTTTTTTATCTTTGAAAAAAGAAGCATCCATAGTCTGTATTTTTAGAATTCAAAAAAAGATGATTTTCTTTTAATAACTTCGCCTGACCTCATGCTAGTCATAATTCCATTTTTAATAATAGGTTTTCCATTAATAATAACCCAGTCTATGCCTTGTGAATATTTATAAGGATTTTCAATTGTTGCCATATCGCGGATTAAGTTTGGATCAAAAACGACTATATCAGCATAATTTTTTTCTTTAATTATGCCTCGTTTTTTTATTTTAAACTTTTCGGCAGGCAGACCACTCATTTTATAAACAGCTTCTTCCCAGCTAATAATTTCTTTTTTTCTTACGTAGTTTGCAAATATCCTTGGAAAAGTACCAAAACTTCTAGGGTGCACAAGCTCACCTGTTTTACTATGTTCAATTTTATATCCAGAACCATTGGATGAAATTATTGAAAAAGGATTCATGATGCATTTATCAATATTTTCTTCGCTTAGAAGTTCAATCATTGTTATTACACGCCCTTCACTTGCAATAAGCAAATCGATAATAACTTCCTCTACGCTTTTTTCTTGAGCTTTTGCAATCTCTGAGATTTTTTTATGGTTGAGCGTTTTATCTATATTAGAAACGGAAATTATTATTTTTGAATAATCAAATTCGCTTTCTTTCATTTCTTTTATAATACTTTCCCTATTATTTGGGTCTTTTAGCCTGGAAATCATCATATTGCGACCGCCTTCTGTTGCCCAGTCAGGAAGCAATATATAAAGAACATTGCCAGTCACAGTATAAGGATAAACATCAAAATTAACATCTATTCCTTCTTTACGGGCTTTTTCAATAACATTCAGAGCTTTTCCCATAATATTCCAATTTCTCATGCCCACAGCTTTTAAGTGAGAAATTTGCAGACGTACCCCTGTAACTCTAGCGACACCTATAGCTTCTTCTATTGAATTAAGAAGTTCATGACCCTCTCCCCTAATGTGTGTAGCGTAAACTCCATCATATTTCTTTACAACTTCTGCTAATTCTTCAATTTCAAGCGAAGACGCCAGTTTTGCGTGCGTATAAACCAGACCAGTAGACAAGCCTAGAGCTCCTTCTTTCATCGCCTGCTCAAGCATTTTTTTCATAGTTTCCATTTCAACAGAGTTAATGTCGCGAACTTCATCACCTACCAATCCTCTACGAAGCGTTTCATGGCCAACTAAACTACCGAAATTTAAAGATATATTTTTTTTGCTTACTTCCTCCAGAAAATCTTTCATGCTAACCCAATTAAAACTGATCTTTTTTATATCCGCCCATTTTTGGATAGATTTCATAACATGGTGATCAACAAGCGGAGCTATAGATGATCCACAATTCCCACCAACAATAGTCGTTATTCCTTGATAAATAAGACTTTCTAGTGCTGGATCAGAAAAAATTCTCCAATAAGTATCAGAATGGTTATTGATATCAATAAAACCCGGCGTAACATATCTTTTAGTAGCATCAATTTCTATCTCAGTACATTCATTTTTTAGATCGCCGATGTAAGTTATTACGCCTTCTTGTATGCCTATATCAGCTCGGTACATTGGCTTGCCGCTTCCATCTATAATAGTTCCATTTTTTATTATTATATCGTACATAATTTTATTTTTTATATTGTATTTTTTACAAAACTTGCTTTAATTATAACATTTTTTAAAGCCAATTAGCAAACAATCAATGTCTTATTGAAAATAAAAAAATTCCCGCTCCAAGCAGGAATTTATTGCTGTGTATTCTATAACCATCCTTTAATTTTTAGCCCTTCCCTGGCAGCTTCACGCTGAGCTTCTTGCTTTGAATTACCACTGCCTTCTGCTATAAGTTTATCACCAAGAAAAACTCCCACAACAAAATGCTTGTCATGATCAGGACCCCAATCCTTGATAACCTTATAAATTGGCGTTATTTTATTATTTTCCTGTGCCTTTTCCTGAAAATAACTTTTTGGATCAAGATAGAGTTTTTTATCCAGTATTCCTTGGAGTTTTTTAGCGACATTATTTAAAACAAACTTTCTAACACTTTCATAACCCTGGTCAAGATAGATAGCACCAATAATTGCTTCCAGTGCATTGGCTAGCAAATATTGTCTAGCACGTCCAGTATCCTTGGCTTCTCCCCGACTCATTAATAAATATTTTTCTACTTCAAGTTCTTTAGCTATCTGCGCCAGCATTTCACCATTGACTAAAGCACTTCTCCAGCTTGTAAGTTCGCCTTCCGGATTTGAGTAATTTTTATAAAGATACTCAGTTATGATAAGTTCTAAAACAGCATCACCCAAAAACTCCAGCCGTTCATTATGATCGAGTTCGTAATTCCTGTTTTCATTCAAATAAGAACGATGAGTTGTTGCCTGCTTAAGCAATTCAATATTATTGAATTTAATTGCGATTTTCTTAGCTAAACTTTCTATCATAAAAAGTGTAAAACTCGAAATTCAACGCACGAAATAATAAATCTTAATATTTAACATTTCGAATTTAGAATTTCGGATTTTAATCATTAATTATTATAATAAAAATCTATTTTTCTTCTTTTTCAATGTCACTCTTTTTGTGATTTTTAGAAGTATCATCTTTCATAGGCTCTCCCATCTCTCGATAGATTGTTCCTAAAACACCATTCACAAATCGTGCGCTATTTTCACCACCAAAATTTTTTGCAAGTTCTATAGCCTCATTTATAGCAACCTTAGGAGGCACTTCTTCATAATTGCCATGCATAAGTTCATAAATACCCAAACGTAAAACATTGCGATCTATTATAGCAACTTGATCTAATGGCCATTCGGGAGCACATTTTTCTATGATAGCATCTATATCAGACAAATTTTGCATGGTTCCCTTTACCAGAGAAGTGACAAAATCGTATTGATCTATACCAGGAGCAAATTCTTTAACATTACGGTCTATAATATCGTCAATATTATCATTATTTCCTCCCTGAAAATCCCACTCAAAAAGAGATTGCATCGCAATTGAACGTTGAAGGTGCCGATTTGCCATTTTTATTTTAAAATTATTTCTTTTTATTAACTTTTTTAAGAGTATTGACAACTTCTTTACCCTTATAAAATCCGCAGAAACTGCAGGCCTTGTGAGGAAGCTTTGCTTTATTACACTTTGGACAAGTTATTGTTTTTACTATTTTAGTTTTAAAACGATCTCTTTTGGCATCCCGTCTCTGTTTTGTGTGCCTTTGTTTTGGTACAGACATTTTTTTATATAATAAATTATTACAAATCTTGAACCATAATAACACACATTTTTCCTATTAGCAAGATTAGGAATATTTTTAAATATTAGGATAAGTAGATGTTTCTTTTTTTGAATTTATATTAATTAAAATACCAATACTGATTAAAAGAGTTATCATTGAGCTTCCGCCATAACTCAAAAGGGGCAATGGGATGCCAGTAACCGGCATAATACCTATATTCATGCCTATATTTTCAAAAATTTGTACAAAAAACATAGACATGATGCCAACAACTATCAGGAAACTGAAATTATCAGGCGCATTTAGTGCAATAGTTCTCATTCTTGAAAAAATTATAAAATACAAACCTAAAATAAAAAATGACCCCAAAAGTCCCAGCTCTTCAGCAATAGAAGCAAAGATAAAATCAGTATGCTTCTCAGGTAAAAAATTTAACTGCGATTGTGATCCGTGACCTATTCCTTTGCCTATTAAACCGCCAGATCCGACTGAAATCATTGATTGAATAACGTTATATCCGCTTCCTCGTGGATCTACTACGCCCGATTTTACTAAACCATAAATCCTATCTTTTTGATATGTTTGCAATTGAAACCACCCTAAAACTGATAATATTATTCCAAATAATATTATAATAAGGATTTTCCTTGCACTTATACCGGAAACAGCAGTCATGCTGATCCATATAGCAACAAGAACCATGGCGCTTCCGAAATCTGGTTGTTTTATTACTAAGATAAACATTATCCCGCAAAGAATTAATGATGCAATAAGCCTTCCTGTTTCACCTAGTTCCATTTTCTTCTGCGAAATAAAACTGGCTAGAAAAATAATAAGTGAAATTTTTGCAATTTCTACCGGCTGAACATGAAAAGATCCTATGCCTATCCATCCTGCTGTGCCCCTTACTGTAATTCCAAAAATTAAGACTGCCACTAATATAATTAGCGTAAAAAAATAAATCAGCGTGCTTTTTGATTTTAGAATTTGATAATCAAAAAAAGCGAAAAAAAACATGCATGTGATTCCTATAAAAACAAACATTATTTGCCGCCAAAAAATATTCAGACTTCCTCCACTGGGGATAAACATAGAGATACTATAAAGTACAACTAAGCCTATCGCCAGCAAAAGGAATGTTGAAAATATAAGTATTGGATCTATTTTCAGCAATTTATTTATCATAGGCAATATTCTACATTTAAAATACAGAAAAAAATAATTATGGGTTATTTATTTTAAAGCATTTATATAATTATCGGGAAACAGAAAAATTCTCAGAATCAAAAACATTTATTTGAGGATCAACCTCTATATTTTGTATATTTCCTTGCAATAAATAGGGCCAGCTTACGCTAAATTTTTGCTCTTCCTTTGCACGTACAGAATCTCTTTGAGTTGTATTTATGCCAATTATATTACCATTTTCATCACGAATAACTATTGTGGCGTCTATTTTTTTAAAATCATACCCACTTTCGTTTCTGATTAATCCCTCAACTTGACTGCTATTAGGGGTTGGGGCAGCACCAAATTTTTTACTATATACTCCAATTTGAGGCTTACCAATTTTTGATAACTTTTCCCACTGGGTGTCACTTATCTCAACACTCACATCTTTAGGAATTTCATCATTCTCTGTTTTTAAATTTAACACTGCTAAATATCTGGTATCTGACGGAAGGATAAAACTGTATCCTTCTTGAGTTTTTATGGTTAATCCAGATTTATCTTTTAAAGTAAAGATGTATCTGAATGATTTCGCTCCCATAGATTCATTTGGATTATATATTTTTGCAACAACATCATAGACATCATTGCCTCCATAAGCGAAGGCAACTTCATCAATAATCAAATCTTCTATTTGAGCAACATCCTTGCATGGAGAACATGGTCCGCCACAATCAATTCCTTTTTCTCCTTGATTTTGTATTTTATCAGAACAGGTCGCTGCTGGAGAAAATAATAGATAAGAAATAAAGACAATCACAACAAAAACAACCAAATAACCCGCTATAATTTTAATCCTTTTTTTTATTATTTCTGAGTTTTCCATATTATTTTTTTTGGTTAGTTATTATTATAAGTATATTTTATTGCCATAAAAAAACAAGACCTGCTATTTAAAATTAAGAATTAAAATAATTTTTTACCAAACAAAAAATCCCGCTTAAGCGGGAAGTTTACCTCAAATGGAAACCAAAATTCTCGGCACTGACCTACTCTCCCTCATGGAGGTACCATCGGCGCTGAAGTGCTTAACTGCTCTGTTCGGGATGGGAAGAGGTGTTACCACTTCGCTAGAAGCACCGAGAATTTTGGTTTCCAAATTTTCAATAAGTAACTCTTAACCACTAACCATAAAAATAAGAAAGATTAATGAATCTATTAGTACTTCTTGGCTCAACTCCTTACGAAGCTTACACCTAAAGCCTATCAACCTAGTCTTCTTCTAGGAGATCCTCGTATAATAAATTATACGTAATATCTAATCTTGGGATGAGCTTCCCGCTTAGATGCTTTCAGCGGTTATCTCGTCCAAACATAGCTACTCGGCAGTGGACCTGGCGGTCCAGCCGATACACCAGAGGTTTGTTCTTTCCGGTCCTCTCGTACTAGGAAAGAGTTCCCTCAAATATTCACGCCTACAGCAGATAGGGACCAACCTGTCTCACGACGGTTTGAACCCAGCTCGCGTACCGCTTTAATTGGCGAACAGCCAAACCCTTGGGACCTTCTCCAGCCCCAGGATGCGATGAGCCGACATCGAGGTGCCAAACCCTTCCGTCGATATGGACTCTTGGGAAGGATCAGCCTGTTATCCCCGGGGTAACTTTTATCTGATGATCTTCTGCGCATCTACATGCGACAGTCGGTTCACTAAATTCCACTTTCGTGACTGATTGACTTATGTGTCTTGCAGTAAAGCTGGTTTGTACTTTTGCGCTATCAGTCCGATTTCCATCCGGACCTAACCAACCTTTGTAAACGCCTCCGTTGCCATTTAGGAGGCGACCGCCCCAGTCAAACTACCCACCAGGCACTGTTCCCGCTCCGGATATGAGATTCAAACACAAGCAATGCTGAAATTTATAGATTGCGGTTTGAAACTCATAACGGAGCAGGGTTAGAATTAAAACTTTGATAGAGTGGTATTACACTGTCGACTCCATCCTGACCGAAATCAGGATATCAAAGTCTCCCACCTATTCTAGGCAACCAAAATTCCAATCCAATACCAAGTTGTAGTAAAGCTCCACGGGGTCTTTTCGTCTTGCTGTAG